>CAYLTE010000031.1:0-9795 GCA_964386195.1 uncultured Burkholderiales bacterium | reverse complement strand
CCGTGCCAGTGCAGGATGATGACGCCCGGCGCGACCACCAGCCCGCTGGCATCGATGGTGCGCGCCCCGCGAAGCGGCGTCGCGCTGAGCGCCTCCACCTTGCCGCCGCGCACGCCGACGTCACGCACGCCGTCGAGGCCGCTCTCGGGATCCATCACCCGCCCGCCGGCGATCACCAGATCGTAGTCCTCGCCCAGGCACGGCCCGCCCAACATTGCGAGGCAGGCCACCGTCACGCCGAGCAGGCGCCGGAGCACGCGCTCAGTAGAGTTTGTCGGCATCGGGATTCATCCTCACCTCGACCAGCCAGGGTCCGTCCGCGGCGTGCGCCTCGAGAAGTGCGCCCGCGAGGTCGCGCGCACGCTCCACCCGCGATGCGCGGCAGCCGAAGCCGCGCGCGACGCTGCAGAAATCCACACCCGGCACGTCGCTGCCGGGCATTGTCGCGAGGCCCATGCGCAGCCCGAGCGACTTCACCGCGCCATAGCCGCTGTTGTTCAGGATGACGAAGGTGATGGGCAGGCCGTGCTGCGCGGCCGACCACAACGCCTGGATGGTGTACAGGCTGGACCCGTCGCCGACCACGGCGACCACCTTGCGCGAGGGATCGGCGAGCGCCACGCCCACCGCCGCCGGCAGCGCGAAGCCCAGGCCGCCGCTCGCGCATGCGTAGAAGCCGCCGCTGGTGTCCACCGAGAAGTGTTCGTGCAGAGCGTTGCGGTGCGAAGGCGCCTCCTCGCACAGCACGGCGTTCGCCGGAAAGGTCTCGCGCAGGACGTGCATGGCGTATTCGCCGCCGATCGGATCGCTTGCCGCAGGGGCGGATTCGCGCGGTGCGACGGACGGTGCCGGGCGCTGCGACGCGCGCACGCGCGCCAGGAGCTGCGCCACGCCCAATCCGATACTCGCGAACAGGCTGCTGCCCACCGGGGCCCGCGCAGCCTGCTCGGCGTCGTCGGTGAGCTGGAACAACCGGGTTCCCGGCGTGACGTAGGCGCCCTCGGTGTGCACGTGGTACAGGAACACCGGTGCGCCGATGACCAGCACCACGTCGTGCTGCGCCAGCCGGTCGGCCAGCGGCTGGCGCAACGGCGGCAGGAAGCCCGCGAACAACCGATGGCACTGCGGAAAGCCGCGCCGCCCGGCCATCGGACTGTGCCAGACGGTCGCCTGGAGTCGCTCCGCCAGCGCGACCACGTCGTCCCAGGCGCCGTCCTGGTCGATCGCCGCCCCCACCACCAGCGCGGGACGCTCCGCTGCCTCGAGCGCGCCAACGAGCGCGTCGAGCGCCTCCGGATCGGGGGAGAAGCGCGTCGCGACCGATCGCGCCTGAACCGGCTCGGTGAGCACGTCCCAGTCGTCCTCCGGCACCGAGACGAACACCGGACCGCAGGGCTTCTGCACGGCCGTGTACACCGCCTGCGCGAGCGCGTGCGGCACATCCTCGGCGCGCGCCGGCTCGATGCTCCACTTCACGTAGGGCTTGGGGAAGTCGACCGCGGCGCGCGCGCACAGGAAGGGATCGGTCGGCAGCATCGCGCGCGTCTGCTGTCCTGCAACGATCACCAGCGGGCTCTGGTTGCGCCAGGCGGTGAACACGCTTCCCAGCGCATGGCCGACTCCGCCCGCCGAGTGCAGGTTCACCAGCGCCGGCGCCCGGCGTGCCTGGGCGAAGCCATCGGCCATCGCCACCGCCACGCTCTCCTGCAGGCCGAGCACGTAGCGGAAGTCTGCAGGCCATTCGCGGAACATGCGCAGTTCGGTCGATCCAGGATTGCCGAACACGGTGTTCATGCCGAACGAGCGCAGCAGGTCGAAGACCGCCTCGCGCACGCTCACGCGTCTGGACCCCGCCGCCTCGTTCCCGCCGTTCCCGTCCATCTCAGTCCGCCTTGTCCAGCTCGTCGTCCTTGCGCTGCCGTCCATCGAGCAGCGCACTCACGTTGATGTCGCCCATCACGTTGATCGTGGTGCGGCACCGATCGAGGAACCAGTCGACCGAGAACAGCACCGCGATGTACTCCACCGGCAACCCGACGGCCATGAACACCATGGTCATGGTGACCAGCCCCGCCTCCGGGATGCCGGCGGCGCCGACCGAGGCCGCCATGCTGGTCACCACCACCAGCAGCTGCTGCGTGAGCGTGAGGTCCATGCCCAGCACCTGGGCGATGAACAGTGCCGCCATCGCCTCGTAGAGCGCGGTGCCGTCGTTGTTGAAGTTCGCGCCCACGAGCGCGCCCAGACTGGCGGAGCGATCGCGCAGGCCCACGCGATCGCGCAGGCAGGCGTAGGTGACCGGCATCGTCGCGGTGGAACTGGCCGTGGAGAAGGCCATCACCAGGGCGTCGCGCGTGCCGCGCAGCACGTGCGCCGGGCGCGCCCAGGAGCCGAATCGGATGCGCAGCAGATACCAGCTCGCATGCAGCAGCAGCGCCAGCACGACGGCGACGACGAACCCTCCCAGCGGGATGAAGGCGGCAAAGCCCTTGGTGCCGACGATGCTGGCGATGATGCCGAAGATGCCGAAGGGAATGATCTCGATCACCCAGCGCAGGATGACGATCAGCGCATCGAAGCCGACGTCGATCGCATCGCGCACCGTGCGCAGGGGACGCTCGCGCAGCTGGCGCAACGCCACGCCGAACGCCAGCGCCAGGACGATCACGGAGATCACGCTGCCGTTGTCGGTGAGCGGACCGAGCAGGCTGCGCGGGATGTTGTCCACGAACTGCGCGAGCGGACCGGGCTTTCCGGTTGCGGACGCCGACGGTGGAGAAGGCCCCACCTCGTGCCACGCACCGGGCTGCAGCAGGTTCGCCACCGCAAGCCCGATCACGATCGCGACCGTGGTGTTGAGCAGCAGCAGGCCCGCGAGCCGGGGCGCCGTGCCCGGCGGAAGCTCCGCCGTAACCAGGGCGCGGATGATGGCGAACAGGATGAGCGGCGGCGCCAGTGCGGAGAGCAGGCGCAGGATCAGCTTCGCCGGCGTGGCCAGCGAACCGGCCTGCTCGCCGAGCGCAACGCCCACGACGATGCCGAGGGCGAGCGCACCGAGGATGCGCAGGTACAGGGGGATCGCGGTCCAGCGCGCCCAGGGTCCGCGCGGCGGATCGTCCGAGGATGATTGCATCGGGAGGATCGAGATCTGGTCGTGGGGGCTAGGGTACCTCAGCGCGCCGGCTGCGACGCGGGCGCGGCGCAACGTTCGGGCAGCATGGCGTGACCGAAGTCACAGAACGCAAGGGCCGGAACGGGGTCTACCTGGAGACGGCCCTTGCCGGTTAGAACCGCGCCCCGTACCCGAACCGAATCGAGATCAGCCATGTTCGACGATCCCCTGCTGCTCGCCCGCGCTCAGTTCGGCCTGAACATCGCGTTCCACATCCTGTTTCCCACCATCACCATCGCGCTCGCCTGGTTCCTGGTGGTGCTGCGCGTCCGGGCGGATCGTCCCGGACAGGATTGGGCGCGGAAGTCCTACGCCCTGTGGGTGAAGGTGTTCGCGCTGTCCTTTGCGCTGGGCGTGGTCTCCGGCATCGTGATGAGCTTTCAGTTCGGCACCAACTGGCCCGGTTTCATGGAGCGCGCGGGCAACGTTGCCGGCCCGCTGCTGGGCTACGAGGTGCTGACCGCGTTCTTCCTGGAAGCGACCTTTCTCGGCGTGATGCTGTTCGGCCGCGACCGCGTGCCGGCGTGGCTGCACACGCTATCCACCGTGCTCGTCGCCGTGGGCACGACCGCCTCGGCGTTCTGGATCCTGGCGCTCAACTCCTGGATGCACACGCCTCAAGGCTTCGAGGTGATCGACGGCACGCTGCACGTCACCGACTGGTGGGCGGTCATCTTCAATCCCAGCTTTCCCTATCGCCTGACCCACATGCTGCTGGCTTCGGGCCTCACCGCATCCTTCCTCGTTGCCGGCATCTCCGCCTTCCAACTGCTGCGACGGCGCGACCACGAGCCAGCGCAACGCATGCTGCGCCTCGGCGTGTTCACCGCCGCGCTCCTCATCCCGCTGCAGATCGCCGTGGGCGACCTGCACGGATTGAACACGCTCGAGCATCAGCCGGCCAAGATCGCTGCAATGGAGGGCATCTGGAAGAGCGGGCCGAACATTCCGCTGGTGCTGTTCGGCTGGCCGAACGCGCAGGAGCTGCGTAACGACTACGCGCTCGAGATCCCCTCGGGGGCAAGCTGGATCCTGCGGCACGAGGCGCAGGGCGAGCTGCAAGGTCTGGACCGCTTCGCCGGCACGCACCCTCCGGTCGCGCCGGTGTTCTTCTCCTTCCGCGTGATGGTGGGCATCGGCGTGCTGATGCTGGCCCTGTCGTGGATCGGCGCGTGGACGTTACTGCGGCGGCGGGCGTTCCCGCGATGGATGCTGGTCGGCTTCGCCGCCATGACCTTCTCCGGCTGGATCGCCACCATCGCCGGCTGGCTGGTGACCGAGATCGGACGCCAGCCCTACCTCGTCTACGGCGTGCTGACCACTGCCGAGGCCGCCTCGTCGGTTCCCGCGAGCAACATCGCCCTGACCTTCGTCGGCTACGCGGTGGTCTACTCGCTCCTGCTCGTCTCCTACCTGGTGGTGCTCACGCAGCTGGCACGCAACGCCGTGGGGGATGCCCCCGCGGTGCCGGCCTCCGGCGAATCGCAGCCCACCGGCACCGTCCTGCCCCTGCCCGGGAGCAGCAACGCATGAACGAATTCGATCTCGCCCTCGTCTTCCTGGCGCTGATGGGTCTTGCCATCCTCGCCTACGTGATCCTCGACGGCTTCGACATCGGCGTGGGCATTCTCCTGCCGGCCGCCGCACGCGACGAACAGGACCTGATGGTCTCCTCGATCGGGCCGTTCTGGGACGCCAACGAGACCTGGCTGGTGCTGGGCGTGGGCATCCTGCTGGTGGCGTTTCCGCTGGCGCACGGGGTGATCCTCAGTTCGTTGTACCTGCCGGTCGCCGCCATGCTGCTCGGCCTGGTCATGCGCGGCGTGGCATTCGAGCTGCGCTTCAAGGCGACGGGATGGCACCAGGAAGTGTGGAACCGCGCGTTCTTCGTGGGCTCGCTGATCATGGCGCTGGCCCAGGGCGCGATGCTGGCCGGGGTGATCACCGGCTTCGCCGACGGCTGGCCATTCGTGCTGTTCGGTCTGCTGGTCGGCGCCGGCCTGGCCGGCGGCTACGCGCTGCTGGGCGCGACGTGGCTGGTGATCAAGAGCGAAGGCGCGCTGCGCGACAAGGCGCTGTCGTGGACACGCTGGGCCCTGGCCGCCGCAGCACTGGGCGTCGTGGTCATCAGCGCGGCCACGCCGTTCGCCAGTCCGCGCATCATGGACAAGTGGTTCTCGTGGCCGCGCGTGATCTGGCTGCTGCCGCTGCCGCTTCTCACCGCCGCCGCCCTGACCGCCATCGGGGCGAGCGTTGCGCGCCTGCGCGCCGGGCGTTCGCAGCGTGAGTGGCTGCCGTTCGTGCTCGCCGTATGGGTGTTCGTGTTCGCCTTCGCCGGCCTGGCCTATAGCCTGTTTCCCTATCTGGTCATCGACCGCATGACCATCTGGGACGCCGCCGCGGCGGACAAGTCGCTGCGCTTCGTGCTGGTCGGCACGCTAATCGTGCTCCCCTTCATCCTCGCCTACACCGTGCTGTCCTACCGCGTGTTCTGGGGGAAGACGCGCCGCCTCACCTACGGCGGCTGAAGCCGCGCGATCAGCCCTCGCGCAGGCGCTGCGGATGCGTGTAGACGTTGTGCGTGCCGTCGCGGGCGAAGGCGGCCAGCGTGACGCCGCTCTCCGCGGCGACGCGAATCGCCAGGGCCGTGGGCGCCGAGATCGCCGCCAGGATCGGAATGCCCACCGTCGCCGCCTTCTGCACCATCTCGAAACTGGCGCGGCTGGTGATCAGCGCAAACCCCGCGTCGAACGACACGCTGGCGCGCGCGGCCGCGCCGATCAGTTTGTCCAGCGCGTTGTGGCGGCCGACGTCTTCCCGCACCAGGCCCAGTGCGCCGGACGCATCCGCCCACCCCGCCGCGTGCGCCGCGCCGGTCCGGGCGTTGAGCGCCTGACGCGGAGCGAGCGTCTCGAAGGCCGCATGCAGGCGCGTGTGCGCAATTTCGAACGCGGAGGTCACCGGCTGCAGCGCGCGCATCACCTGCTCGATGTTCTCCGCGCCGCACAGCCCGCAGGAGGAGCGGCCCGCGATGCTGCGCCGGCGCGATTCGAGCGCCTGCGCGCGACCCGCGTCGACCTGCAGCCGCAGCAGCACGCCCTCGTCGAGGGGCACCACGTCGATCGCTCTCAATTCCTCGGCGTTTTCGACGATACCCTCGCTGAGGGAGAAGCCCAGGGCGAAGTCCTCGAGGTCGGACGGCGTCGCCATCATGACCGCGTGCGCCATGCCGTTGTAGACGAACGCGACCGGAGCTTCCTCGATGACCGTCTCGCGCGCAGCGCGAAGCGTCCGGCCGTCCCAGCGCTGGACGTCGAATTCGCTGTGCAGTCCAGGAGATTCGGGCATGCGGTTCACGAAAGTGATGCTATCACGCGACAGTAGGCTTACCCTGAGCGCGTCGTGCTTGTCCGCGGCGTCACCTTGACGTCATAATCGACTGCTGCCAGTGTTCGCATACACAGTGATCAGTCCACCCGGAGTTCAGATGTCGCCAGCCCGCTCTCGCTCGTCGTTCACCCGCACTGCAGCCGGCGCGATGGCCGTTTCGCTGCTCGGCCTGCTGACCGCCTGTGGGGGCGGCGGCGGAGGCAGCAGCGGAGGCGGCTCGCTCACGCCGGCCAGCTTCACGTCGTGGGATACGCTCCCGACCGGTCAACGGGTCAACATCAACGGGATGTCGGTCACGCGCACTTCCGGCGGCACCATTCTTCCGGCCGACAGCGCCGGCAGCACCGCCGGCGTGCTCTACAACGCGCCCAGCAGCAGCGGTTTGCTCGGCATGACCTTCACCACGCCAACCGCAACCACCAGTTGGACGCTGTCCTCTGGCAGCATCAACTGCGCGACCAACCCAGGAGTCTGCGCGCTCAGTTCGAAGCCTCCAAGCGGACAGCTATGCACACCTGCGAACTGCAATCTTGCAGCGGTATCCGACCCGTACGCGATCAACGACTGGAATTATCAGAGCTTCGGCGTCTGGACGACGACGAGCGGCACGGTCAACGCGATGTCTTACGGCGCGCCCACTGCCGCCGCGGCTGTACTCCCCCTCACGGGCACCGCGACCTACATGGGTAGCCTGCAGGGCCGCTACGTCGCCGCGGCTGGGGACGTGCTGAACGGCGAGACCCTGTCCGCAGGAGTACAGTTTGGACTGGCCGCGAACGTCACCGCGCTCGTCAACTTCGACACCCGTCAGATTGGCTTCTCCACCACCTCCAGCACCCTGCAGCGACAAGGCACCTCGTCCACTCCACCGCCGGCGCCCTTCGTCGATTCGAACTTCAACATTTCGAGCACCACGCTGACTGTCTCGGGCTCGGCCAACGCATTTAGCGGCACGGTTGCTGCGGGTAGCAACGGGATGGGGCTGAGCGGCAACGTCGATGGACGATTCTATGGACCGAACGCCGAAGAACTGGGCGGCGTGCTGGGACTTTCCAACGGCGGCCGCGCACTGATCGGAGGATTCGGCGCCAAGCGCTGAGCGATCGCGGTCAGATCCCGCTTTATCCGGGCAAGCGGGTGTCCTGCAATAATCCTCGTCGGACCGTCCTTCCGCGACATCACCTTCTCGCATTGCTGTGCGCGTTGGGGTTCAGTTCTCTCGCGGCAGCAGCGGAGCACGTGGCTCCATCGACGGCTCTGTCCAGGAAGGCGGAAGCCCTCCTCGCCGCCAACCGCCTCGACGAAGCCGAGGCACTCGTCGCGCAGCTGCGCGCCGCGCCCCAACCCGATCTCCAGACCCTCTTCCTGTCGGGCATGATCCACGTGGCGCGCGGGCGCTACACCCAGGCCGCAGAAGAGTTCCGCCTGATGCTGGCGCGCGATCCGACCCTGTTGCGCCCACGGCTCGAACTCGCGCGCGCGCTCTACCTCGCGCACGACTACCAGGGCGCGCGCTATCACTTCGAGCAGGTGCTCGCCGCCCCGCTCCCGGACGCGGTCCGGCAGAACGTGCTCGCCTTCATCGGCGACATCCGCAACCGCGTGCCGAGCTTCGCCCTGACCTTCGACATCGTTTCCGACAGCAATCCGAGGCAGGCGACCAGCAGCGAGACCATCGAGATCGCCGGCCAGAGCTTCGTGCTCAACCCCGATTCCCGTGCGCAGAAGGAGATCGGCCTGATGGCGACGTTGCAGGGGAAGTTTCCCGTGCCTTCGAATCCACAGCTCTACGCCTCCGGATACATCGAACTGTACGACTATCCCCAGCGCGACCTCGACCAGCTCTACCTGCAGCTGATGGCCGGAAAGTACTTCCCGGGCAGACGCCACGAGTTCAACGTGGAACTCGGCATGCACTACGGCAGCTATCAGGGCCGCACGCTCTACTCCGGACCGGCCGTGCGGCTCGGCTACGGGGTGCGCCTGCGCCCCAACGCCTTCCTCACGGCGAGCTTCGACGCGCGCGAATTCGCCTACGACGACTACGAATACCTCACGGGCTGGCAGACCTCGCAGAGCGCCGAGCTGCGCTATGCCATCAGCACCGACAAGAGCGTGCGACCGGGCGTGTTCCTGGTGCAGCGCGACGCAGCCGAGGACCCCTACGCCTACGACGGCGCGGGCGTCAGCCTGCGCTACATGCAGGAGTGGCGCGGCGGCTGGATTGCCAGCCTGTACGGCCAGTATGCGAGCTATCGCTACCGCGACGCCGACATCCTCGCCGCCATCCGGCGCGACGACCAGGAGTGGCGCGCGGAACTGACGCTTGCCCATCGCCTGCTCACGTTCAAGGGATTCGCGCCGCGTCTGACACTCGGCGCGGCCGAGCGCGACTCGAACATCGATCTCTACGCCTACGACAGGCGCTACGTGCGCGTGGGCTTCACGCGCGAGTTCTGAGACTCAGTACGGGCGGGCGCCGCTGACCGCGGCCTTGCACTTGGTCATCGCGCTGCGGCAGCGGTTGGTGCAGAGCAGAGTCTGGTTGTAGTCGGCAAGACGGCAACCGGCCAGACACATGCGATTCGAATCGATGCAGCGTGTCATCGATCCGCCGCCGAATGTCGGCTCGTCCGACAGACCCCGCCCCGCTGCCGGCGCACCCGGCGATCCCACGCGGGTCATGCGGAAGGTGCCTTCCTGATACGGCTTGTCGCGCACGCGGATGCGATACGTGCCCTCGAACACCGAATCCGACATGCCGCAATTGCCTCGCAGCCGCAGCACCGTGGCCGGGGCGATGTCGCCATGGACCTCGCAGGTGCCGAATTTCTCGATGCCCTCCACGTCGCCCTTACCGATGAGCGGCAGGCGCGTCTCGACCTTGCCCTGGATCACGCCGAGGCTCACGTCCATCGTGAGCACGACCGGCACGGGCGGATCGGCGGACTGCTCGCTCACCAGCACGCCCTCGTAGCTGGCGCGATAAGCGTGCGCCGCGAACGGCAGCAACACGAGGAGAAGCGCGAGCAGATTCGTCAGCAGATGGCGCGTCGCGCGCATCAGAACGACCGTGGCATGCCGAGGACATGCTCGGCAACGTAGGACAGAATCAGATTGGTGGAGATCGGCGCCACCTGGTAGAGGCGTGTCTCACGGAACTTGCGCTCGACGTCGTACTCTGCTGCGAAGCCGAAGCCGCCGTGGAACTGCAGGCACACGTTCGCCGCCTT
>CAYLTE010000030.1:0-28939 GCA_964386195.1 uncultured Burkholderiales bacterium | reverse complement strand
GTGCTTCGCGTGCAGTGATGAAGCCGGTGTGGCGCGACAGCGCCTTCGTCCCGCGCCTGATCCTGCCGCTGTCGCTGTCCTACGATCACCGCGTGATCGACGGAGCCGAAGGGGCGCGCTTCATCACCTTCCTCTCCAGCGCGCTGAGCGACATCCGCCGGCTGATCCTCTGAGCGCGTGAACACGTCCCGCTCGGCCGGCCCGATCGGCATCCTGGGCGGGACGTTCGACCCGATCCACTACGCGCACCTGCGGCTGGGCGAGACGCTCGCCGACCGCCTGCAACTCGCCCAGGTGCGCTTCATTCCTGCCGCCATCCCGCCCCACCGCGCCTCACCGCGCGTGACCGCGCAGGACAGGCTGGCCATGGTCAGACTGGCAACCGCAGGCAACCCGCGCTTCGTCACCGACGACCGGGAGTGCCGCCGGACCGGCAACAGCTATACGGTGGACACGCTGCACGAGCTGCGCACGGAACTTGGCACGGACCGGCCGCTGGTGCTGCTGATGGGTGTGGACGCGTTCAACCTGCTCACCACGTGGTCACGCTGGGCGCAGTTGTTCGACCTGGCCCACATCGCGGTGGCGCAGCGGCCCGGTTTCACCTTCGACGTGGAGAATCTGCCGCCCGAGCTGGCGGTCGCGGTGAGAGGCCGGCTGAGCGACGATGCGGTGAGGATCGCCGGATCGGGTGCGGGCACGGTCATTCCCGTGGACGTCCCGGCACTGGACATATCCGCAACCGCGATCCGCGCCTTGCTCGCGGGCGGGCATAGCGCTCGCTATTTGCTTCCCGACGAGGTTCTCGATTATATTGGCTCGAACCACCTCTACAAGGATGTCGATGCAGGTTGAGGAGATCAGGGACACCGCGGTTGCGGCGCTGGAGGACATCAAGGCGCGCGACATCGTGGTGCTGGAGGTCAAGAAACTCACAGCGTTGTTCGATTACATAATCGTCGCCAGTGCCGACTCGGGGCGTCAGACCAAGGCCCTGGCCCGCAATGTCCATGACAGGATCAAGGAGGCGGGTGGCGACGTCGTCGGACTGGAAGGCGAGCAGTCCGGCGAGTGGGTGTTGGTGGATCTTGGAGCCGTCGTCGTCCACATCATGCAGCCTGCGGTACGCGACTACTACAGCCTGGAAGAACTCTGGGGCGGACAGCCCGCGCGGCGCGTCTCTGCGCTGCGCAGCGGCGGGCTCGGCGACCGCCCGCGCCCTTGAACCGGCATGGTTCGGCGCCCTGGGCACAGACCCGGCGCCGGACACTGATCCGGTGAAGTTCCACCTCCTGGCGATCGGTCACCGCATGCCTGACTGGGTCGCCGCCGGATTCGACGAGTACGCCCGGCGCATGCCGGCGGAAACACCGCTGCTCCTGCGCCAGATCAAGCCAGCCCGGCGCTCGGCCGGCGACAGCGGCGCAGGCGAGGCCGCGCGCGTCATGCGCGAGGAAGCGGCACTGCTGCGTGCGGCGATTCCCGCCGGCGCGCTGGTCGTTGCGCTCGACGAGCGCGGCAAGGCCATGACGACCGAGCAGTGGTCGCAGCGCGTGAACAAGTGGTTGCAGGGAGGACGGGACGTGGCATTCCTGATCGGCGGCGCGGACGGACTCGAACCCGGATTGAAGGATTCGGCAGACGTGCTGCTGTCGCTCTCCAGCATGACGCTGCCGCACCAGCTGGTGCGCGTGGTGCTCGCCGAGCAGCTCTACCGCGCGTTCTCGATGCTGTCCAACCACCCCTATCATCGCGCCTGATCGCATGAGCGCCGCACGCCACCTCTATCTCGCCTCGCGCAGCCTGCGCCGGCGCGAACTGCTCAAGCAGATCGGCGTGGGCTTCGAACTGCTTCTGCTGCGCGAGGCAGCAGGGCGTCCTCCCGACGTGGACGAGAGTGTGCACGCCGGCGAGGATCCTGTCGCCTACGCGCAGCGCCTCGCGCGCGAGAAGGGCGAGATCGCCTGGCTGCGCCTGTGCCAGCGCCGCCTCATGCGCCATCCCGTGCTTGCGGCCGACACCACGGTCGAACTGAACGGAGAGATCCTCGGCAAGCCGGCAGACCGCGAGGACGCAGTCTCGATGCTCAAGCGCCTGTCGGGCAGCACGCACCGCGTGCACACGGCCATCTCCATCGTGCTCGACCGCCACGTCGAGACGGCTCTGTCGAGCACCACGGTGGTGTTCGGCGAGCTGAACGAGGACGAGATCCAGCAGTACGTCGCCAGCGGCGATCCGATGGACAAGGCAGGCGCCTACGGCATCCAGGGCCGCGCCGGCGCCTTCGTGAAGTCGCTGTCGGGCAGCTACACCGGCGTGGTCGGACTGCCCCTGTACGAGACCGACCAGCTGCTGCGGCGCTTCGCGTGAACGAGGAGATCCTGATCAACGTCACGCCGCAGGAGACGCGCGTGGCGATCCTGCAGCAGGGCACGGTGCAGGAGCTGCACGTCGAACGCGCCAGCGGCCGCGGCCTGGTCGGCAACATCTACGTCGGCACGGTGAGCCGCGTACTGCCCGGCATGCAGTCGGCATTCATCCAGATCGGCCTCGACCGCGCTGCCTTCCTGCACATCGCCGACATCTGGGAGCACCGCCAGAACGGCGGCGAGCCCAGGCCAATCGAACGCCTGCTGCACGATGGCCAGCGCCTGCTGGTGCAGGTGATCAAGGATCCGATCGGCACCAAGGGCGCGCGCCTGTCCACGCAGATCAGCGTGGCCGGTCGGCTGCTGGTCTACCTGCCGCAGGACTGCCACATCGGCATCTCGCAGCGCATCGAGGACGAGGCCGAGCGGCAGCAGCTGCGCGAACGCCTGCAGCACCTGCTGCCCGAGGGCGAGACCGGCGGCTTCATCATCCGCACGATGGCCGAGACCGCCACCGACCGCGACCTCACCTCCGACATCGACTACCTGCGGCGCACCTGGGCAGGCATCCAGGAGCGCGCGAAGAGCGTCACCGCGCCGACGCTGCTGTACCAGGATCTGAACCTGAGCCTGCGCGTGCTGCGCGACATGGCCAACGACGAGACCGAACGCATCCTGGTGGACTCGCGCGAGACCGCGCAGCGCCTGCACGGGTTCGCCCAGGACTACAGCCTGGGATTCATCGACCGCATCCACCACTACAGCGGCGAGCGGCCGCTGTTCGACCTGTACGGCATCGAGGACGAGATCGAGCGCGCACTGGCGCGCCGCGTGCCGCTGAAGTCCGGCGGCTACCTGATCATCGACCAGACCGAGGCGTTGACGACGGTGGACGTGAATACCGGCGGCTTCGTCGGCGGCCGCAGCTTCGACGACACCATATTCAAGACCAATCTGGAAGCCGCGCACGTCATCGCCCGGCAGCTGCGCCTGCGTAACTTAGGCGGCATCATCATCGTCGACTTCATCGACATGGAGAACGTCACTCACCGCGAATCGGTTTTGAGCGAGTTCCGCAAGGCGCTGTCGCTCGATCGCACGCGGGTGACGGTGAACGGCTTCACCTCGCTCGGTCTGGTGGAGATGACGCGCAAGCGCACGCGCGAGAGCCTCGCGCACATCCTGTGCGAGCCCTGCGCCACCTGCCAGGGACGCGGCGAGGTCAAGACGCCGCAGACCGTGTGCTACGAGATCCTGCGCGAGACCCTGCGCGAGGCGCGCCAGTACGATGCGAAGGAGTTCCGCATCCTCGCCTCGCAGAAGGTCGTGGACATGTTCCTCGACGAAGAATCGCAGTCGCTGGCGATGCTGGGCGATTTCATCGGCAAGCCGATTTCGCTGCAGGTCGAGACGCTCTATACACAGGAACAGTACGATGTCGTGCTGATGTGATGACATCGTCGCACCCGCACCGGAATGCAGTAATCCGGGACCGGTGCCCATCGTCGTGGATCCCGGCTTTCGCCGGGATGACGAACTTTGCGTGATCGCTGATCCCCGCATGAACCTCTCCCACCTCCTCCTGCGCAGCGCCCGCGCCTACCCTGACCTTCCCGCCGTCGCGGTCGGCACCACCCCGCTCCACACCTACGCGCAGCTCGCCGATCGCACCCAGCGCCTCGCCGATGGAATCCGGCGTCACTTCGCGCTGGAAGCCGGCGACCGCATCGCCCTGGTGATGCGCAACTGCCCGCAGTACGTCGAGCTCGCCTTCGCCGCGTGGCACGGCGGCTTCGTCACGGTGCCGATCAACGCCAAGCTGCACGCGCGCGAGTTCCAGTACGTCATCGAGCATTCCGGTGCGCGGGTGTGCTTCGTCACGTCAGACCTGTTCGAGGCGGTCGGCGCGCTGCGCGACGAGTTGCCCGAGCTACAGGCGCTGGTGTGCGTAGACGACCCCGCCTACGAAGCGCTGCTGAGCGATGCCGGCAGCGACCCGGTTGCGTGCCAGCCGGACGACCTCGCCTGGCTGTTCTACACCAGCGGCACGACCGGCCGGCCGAAGGGCGCGATGCTCACGCATCGCAACCTGCTGGCGATGACGACCAGCTACTTCGTCGATGTCGATCGCATCGGGCCGGGCGATGCGATCCTGCACGCGGCGCCGATGTCGCACGGCTCGGGCGCCTACATGCTGCCCAACATCGCGGCCGGCGCGGCACAGGTGATACCGGCGAGCGGACACTTCGATCCGCCGGAGATCTTCGAGCTGATCCGCGCATGGCGGGGCATGAGCTTCTTCGCCGCGCCGACAATGGTCAAGCGCCTGGTCGAGATGCCCGGTGCCGCCGAACAGGACGTGCGCAACCTGCGCACCGTCGTCTACTGCGGCGGGCCGATGTACGTTGCCGACTGCAAGCAGGCGCTACGGGTGCTCGGTCCGCGCCTGGCGCAGATCTACGGCCAGGGCGAGTGTCCGATGACGATCACGGCCCTGTCCGGCTACTGGCACACGCAGACGGCGCATCCACGCTATGACGCGCGGCTCGCCTCGGTCGGCATCCCGCACAGCGTGGTGGAGGTGCGCGTGGCCGACGAGCAGGATCGCGCGCTGCCGCCGGGCGAGACGGGTGAGGTGCTGGTGCGCGGCGAGACGATGATGCGCGGCTACTGGCGCGACGAGTCGGCCACACGGACGGCGCTGCGCAACGGCTGGCTGCACACGGGCGACGTCGGCGCACTGGACGAGGACGGATTCCTGACACTCAAGGATCGCAGCAAGGACCTCATCATCAGCGGCGGCAGCAACATCTATCCGCGCGAGGTCGAAGAGGTGCTGCTGCGCCACGAAGCCGTAATCGAGGCGTCAGTGGTCGGATCGCCGCATCCCGAATGGGGCGAAGAGGTGGTCGCCTTCGTGGTCGCGCGCACACAGGGCGCGCCCTCCTCGAGCGAGCTCGACGCGCTATGCCTGGACCACATCGCGCGCTTCAAGCGACCGAAGCGCTATGTGTTCGTGGAGAGTCTGCCGAAGAACAACTACGGAAAGGTGCTGAAGACCGCGCTGCGCGAGCGCCTGCGGCAAGGCGAGGCCTAGAGACAGCGACGCAGGCTTCGCGCCCGATCAGGCCGGTGCGCTCTGCGCCTGAGCGGCGGCTGCGTGCATCGCAGCCTGTTCGAGCAGGACCTCGGGCGGCACGCCTTGCACCTTCGCCTTGAGACGGAGCAGCTCGTCGGCGTGCCTGGACAGGGTGAGCTTCTGCGCCTCGAGCTGATGGACACGTTCCTGTACGGACGACAGATCCGCAGACAGGCGGCGGAAGTTGTCCACCCTGCGCTCGAGCATCGCCTGGTGCTGCTTCAGGTGGTTGGAGATGGGCACCAGCGCGTTGCGCGACCACACGTGGAAGTCGCCGCGCACCTGTTCGAACACCTGCCGCGCCTGGTTCACCAGGCCGGTGTAGAAGCGGCGCACGAGGAAGTGCTTCTCGGTCATCACGTTGCGGGGATCGCGGCAGAAGCGCTCGGTGGTCTGCTTGAGCGTGCGCATGGCGAGCACGTGGCGTTCGAGGTTGAGCATCGGCGAGTGCAGGCCGGGAATGCCGAAGCGCGTCTGGAATTCGCCGTACACCTCGTCGACGAAGTTGCGGGTGCGCGAAGCGAACCCGAGCACCTTGTCCGCCTGGCGTGAGAAGGCGTCGAACAGATTGTTCATGCTCCGGTGCAATCCGGCGGTGGTCCAGCTCTGTTCGATCTCCTTCCTGCTCGACGCGAAGATCTCGTCCAGACGTGCGCGGTCGAGGCTCTCCATCAGCGTCTCGCCCTGCTTGAGCACGCTGCCGTAGGAGACCTGGAAGCGCTCCATCTGCTCGAGATAGGTGGCGCGATCCTTCTCCAGCCGCGCGAGCATCGATTTCGCGATGCTGCGATTCTTTCCCGCCAGGGTGGAGACATCCTTGAGTTCGGCCTGCACGTCGGTCAGCTGTCCCACCACCTCGTGCAGGCTCTCGTTGACCATGTCGGCCATCTCGCGCACCACGGCGCTGCGCATGATCTCGCGCTTGGCCGGCATCACCTCTTCGCCGAGCAGCATCTCGAGCTGCGCGACGTTGCTGCGCGCGGTCAGCTGCGCGTCCCTGCGTACGCGACCCACCAGCGCCTTCTGCGCCGACAGCGCCACGACGTGACGGCTGGGCAGTCCGAGCGCCTCGCCGGTCTGCGCCACCTGACGCGCGATCGCCTCGGCGACCTGCGCCGGTGTCTTCAGCTCGTCCCACATCAGATCGATCTTGTTGAGCACCGCGATGCGGCAGGTCTGGTGCGGCTGCACGTGCTCGCGCCACATGTCGAGATCCGAGCGCGTGACACCGGTGTCGACTGCGAGCAGGAACACCACGGCATGGGCGCTGGGGATGGTCTTGAGCGTGAGCTCGGGCTCGGTGCCCAGCGCGTTCAGGCCGGGTGTATCGAGAATCACGAGCCCGTTGCGCAGCCACGGATGGGGATAGTTGATGAGCGCGTGTCGCCACGCCGGGATGAGCACCTGCGCCTCTCCGGCTTCCCCGTCCTGCAACAGCCCGAGCGCGCGCGCCTCCTCGGCGGAGACGGCCTTGGTCTGCGCGAGATGGCTCATCGCCTGCGTCATCTGCTCGTTCGAGGCCGGATCGAGCTTGATCTTGACCCATTCCACCGGGTGCTGCCTGAGCGAGGACACGCTCTCCTCGCGCTTGCGCGTCTCGATCGGCAGCAGGCGCAGGTAGGGCTCGTCGTCGGGCTCGCAGAAGATCTCGGTGGGACACATGGTGGTGCGCCCCACGTCGGAGGGCAGCAGGCGTCCCTTGAAGTCGGAAAAGAACAGCGCATTGATCAGCTCGGTCTTGCCGCGCGAGAACTCGGCGAGGAAGGCTACGACCAGGCGGTCCTTGCGCAGATTCTCGAGCAGGTCGTAGATGCGCAGCGTGCGCTGGATGTCGACGTGACCGCTGCGATCGAGCCAGGACTGATAACCCTCGATGCTCGCGCGGATGTCTTCGCGCCAGCGATGGTAGCTGGCGAGCTGGTTTTCGAGCTGGCTGTGCATGGCAGGGGCAGGAGGCGTACAGACGTTCCGGCACTGCCGGAAGCGGACGGAGGGCAGCTACTCGGACAGCAGCGCCTGCACCTTCCGCATCGTCTCGTCGTCCGGTTCGCCCACCTCCACGGTCTTGCTGCGGCTCTTCGCGCCGCGCGCAACGCGCACGCGCGAGGGCGCGATGCCGAGACGCCCGGCCAGGAACTCGACGAGGGCCTGGTTCGCCCGCTGATCGAGCGGCGGCGCGGCCACCCGGATCTTCAGCGCGCTGCCGTGCAGGCCGGCGACCTCGGTCGAACGCGCGTTCGGTTGCAGGTGCACCTCGATGCAAAGAGTGTTCCTGCGGGCGTCGAAGCGGAACCAGCTCACGCGACCGTCAAAGTCGGAACAGGAAGGCCGCGACGTAATCGAGCAGGAAGATCAGGATCTGGATGACGACCAGCAGGAAGATGGGCGACAGATCGATGTTGCCCACCGGCGGGATGCGCCGCTGGAACGGGCCGAGGAAGGGCCGGGTGACGCTGTTGAGCAGCGGCATCGCCGGGCTCTGCGGCGCCACCCAGGTGAGCACGGCCTGCGCGATGGTGGCGAACAGCAGGATGTAGAGCAGCAGCTTGACGATCTCGAGCGCGCCCATCAGCAACAGCGCGCCAATGCCCACCCCTGCGCCGCGCAGGGCAAAGGTTGCCGCAAGCAGCACGACCTGGAAGGCCCATGCCAGGACCAGGGTCGAGAGATCGGTACGCCACAGGCCGGGGATCACGCGGCGGGCGGGCACGACGATCCAGTCGGTGATGGCAGCCAGGAAGTGATACATCGGATTGCGCGTCGGACCGCGCATCGCCTGCACCAGGAAGCGCAGGAGCAGGGCCAGGATGAACAGCCCCACGAATGTGTTCAGCAGAAAGATCAGCAGTTGGTTCAGCATGGTCTGTCTAGTCGCGACCGAATTCGTCGCCCAGCTCTCTGGAGCGCACGGCGGCCTGCTTCACGGCCTCGACGATGCGCCGGCGCACGTCCTCGGCGTCGAGAGTGCGCACCGCGCGCTCGGTGGTGCCGTTCTTCGAGGTCACGCGCGCACGCAAGACGCTTGCCTCCTCCTCGCTCTGCCTGGCAAGGACCGCGCTGCCGTGGAAGGTCTCGGTGGCCAGCAGACGCGCCTGGGCGGGGGTCAGGCCGAGTTCCTCCGCCGCCTGGGTGAGCGCCTCGATGAAATAGAACACGTAGGCCGGGCCGCTACCCGACACGGCGGTGACGCTGTCGAGCAGATCCTCGCGCTCGACCCACAGGGTCGTTCCGACCGCCGACAGGATGGATTCGGCCAAGCCGCGGTCGTCCTCGGTCGCGCCGGGCATGGCGTAGAGCGCAGTCACGCCAGCCAGCACCAATGCCGGCGTGTTGGGCATCACGCGCACGACGCGTTCGTGGCCGCCGAGCCAGCGCGACAGGTCCAGGGTGCGGATGCCGGCGGCAATCGAGATGACCGGGCAGCCGGCGATCAGGGGCGCGAGCGACTGCGCCACCGGCCGCAACAGCTGCGGCTTGACGGCCAGCAGGACGACGTCCTGGCCTGCGAGGGTGGTCGGCAGGCGATCCAGCGCACGCACCCCGAACGCATCGGACAGCCGGCGGCGGGCTGCCTCGTCGATCTCGACCACGGTGCAGTCCGCGCCGGACCAGCCGCGCTGCGTGAGACCGCCGATGAGGGCGTTGGCCATGTTGCCGCCGCCCACGAACAAGACCTTCATGGAGTCCCGGATTTCGAATGAAAAAGGCCCACCCCGGACGGGGTGGGCCCTCATCATAGACGGTCGGCGCCCGGAAGCGCCAGCCCGGCCGCGCTCAGTTGCCCTCGGCCATTTTCTTGACGTTGTCCAGCCCGGCACGATAGACCGTGCTGATGAACTCCATGTTCTCGTCGTCCTTCTGCCCCGGCTTCGAGGCGAAGGCGCCGCGCCACACGATCAGCGAACGGTTCGACGCCAGCTCCACCACACTGAGCGTGGACTTGTAATCGCTGATGGGCAGGGGGTTATCGCCGATGATGCGGTAGGTGACGCTCATCCCCTTGTCATCGGCGGCGAGCAGTTCCTCGTCGAACTGGGGGCCGTCCTTGACGGTCAGCCGGCGGGTGGCGCCGACGGTGTTGTTGGTGCCGCCGGTGAGTTCGGTGTTCGCGAACACCGGATGCCAGCCGTGCAGGTTGTCCCAGTTCTTGACCATGTCCCAGACCTTGCGCGCGTTGGCCTGGACCTCGACGGTCTCGTACGCGTTCAGCATGGTCTGCGCGAGCGCCAGCACCGGGGCGCACAGCAGCGCGAATACGAGGGTGAGCAATGTCTTTTTCACGTCCGGTCTCCTGAATATTGGTTGTGTCGTCTCCTGTCCCGGCACCACGGATATCGAACATCCAGGGGCCCACGGCGAATCAGAAGCGGCAGGCAGTATAGGGGGGCGATATGCACGCCGCAACCCGCGCGGCCGCGCCTCCGGCTAACCCGTCGTGAGCCGTTCGCCGAAGATCGCGCGACCGATGCGCACCAGCGTCGAGCCCTCCGCGATCGCCGATTCCAGGTCGTCGGACATGCCCATCGACAGGGTGTCGAGCGCGAGTCCCTTCGCACACAGTTGCTCGCGCAGATCGCGCAGCACGCGGAACTGCGCACGCTGGGCCGCCGGGTCGTCGCTGGGGCGGGGAATGGTCATCAGCCCGCGCAGCCGCAGTCCGGGGAGGCGGACGAGCGCGTCCGCCAGCGCCTGCGCTTCCCCGGGCGAGACGCCACCCTTGGTCTGCTCACCGCCAACGTTCACCTGGATGCACACCTGCAGCGGACCGCGCGCCGGGTCGCGCGCCTCGCTCAATCGCTGCGCGATGCGCAGCCGGTCGACGCCGTGCACCCAGTCGAAATTGCCGGCGATGGCACGGGTCTTATTGCTCTGCAGGGGACCGGTGAAGTGCCACTGCGGGGCGGTAGCGCCGCCGCGCAGCGCGAGCAGGGCGTCCAGCGAGGCCATCTTCGCCAGTGCCTCCTGCGCATAGTTCTCGCCGAAGGCGCGCTGCCCGGCGAGCATCGCCTCGAGCACGGATTCGGCCGGAAACGTCTTACTGACCGCCAGGAGCGTGATTTCGCCGGGGTCTCGGCCCGCGGCACGCGCAGCAGCGTGGATGCGTTCACGTACCGCCTGGAGCCGCGCAGCTAGATCAGCCACGCCTGTCCTCTCCACGGCCGGCCCACGCAACCCTCGGGCATAGGATTTGCCTTAGACATCCCCGGATTTGGGACGACCCACACGCGGGCCGATGGCTGGCCTGCACATGCGGCCGAGCGGTTTCCTGTTTCGCTTCCCCGTCACGCCCCGAGTATATATGGACATCTCCGAACTCCTGGCCTTCGTGGTCAAGAACAAGGCCTCGGACCTGCACCTGTCCGCCGGTCTGCCGCCCATGATCCGCGTGCACGGCGACGTCCGGCGGATCAACCTGCCCCCCATGGAGCACAAGGACGTGCACGCCATGGTCTACGACATCATGAACGACGGGCAGCGCAAGACCTACGAGGAAAACCTGGAGTGCGACTTCTCCTTCGCGATTCCCAACCTCGCCCGCTTCCGTGTGAACGCCTTCGTACAGAACCGCGGGGCGGGCGCTGTGATGCGGACGATTCCCTCCAAGGTCCTGTCGCTCGAGGACCTGAAGGCGCCGGCGATCTTCAAGGAGATCTCGGAGCAGCCGCGCGGCATCGTGCTGGTCACCGGCCCGACCGGTTCGGGCAAGTCGACCACGCTGGCGGGCATGATCAACTACATCAACGAAAACGAGTACGGGCACATCCTCACCGTCGAGGACCCGATCGAATTCGTGCACGAGAGCAAGAAGTGTCTGATCAACCAGCGTGAGGTCGGTCCGCACACCCTGTCGTTCTCGAACGCGCTGCGCTCTGCCTTGCGCGAGGATCCGGACGTGATCCTGGTCGGCGAAATGCGCGACCTGGAAACCATCCGCCTGGCGCTGACCGCCGCGGAGACGGGCCACCTGGTGTTCGGCACCCTGCACACCAGCTCGGCCGCCAAGACCATCGACCGGATCATCGACGTGTTCCCCGCGGCGGAAAAGGAGATGGTGCGTTCGATGCTGTCGGAATCGCTGCGGGCGGTCATCTCGCAGACGCTGCTCAAGACCAAGGACGGCGCAAGCCGGGTGGCGGCGCACGAGATCATGATCGGCACGCCCGCCATCCGCAACCTGATCCGCGAGAACAAGGTCGCGCAGATGTACTCGTCGATCCAGACCGGCCAGCAGTACGGCATGCAGACGCTGGACCAGAATCTGCAGGATCTGGTCCGCCGCAACGTCGTCTCGACGGCCGAGGCACGCGTGAAGGCGGCGAACAAGGACATGTTCCAAGGCTGAGGCCCGCGCGGGAGGACACGTGGAAAGAGATCAGTCCATCAAGTTCGTGCACGAGCTGCTTCGCGTGATGATCAGCAAGCGGGCATCCGACCTGTTCATCACCGCCGGCTTTCCGCCTGCCTTCAAGGTGGACGGCAAGATGACGCCTGTGTCGAATCAGAGCTTGACGCCGACGCACACGATGGAGATCGCGCGCGCGGTCATGAACGACAAGCAGGCACAGGAGTTCGAGGCGAGCAAGGAGTGCAATTTCGCCATCAGCCCGCAGGGCATCGGACGCTTTCGCGTGAACGCGTTCGTGCAGCAGGGACGCGTGGGGCTGGTGCTGCGCACGATCACCACCACCATCCCGCGCTTCGAGGACCTGGGGCTTCCGGACGTGCTCAAGGACGTGGTGATGACCAAGCGCGGCCTGGTGATCATCGTCGGGGCGACGGGCTCCGGCAAATCGACCACCCTCGCCGCGATGCTCGGCTACCGCAACGAGAACAGCTACGGCCACATCATCACGATCGAGGACCCGGTCGAGTACGTGCACGACCACAAGAACTGCCTGGTCACGCAGCGCGAGGTCGGGGTGGACACCGAGTCGTGGCACGCCGCGCTCAAGAACACGCTGCGGCAGGCGCCCGACGTGATCCTGATCGGCGAGATCCGCGACCGAGAGACCATGGACTACGCCATCGCCTTCGCCGAGACCGGCCACCTTGCGCTCGCCACGCTGCACGCCAACAGCACCAACCAGGCGCTGGACCGCATCATCAACTTCTTCCCGGAGGAGCGCCGGGCCCAGCTGTTGATGGACCTCTCGCTCAACCTCAAGGGCCTGATCTCGCAGCGGCTGATTCCCAAGCGCGACGGTCCCGGCCGTGCCGCGGCGATCGAGATCATGCTCAACTCCCCGCTGATCTCCGACCTCATCTTCAAAGGCGAGGTGCACGAGATCAAGGAGATCATGAAGAAGTCGCGCGAGCTGGGCATGCAGACCTTCGACCAGGCGCTGTTCGACCTGTACGAGGCCGGCGTGATCAGCTACGAGGACGCGATGCGCAACGCCGACTCGATGAACGAACTGCGGCTCGCCATCAAGCTGCACGGCAACGAGGCCAAGGAGAAGGACCTCCTCACCGGCCTCGACCACCTCAACCTGGTGTAGTGTCCAGCGGCGGCTCTTCCGGCCGCCGCTTTCTCGCCGTCCCGGCGACCATCTCGAACTCGTAGAGCCGGCACTCCAGCGCCCCGTTGAACAGGGGCACGCGCCGCTTCGGCCGCAGGCCGATGAGCTTGGGCAGGCGCATGTCGGCAGTGAAGATGCACACGTTCCAGCCGGCGAAGCGTTGCTTGAGCGCATCGCCCAGCCGCGGATAGAAGCGCGCCAGCTCCTCCTCCTCGCCGATGCGCACGCCATAGGGCGGATTGGTCACCACGGTGCCCGGTTTCGCCGGCGGCGTCAGCTCGAGCACGTTGGCCTGCTTGAGCTGCACGCATGACGAGAGTCCGGACTGCTCCAGGTTCCTGCGGGCAGGCGCGAGCGCCGCGCCGTACAGGTCGCTGCCGTGGATGTCGAGCGGTTGCGCAGGCAGCTCCCGCTCGCGCGCCTGGGCCAGCATCTGCGACCAGCGCTGCGGCTCGAATACGCTGAGCTTCTCGAAGCCGAAGGTGCGCCGGCTGCCGGGCGCGCGCTGCAGCGCCATCTCGGCAGCCTCGATGAGGAACGTACCTGCGCCGCACATCGGATCGAGGAGCGGCTGTGCCGGCGTCCAGCCGGACAGGCGCAGAATCCCGGCGGCGAGGTTCTCGCGCAAAGGCGCCTCGCCCGCCGCGACGCGTCGGCCGCGCTTGAACAGCGGTTCGCCCGAAGTGTCGAGGTAGATGCTGACCGAGGCCGCGTCGAACCAGGCGTGCACGCGCACGTCGGGTGCAGCGGTATCGACGTCGGGCCGCCTGCCGGAAACGTCCCGGAAGCGGTCGCACACCGCATCCTTGATGCGCAGAGTGATGAAATCCAGGCTCTTGAGCGGACTTGCGGTGGCCGAGACGTTCACGCGCATCGTCCGCTCGACGCCGAAGCAGCGCTCCCAGAAAATGCCGCGCACCAGGTCGTAGACGTCACGCTCGCTACGATAGCTGCCCTGCGTCACCCGCCACAGCACCCGGCTGGCGATGCGGCTGTGCAGATTCGCGCGATAGCACAGGTCGAAGGGTCCCGAGAACGCCACCCCGCCATCGGTGGGCCGTAGCGACCCGGCCCCGAGCACGACGAGTTCGTCGTGCAGCGCAGGTTCCAACCCACGCGGACAGGGACAGAAGAAATGCTGCGTGCCGTCGGAATCCACGCTCGTCGCGGACGCGTGGGCGCGGGGTGGACGGGCAGGGCGGCGCGAGCCGCCGCGATCGGAGGACATGCGCGATTATCGCAGCTTCCCACGCGGCTACAGCGCGCGGTAGATCTCGACGCCGAGCTTGAGGCGGTGATTGCGATAGCGCGCCAGTTCCGCGATGCGCGCCTGCAGGCCTGCGCCGCGGTCGAGCTGTCGGGCGACGTCCGCGTTCTCCTCGCGCGGCAGGTAGCCGAGCATGCGGCCCTGCCATTCCAGGCGCACCGCGTTCGGGTCGTGCGGGTTGTCGCGTTCGCGCACGAGGGCGAGCGCGTCGCCCACCCGCATCTGCGCCCAGACCGCCTTGGCATCGTGGTGACGCAGTCCGGCGGCGAGCGACGACTGCACCAGGATGCGCGCGCTTGGAAGGTGCCGGCCGCCCTGCTGCGCGCCGACCGGTTCGGTCAGCGCGGGCTGCCCGGCGCACAGCAGCGCGAGTGCGAAGAGGACACGCGCCGTCAGACCGACCATGGCTTGACCTGGACCAGGATGACGATCGCAAGGAGGAGCAAGACCGGAAACTCGTTGAACCAGCGATACCACACGTGCGTACGGCGGTTGCGGTCGTGCTTGAAGTCGTAGAGAAGCTTCCCGCACCAGACGTGGTAGCCGATGAGCACCAGCACGAGCGCGAACTTGGTATGCATCCACGCTCCCGCGTCACGCCACCACACCGCCCACAGCCACAGGCCGAGGACTACGGTGACGATCGCACCCGGCGTCATGATGCCGAAGAAGAGCTTGCGCTCCATCACCTTGAAGCGCGCGATGCCCGGCTCGTCCTCGGCCATCGCGTGATAGACGAACAGACGGGGCAGATAGAACAGCCCCGCGAACCAGGTCACCATCGCGGCGACGTGAAACGCCTTTACCCACTCCATCGTCATATCCCCGTGCGAACTGGCCGTAGTGTACTGCCTAAGCGAGCAGACGGCGGCGCACCAGCACCACCGACAGGAAGAATCCCCCCACGGCGTAGGCGGCGAGGACCGCGACGTGCAGCAGCGCGGCCTCCGGCACCTGCCCGTAGACCAGTGGACGTGCGAGCTCGATGGCGTGGGACAGCGGCAGCACGGCGCCGATGTCCTGCAGCAGCGGCGGCAGCGCGCTGCGCGGATAGAACACGCCGGACAGCAGCACCATGGGCGTGACCAGCAGGGAGAAGTAGTACATGAAGAAGTCGTAGCTGCGGGCGAGCGCCGTCATCACCATCGCCATCGCGGAGAAGGTCACTCCCGCCAGCAGCATGAGCGGGATCAGCCACAGCGTGAGCGCGGAGTGCGACAGTCCCAGCACCCAGATGAGCAACAGGATCGCAATGCCCGAGAGCACGCTCTTGGTTGCCGCCCACATCGTTTCCGCGAAGACGATGTCATCGAGGCCCACCGGTGCGTTCATGATCGACTCCCAGGTGCGCTGGACCTGCATGCGCGAGAAGGCGGAGTAGAGCGCCTCGAACGTGGCACTGTTCATGGTGGCGTAGCACAGGGTGCCCGCAGCGAGGAATGTGATGTAGCGTACGCCGTCGACATCGGGCATCAGCGCACCGATCCCGAAGCCGAAGCCCAGCATGTACAGCGTGGGATCGGCGAGGTTGCCGAGCAGGGACGGCACCATGAGCTTGCGCCACACGAGCAGATTACGCCGCCACACCTGGAAGAAGCGCGGCGTCACGCGCGGCGGGGAGAAGTCGATGCGCATCAGTCGCGCAGGTCGTGCCCGGTGAGTTTCAGGAAGACGTCCTCGAGGTTCGCCGGGCGGTGCAGGGTGCGCATCGCGCCGGCATCGCGCAGGGCGGCGAGCGCGGGCTGCGGATCGTGCAGGTAGCAGAACGTGGTCTCGCCCACCGTCTGGAATCGCGCCGGCAGGTGTGCCCGGTGTGCCTCCACCCACTCGCGCACGCCCTCGCCGAACAGTTCCAGAACGTGCGGCTCGATGTGCGCGGCGATCAGTTGCGCGGGCGTTCCCTGGGCGATGATGCGACCGGCATCCATGATCGCCAACCGGTCGCACAGGCGCTCGGCCTCGTCCATGAAGTGCGTGGTGAGCAAGATGGTCTTGCCGCGCGCAACCAGGTGCTTGAGCCGGTCCCAGATGACGTGGCGGGCCTGCGGATCGAGCCCGGTGGTGGGTTCGTCGAGGAACAGCAGTTCCGGGTCATTG
This sequence comes from uncultured Burkholderiales bacterium, assembly GCA_964386195.1. Classification (GTDB taxonomy): domain Bacteria; phylum Pseudomonadota; class Gammaproteobacteria; order Burkholderiales; family SHXO01; genus SHXO01. The sequence goes on along the minus strand of CAYLTE010000030.1, from coordinate 12,547 downwards.
ACCAGGGCGCGCGCCAGCGACAGCCGGCGCTTCATGCCGCCCGAGAGGCTGGCGATGCGCGCCGGCCCGCGCGCCTCGAGCCCCGCAAACCGGAGTAGCTCGGGCACGCGCGCCCGGATGGCACTGTCGGCCATGCCGAAGTAGCGACCGTAGACGAGCAGGTTCTCGGTCACGGTGAAGTCGGGATCGAGGCTGTCCGCCTGGGGTACGACGCCGAGCCTACGCCGCGCGTGGATGGCCCGTGCCGGCACGGGTTCGCCGAGCACGCGGATGGTCCCCGCGTCAGGCGCGACCAACCCCAGGGCCAGCCGCAGGGTGGTGGTCTTGCCGGCGCCATTCGGACCGAGCAGTCCGTAGCACTCGCCGGGACGCAGGTCGAGGTCGATGCCCGCAACCACCTCCCGTCCGCTGTAGGACTTGCGCACGCCGCGCAGCGAGAACATCAGCAGGCGCAGCTGTGATTGACGATGCGCGCGAGCTCGACCAGCTTGCCGTGGAAGAAGTGACCGGTCCCGGGGATCACCGTGACCGGCAGGCTCTGCGGACGCGCCCAGTCGAGCACCGCAGACAGCGGCACGACGTCGTCTTCCTCGCCGTGGATGACGAGCGTGCCGGCACGCACCTCGTTCACACTGAAGCGGTTCACGGCGGGGCCGACCAGCACCAGCCGCTCGTGGGCCAGCTGCGTCGCCACGCGCGCCTGCACGAAGGCGCCGAACGAGAATCCGGCCAGCGCGACCGGCAGCCCAGGATAGCGTTCGCGCATGGCCTGCGCCACGGTGAGCCAGTCCTCGGTTTCGCCTGCGCCTTCGTCGTACACGCCGTCGCTCGCGCCCACACCGCGGAAGTTCATGCGCACCGCCACATGGTGCTGGGCGAGGAAGGCGCGGGAGAGCGTCTGCACCACCTTGTTGTCGAGGGTGCCGCCGTAGAGCGGATGGGGATGCGCGATCAGTGCCAGCCCGCGCGGCTGCTCCGGCGCTGCGACCACGACCTCGAGGTTGCCGGCTGCACCTGGCAGGAGCAGCCGTTCGTCGCGCGCTCTCAAATGCGCAGACGCTCGACCACGCGCCCGTGAAGGAGATGCTCCTCGATGATCTCGTCGATGTCTTCGCGGTCCACGTAGGTGTACCACACCCCCTCGGGATAGACGACGATCACAGGACCCTCCTCGCACCGGTCGAGGCAGCCAGCCTGGTTGATGCGCGCCTTGCCTGGGCCGGCCAGGCCGAGTTCCTTCACGCGCTTCTTGGCGTAGTCGCGCAGTTCCTGCGCGCCGTGGTTGTTGCAGCAGGCACGATCGCCGTCGCGCTGATTGCAGCAGAAGAAGACGTGGTGATTGAAGTGACTCATCGGCGGGGAGGAGGAACGCGTCCGCCGATTATACCGGGCGCCCCGACACGCCGACGGGGCACGCCGGGAGAAGACGCTCAGACCGCGGCGGCCTTGTCGTCGTTGGTCAAACGCTGCATGGCGGCCTGATCCAGCTGTTCCAGCCGGTAGCCGTAGCGGTACACGGCGGCCAGGCGCCAGCCGTGTTCGGGCGTGAGGCCGAGCTTGTTGCGTATGCGGCTCACGTGCGTGTCGAGCGTGCGCGAGGTGACCACGGCGTTCGATCCCCACACCGTCTCGCGAATGTGGCCACGCGAGAGCAGCCGGCCGATGTTGCGCAGGAACAGCACGGACAGATCGAAATCCTTGGCGGTCAGGTCGACCTGCCTGCCGTGACGAAGGACCGTGCGCGTCTGGCAGTCCACCCGGAATGCGTCGATCTCGAGCACCTCGGCCACGTCCTGCACGTGACGCGCACGCCGGGCGAGGGCCTCGAGCCGCGCGAGCAGTTCCAGACGCCGCACCGGCTTGATCATGTAGTCGTCCGCACCCTCGCGCAGGGCGAGCACGATGTCGTCCTCGCGATTGCGCCCGGTGACGAACAGCACCGGCACCGACGAGTGCAATTGCTGCCGCACCCTGCGCAACACGTCTACGCCGTTGAGATCCGGAAGGTTCCAGTCGAGGATCAGCGCGTCGAAGCTCTCTGCCTGCAGCGCGCGCAGCAGATCGGCACCCTGCTCGAAGGCATGCGGATGATGCCCGGCCAACTGCAGCCAGTGGCTGAGCAGTTCGCTCTGAGAAGTGTCGTCTTCCAGGATTGCAATTCTCATTGTCTTCGACCGCATCGTATGTATGAAGATAGACCGGCTAGTTGAATCGGACCTGTATGCGCTTGAGGTATCGCTCCATCGTCGCGAAGTGCGCTTCGAGGAGTTCCTTGTCGCGGTTTCGTGCAGCGAGTTCCAGCTTTGCGCCGAGGATCGACAGCTCCGGAAAGCCGAAGCCCTCCCCCGCGCCCTTCAGGTCGTGCCCCGCGCGCGCGATCGAGTCGAAGTCGTCCTCGAGCAGCGCCGCGCGCAGGCGCTGCACCTCGGCTTCCTTGCGGCGAAGGAACCTGGTCACCAGTTGCTCCAGGTCCTTCTCCAGCCAGACCACCCGCGGCTGCAGGCTGTCCCGGCCGGTCTCTCGCTGTCCTGCCCGGCTCGTCACGCATGCGCTCCGCGGGACAGCACGTCGTTCACTCGGCTCCACAGGACATCGCTGTGGATGGGCTTGGACAGCAGCGCGTCGCAGCCGCTGGCGAGCGCGCGATCGGCTTCGGGACCGTCCCGGTGTCCGGTGAGCGCATAGATCGGCTTGACGTAGCCGACGCTGCGCAACCGCTTCACCGCTTCGAATCCCGTCATCACCGGCATGTCCATGTCCATCAGTATCAGCGCCGGTTGCTCGCTCAGCGCCAGCTCCACGGCGACCTTCCCGTTGTTCGCCTGCAGTACATTCACGCCCATGCGACGCAGTTGGTGGACAACCAGCTCACGTATGTCCTCGTTGTCCTCTGCGACGAGCACGGCCTGACTTGCTTCCATCTTCGGTCTCTCTGACGATCGCACTAGTGGATGCTTTTCGCGGCGATCACGCGGGGGCGACTTTTGCAAGAGGTGTGCCACTGGGATGAACCGTTCGTCGCCTCATCCGCATGCATGCGAAAGGCGGACCCGGAGCGATGCGCGTGCGGGTGCAGCTCGGAAGCAGACTGCTAGATGGCGATGCCGGCGGTGCAGAGCAGCAGCGTCTTGCGCCCGGCGCCGCTTGCGCGCGTGAGCTCGGACATGCGCACGAGGCGGCGCAGGTGGCCGTTCACGTTGGCGCGCTGCGCGTATTCGGGAAAGGCCTGCCGTACGGCTTCCAGCGGCGCGTTCACCAGCAGGCCGTACTGTGCCGGCGTCTGGCCCTGCGACGGCGCCACGTAGAAGGAATCGACCAGGAACCCACGGACGGCGCCTGCGCTGGGCAGCGCGATCACCGCGCCCTCCCCGTAGGAATCGAGCAGGGCGCCGAAGCGCGTCATGTCCAGTCGGCATTCACTCACGCCGCTGAAGAACATGTCGAAGGAGGGTTGCTCCGCGACCGCAGGCGCGGCGGGGATGCCGAAGAAGGCAAAACAAAGACAAAACAGGGCAGCCCTCACCGGCGTGCCATGGACGTTGGACGGCGCTCTGCGACTCATCCCGTTCTTCCTGCAGGCTCCGGGCCCGACAGCGTGGCAAGCAGGCACAGGTGGACCACGGCGGCCAGCGGCCACAGCGTCGACGCGAGCCGAGTCAGCCCGTTGAAACTGAGGAAATGACCATGCCGCCAGGTGCTGAACGTGGCGGCGATGTAGGGGTTGTCGGGCGCGAGATTGACCAGGAGCGCGCCCAGCGTCAGGAGCACGGCGGCGGCGAATGCGGCGCCGACGCGCGGCAGACGGTGCAGCGCCAGGTAGAGCACGATGCCGCCCGGAATGCCCAGCATCGCGGCAGGCGTCAGCCACAGGGCGGCATCGCCCTGTCGGAACAGGGTGAGCGCTGCAGCCGTCTTCAAGCCCAGTGCGGCGGCGACCAGGATGAGCAGCAAGCCGGCGATGGCGGCATTCGGCCGCGCCATGGCCCGCACCAGCAGGCAGACGCCGGCGAGGTTGATGGCAGCCACGCCGCTTTCCAGCCAGCGATGCAAGTGGGGGTCGAAGCCGCCCTTGATCGCCGCAGGCACCAGCCAGCGCATGTCGCCGTTTCCGAACAGCCACAGCTGCGGGTGCAGCTGGGAGAACAGCCACAGCAGCAGCACCACGAAGCCGAGGTCGGTCACGCGATCCTGCACGAAAAGACGGTGCCGGGTCTGATAGATCCGCCCGCTGAGCACCCAGCGCTCGCCCAGCGTGGCACCGAGCAGCGCGCCGGCCAGCGCACCGAGGCCGTTGCTCAGCAGGTCCAGGTTGGACGCCACGCGCGTAGCGGTGAACTGCTGCAGGATTTCCATCGCCAGGCTCAGGCCGGTGCCCAGAACCGTCGCGCCGACAGCCGCGGCGGTGGCGCCGAACTGGCCGAGCGCGGAGAGCACGGCGAAGAAGCCGAAGGGCACGTAGGCAGTCGCATTCAGCGCGAGATCGGAAAGCGTGTAGTAGCGAGGCCACGGCGCGGCCACGAACTGCAGGAGCGCGTCGGGCGCGTTGCGCCATTCGGTGAAGGGATAGAGGCTGGCATAGACGATCAGCAGTGTGTAGCCTATCGTCAGATAGCGCATCAGGCGCGAGCGTGGCGCCGCGCGGGCGCGGCTTGCGCCGATTCCTGGCGAAGGGCGCTTCAACGATGACTGCCTACGACATCTTCAACGGCGACGCGGACGGTTTGTTCGCGCTGCATCAACTGCGCCTCGCGCAGCCGCGCGAGGCGGTTCTCGTCACGGGTGTCAAGCGCGACATCGCCCTGCTCGCGCGCGTCCCGGCTCACGCCGGCGATCGGCTCACCGTCCTCGACATCGGGCTGAGCGAGAACGTCGCCGCGCTGCGCGCGGCGCTCGACGCCGGCGCATCCTGCTGCTGGTTCGATCACCACTTCTCCGGGGAGGTGGCGTCGCATCCGCTGCTCGAGACGCACATCCACCATGGTCCGAACACCTGCACTGCTCTCATCGTCGATGGCTACATCGGCGGCACGCACCGCGCGTGGGCTGTCAGCGCGGCGTTCGGGGACAACGTCCCGGCCGCAGCGATGGCCGCGGCTGGCACACTCGGCCTGAGCCGGGAATCGATCGACGCGCTCGCCGAACTGGGCCGCCTCGTGAACTATAACGCGTACGGCGACAGGGTGGAGGAACTGCACGTGCATCCGGCACGCCTGTTCACCATGCTGCAGCCGTACGCCGATCCATTCGACTTCATCGCCGCAGAGACCTGTGTGGCGCAGTTGCGGGCCGGTTACCGCGACGATCTCGCGCACGCCCAGGCGGTCGCGCCGCTGTGGCAGGACGAGACGCATCTGGCAGTCGCGCTGCCGGATTCAGCCTGGGCGCGGCGCGTGTCGGGAACGTTCGCCAACGAACTGGCGCGCAGCGCCCCCAGCCGCGCGCACGCGGTGATGACGCGCAGGGAAAACGAACTGGCGGTGAGCATTCGCGCTCCGATGGCTCGTCCCAACGGGGCGGACGTGCTGGCGCGCGCCTTCCACAGCGGCGGGGGGCGGGCCGGCGCGGCCGGGATCAATCGCCTGCCCGATGCTCGACTCGGCGAATTCCTGGCGGCCTTCCGTGCCGCGTTCGCCTAGGCACGCATCCGGCGGGACCCATCCAAGGACAGGGCCCGCAGGATGCCGGGCCGACTTACCTTGCCTTGATCTCGGTCCAGATGCGGTTCATCGTGCGCCGCTCCTTGGACGTCAGGTCCTTGAGCATCTCGAGCTTCTTGGCCGTCTGCGCGTCGGGGAAGATCGCCGACATGCCCTTGATCTCCGGCTTGATGTGCGTCATGGCTGCGGCATTGGGATTGCCCGATCCGATCATGTTGGTGAGATCGGCCGAGTTACGCCCCTCGAGCATGAAGTCGATGAACTGGTGGGCGAGGTCGGGGCGCGGGGCGCTCTTGTGGATGACCATCGCGTCGAGCGCCAGCACGGCGCCTTCCTTGGGCAGGGCGTGCTTGATCCGGAATGGTTGCTTGGCCTCCTGCGCGCCCAGATCCGCCTGGTAGATGTCATTGGAGTAGCCATGCACCAGCCAGATGTTGCCGGCCGCCAGCTGCTCGATGTAGCCGGAGGCCTTGAACGCCGCCCAGTACGGCTTCGCCTTGAGGATGACCTTCTTCGCCTCCTCCCAGTGCTTGGGATCGCGGTCGTTGACCGAGTAGCCGAGGTACTTGAGCGCGGCGGCCATCAGTTCGCTCTGGCTGTCGAGCACGGTCACGCGTCCCTTGAGCTTCTCCAGGATCTTGGGGTCGAAGATCGCCGACCACGAATCGATGGTCAATCCCAGTTCCTTGATCTTCTGCTCGTTGTAGCCGAGCATGGTGATGGTGTAGGCGTAGGGCACCGAGTATTTGTTGCCGGGATCGAACGGCGTGTTCATGTACGCCGGCATGATGTTCTGCAGGTTGGGCACCTTGCTCTTGTCGATCGGCTGCAGCCAGCCCGCCTTCGCCATGCCCTGTACGTAATTCGAGGTCGGCACCAGGATGTCGTAGCCCTTGGCGCCCGCTGCCAGCTTCGCCAGGAGTTCCTCGTTGTCCGAGTAATAGGTCTGCTTGACCTTGCAGTTGCACTGCTTCTCGAAGCGTTCCACCGTCTCAGGAGCGATGTAGTCGTTCCAGTTGTAGACGTGCAGCACATTGTTCTGCGCCCAGCCGAAAGCGGGCACCGCCAGCATCGCGGCGGCAAGCAGAAGTCTCTTCATTCACCACTCCTCGTTTCAAAGGCAGGGATCGGACCCCGGGCGACCGGGGCGGTTGCGGGAACGCTTGCGTGCACCGGCACCGCCGGCGTCCTCACTTCTGAGCGCCGGCGCGCAGGGCCCCGGGCGACAGGCGCATGGCCACCACGATCAGCATCAACGTGACCAGCATCAAAAGGGTGGACACGGCGTTCACTTCCGGCGTCACCGTGATCTTCACCATGGTATAGATGACCAGCGGCAGTGTCATCGCGCCGGCGCCGGCGGTGAAGTAGGTGATGACGAAGTCGTCGATGGACAGGGTGAAGGCCATCAGCGCGCCGGCGATCACACCGGGCATGATCAGCGGCAGCGTGACCAGTCGGAATGCCTGCAGGGGCGTGGCACCGAGGTCGCGCGCTGCCTCCACCAGGCTCTCGTCCATCCCGGCCAGGCGCGCGCGCACGACGATGGCCACGAAGCCGATGCAGAAGGCGATGTGGGCGAGCGCCACCGACACCAGCCCGAGAGTGAGGTTGATCGCCACGAAGAAGATGAGCAGGCTCACCCCCATCAGGATTTCAGGAATGGCGATGGGGGCCAGCACCAGGAACGGCAGAACGCGCAGCTTGTAGCGATGCATCGCGTAGCCGGCCATCGTGCCCAGCAGCGTCGAGACCATGCTCACCACCAGCCCGATCACCAGCGAGTTGCGCGCGGCCGTGAGCATCTCCTCGTTGGCGAACAGCTTGCGGTACCAGTCGAGGGTGAACCCCACCCACTGCGCGTTCATCGTCGAGTCGTTGAACGAATACACCACCACGATGACCAGCGGCACGTACAGGAAGAGGAAGGCGGCGATCGCGGCCGCCCACAGCCAGCCCGAACGCCTCACAGTCTCGACCTCCGCGCGAAGGCCGCCGCCAGCCCGGCGAGCGCGACGGCGGACAGCGTGAGCACGATGGACAGCACGCTTCCGAACGGCCAGTCGCGCGTGTCGAGGAACTGCTGCTTGATCACGTTCCCGATCATGATGCCGCCGGTCCCGCCGAGGATGTCGGGAATGGCGAAGATGCCGAAGGCGGGAATGAACACCAGCGCACCTCCGGCGAACACGCCCGGCAGCGACAGCGGCCAGGTCACGCGCCAGAAGCGGTTCCAGGCGTTGGCGCCGAGATCCTGCGCCGCGTCCAGCAGCGCCGGGTCGTGCTTCTCCAGGTTGGCATACAGCGGCAGCACCATGAAGGGCAGGTGCACGTATACCAGGCCGACGATCACCGCGAAGGGCGTGTAGAGCAGGGTGACGGGTTCGAAACCGAAGATGCCGATGAAGCGGTTGAGCGCGCCGACGAAGACCGAGTTGGGGCCCAGGATGATCATCCAGGCGTAGACGCGGATCAGGAAGTTGCTCCAGAACGGCAGGATCACCAGCAGGACCAGCAGGTCGCGTTGCTTCTTCGGACTGCGCGCGATGAGCATGGCGAGCGGATAGGCGATGAGCAGGCACACCGCCGTGGTCAGCGCCGCGTAGGCGAAGGACTTGAGGAACAGCTCGGTGTACAGGAAGTCCGAGAAGAAGCGGGTGTAGTTCTCCAGCGTGAGGTCGAGGTGAAGGCCGGCCTCGTCCTCGTAGAAGATGGGGGCGAGCCCGCCGAAGTCGCCGGGAAAGCGGAACGAGGCCACCACCATGATCAGCGTTGGGATGGCGAAGAAGACGACGAGATAGAGCAGCGGCGGACCGCTCACCGCCCAGCGCGCGAGGCGTCCGGCGGCGTTGGCCTGACGGCCGGATGGTTCGAGTGGCGCTGCGGCGTCCTGCGCGATCCGCGGGGGCGTCTTCTCCCTCACGCCTACTCCGGCAGAAAACGGCCCGCATCGCGGCGCCAGGAGATCTCCACCGGGTCGCCGGGCTCGAAGAACTTCGCCCGCCCCGGTGCGGAATTGGGAAGCATCGCCTCGATGCGCGAGCCGTTGGCCAGTTCCACGACGTACACGGTGACATCGCCCAGGTAGAGGAAATCGAACACGCGTCCCGCGAAGTGATTGTCGTCCACGCCGGGCGAGAGCTGCCGGCTGATGGAAACCTGCTCCGGTCTCAGGGCGAGCACCCCCTTCTCGCCGGGTGTGGCCCGCTCCCCGCGCACCGTCTCCACCTGGCCGAGCCCGGCGATGTCGAGCATCACGTGCTCGCCGGCCTCGCGCACCACCTGTGCTTCCAGGATGTTGCAGGTGCCGATGAAGTCGGCGACGAAGCGGTTGACGGGAAAACCGTAGATCTTCGAGGGCTCGTCGAGCTGCTCCACCCGGCCGCGATTCATCACCGCGATACGGTGGGCAAGCGCGAGCGCCTCCTGCTGGTCGTGGGTGACGTAGACGAACGCGATGCCGACTTCCTTCTGCAGCGTGATCAGCTCCAGCTGCATCTTCTCCTTGAGCTTCGCGTCGAGGGCCGCCAGGGGTTCGTCGAGCAGCAGCAGCTTCGGCCGGTTGACCAGTGCGCGCGCCACGGCCACGCGCTGGCGCTGGCCGCCGGACAGTTCGTTCGGGTAGCGCCGCGCCATGCCGGACAGGGACACGTCCTCCAGCGCCTCCTCGACGCGGGCGGAGATGTCGCCCTCGGCCACGTTGGCCATCTTCAGCGGGAAGGCGATGTTCTGCGCCACCGTCATGTGCGGGAACAGCGCGTAGCTCTGGAAGACGGTGTGGACGTTGCGCGCCTCGGGAGGCACGCCGGTGACGTCGCGGCCGTCGAGGAAGATGGCGCCGCCGTCGGGCGCGTCGAAGCCGGCCACCATGCGCAGCAGCGTGGTCTTGCCGCAGCCCGACGGGCCCAGGAGGCAGAAGAACTCACCGGCCTCGATGCTCAGGCTGACATCGTCGACGGCGACGAAGTCGCCAAAGCGCCGTGTGACGTTGCGGATCTCGAGCAGAGCCATCGCGGGAGCCGGTAAAGAGCGCGCATTCTAAAGCAAATGTCGCAGTGCGATACCCGGCTCCTGAAGCGAAACAGGCGCCCCGAAAGGCGCCTGTTTCGCGCGTGCCGGCGCGGGTTCCGCACCGGCGCACGTCCTATGGATCAGAAGTAGATGGCTGCGCGCAGCGTGACCGCCTTCTCGTCATCGTGCTGCTCGCCGTCGACCGTGACGGGCGTATCGAACTCCGTCTGCACGTAGTTCAGGTAGACGCGCACGTTGGTGACGGGAATCCACTTGAGCCCCACCGTGAATGCGTCCGCCTGGTTGGTGCGCCCGGAGCTCGCGGTGAAGTCGCTGGCGTCGAAGTCGGTATAGCGCAGGCCGACTTCGAAGGCACCCAGACCGCCGCTTCCCAGCGGCTTGTTGGGCACGATCGCGCGGTAGGCACCGCCCTTGTAGGACTTCGCGTACTGCTCGCCGGTGATCAGCCAGGACACGCTGGCGTAGTAGGCGTCGATGTCGTTGTCGACACCGTTTCCACCGACGCTGTACTCGTAGCTGGCCTTGGTGTATTCACCCTGGAGCTTGACGGGGCCCCACGCCAGCGAGAGTTCGGCCCCCATGCGCGTGCGATCGACCTCGTCGTCGTCGGCGGCAATCGCAGCCGTCTGGAAGAACGTCACGCCGCGCGCCTCGGTCCGCCCGCTGGGCACGATGGAGCCGTCCACCAGCGTCCCGTCCGTGTACCCGACGGCGCCGTGCAGGACCATGTCCGAGAGCCCGAAGAACTCCGCGGCGTTGGCGCCGACGCGCAGCACGATGTCCGGGCTGTCATGCTCGACGTCGGTCTCGTCGTTGTTCTTGCCCTGGCCGTTGGACAGCGCGGCACCATAGAACAGCCCCTTCGTCGGGCTGCCGTGCACCATCAAGCCGACCTCCTTGGCGGGGACCAGCGCGTTCATCATGGAGCGCTCCTGGAAGTCGATGAAGCGCGAGCTGGTCTGCTCCTCCAGGCTGAACGGCATCTTGAACTGACCGACGCGCAACTGCGCCGCCTCGAACCACGCCGCGTTAAACCATGCTACGTCGAGCGTCGTGCCGCTCTGGGCGAAGTCGCCGGTGACGTCGAAGGTGTAGATGTCGAAGAGCTTTCCCTGCACGCCGAGATAGGCGCGGCGCACGTCGAAGGTGCTGGCGGCGGTGTCATCGGGGAAATAGCGGTAGTCGCCATGCACCCGGCCGCTGATGCCAATGGCGTGGCGCTTGTCGCCAGACTCGAAGCGGAAGCCGTCCTTGAACTTGCCGACCAGCGTGGACTTTGCCGCTTCCTTGTCCTTTTCCTCCTTCTCGGCGGCCTGCGCCTCGCGCAGCGCGCGCTGACGGCGTTCGGCACGCGAGGTCAGGCGCTCCTGCTCGCGTTCGGCCTTGAGCGCCTCGAATTCCTCGTCGGTCAGGATGCCACGATCCTTGAGCTTCTCGAGAAGTTGGTCGAGGATCGGCGTCTCCTGTGCGTAGGACGACGGGGTGCCGAGGCACAGGGCCGCCGCGAGAGCAGCACTCAAGCAGCTCGAGCGGAAGACGGAGGGCTTGCGCATTGAATTCTCCCTATTGGTGCGAAAGACGTCGACGGCGTGCGACGTCATCGACTGCCGCTCGCCCGGTAAGCGAGGGGCATTGTGACCACGGGAGGTGACGGTTTGATTACAGCACGCTAACGGTCGACGCCTGGCTGGCTGGGCCAGCTCGTAGGTTTCGGGCCCGCGTCCGTGTCGGGTCTGGGCCGGAACGTACGCTCAGGCGAGAACGCGGACGACGCCGACTGCCGCAAGCAGCACCAGAACGCCCAGCGCCAGCCACACCAGGCGGGTGTTGGCGCGCTGCCGCGCCTCGAGCCGATCGAGGCGGCGCTGCAGATCGTGGCTTTCGCTGCGGGCAAGTGCGCGATGCACCAGGCGCGGCAACTGCGGCAGCGTCTGCGCCCATTCCGGCGCCTCCTCGCGCAGCCTGCGCGCCAGGCCGCGCAAGCCCACCTGTTCGGACATCCACTGCTCGAGGTAGGGCTTGGCAGTCTTCCACAGGTCGAGCTCCGGGTCGAGCTGGCGGCCCAGGCCCTCGATGTTGAGCAGCGTCTTCTGCAGCAGCACCAGCTGCGGCTGGATCTCGACATTGAAGCGCCGCGAGGCCTGGAACAGGCGCAGCAGCACCTTGCCGAAGGAGATCTCGCGCAGCGGCCGGTCGAAGATCGGCTCGCACACTGCGCGGATGGCGGATTCGAACTCGTCGATACGCGTGCCCTCGGGTACCCACCCCGCATCCAGGTGCGCCTGCGCGACGCGCCGGTAGTCGCGGCGGAAGAAGGCGAGGAAGTTCTGTGCCAGGTAGCTCTTGTCGGTCTCGGTGAGCGTGCCCATGATGCCGAAGTCGAGCGCGATGTAGCGGCCCTGCGCGTCGACGAAGATGTTGCCCGGGTGCATGTCGGCGTGGAAGAAGCCGTCGCGCAGCACCTGGGTGAAGAAGATCTCGACGCCGTAGCGCGCCAGCCGCTGGATGTCCACGCCCTGCTCGCGCAGGGCCTGCACCTGGCTGATGGGAATGCCGCTCATGCGCTCCATCACCATGACCTCGGCGGTGCAGTAGTCCCAGTACACCTCGGGGACGCGCAGCATCGCCGAGCCGGTGAAGTTGCGCCGCAACTGGCTGGCATTGGCAGCCTCGCGCATCAGGTCGAGCTCGTCGGTGAGATGCTTCTCGAACTCGGCCACCACCTCGCGCGGCTTGAGACGCTTGCCGTCGGCCCACAGGCGTTCGACCAGCGTCGCGCCGGCCTCCAGCAGCGAGACGTCGTGCCGGATGACCTCGGCGATGCCCGGCCGCAGCACCTTCACCGCCGCCTGGGTGCC
>CAYLTE010000029.1:0-29760 GCA_964386195.1 uncultured Burkholderiales bacterium | reverse complement strand
CGGACGGCGCGATCCTCGCCGTATCGCCAGGTGCCGAGGCCAAGCGCAGGCACCCGTTCCCCCGAGGGTAGCAGCACGCTCTTCATCGTCGCGTCCTCCGTATCGTCCAGCTCATGCGCTGCGCATGCAGTGCGTGCATCACGGCATCCAGGGCACCATCTGGGCGCTGCCGGTCGGGGCGAACGGCACCTCGATCAGCCACAGGCCGCCCGCCTCGTGGGCACGCCGCACCGCATCCCCGACCTCGGCGGGCTGCACGCGCACCCCGCGCGCACCGAACGATTCGCCGAGTTTCACGAAGTCCGGATTCTTCAGGCCATCGCCGATGCGCCTGCCGCCGAACATCCGATCCTGGTACTGCCGGATGGCACCGAAAGCGTTGTCGTTGAACACCAGCACGACCAGGTCTAGGCCGAGGGTGGCGGCCGTTGCAAGCTCCTGCACGGAGAATAGGAAGCCGCCGTCGCCGTTGATCGACACCACCGGCCTGTCCGGGCAGGCCAGCTTCGCACCGATCGCCGCGGGCAGCGAGTAGCCGAGCGTGCCGTAGGTACCGGGATGGATCAACGTGCGCGGATGCTGGATCGGCATGAGCAGCGGCATCCAGTAGCCGACGAGCGTGAGGTCGTCCACGAAAATCGTCTCGTCGGGTACAGCGGCGCGCAGCGACTCGACCACCTCCATCACCGGGCCGGCGCGCCGGCGAAGCTCTTCCTGCTTACGCGTGCGAAAGCCTTCCACATCGAACCAGCTTCCTGACGCAGCCTTGCCCGAGGCAAGTCCATCGGCGATGGCATCCAGCGCGAGTGCGGCATCGGCCACGATCCCCACCTCAACCGGCCTGCGTTGGCCGACCACGCGCGGGTCGATGTCGATCTGCACCATGCGCTGTGGAAAGCGGCCCCCGGTATTGACGTCCGACACGACGTCGATGCGCGAGCCGACGACCAGCACCATGTCCGCCTGGGAGAGCAGTTCGTCGTACAGGTTGAAGCGCCCCCAGCCGTCGCCCAGGGCGAGCGGGTGTCGCTCGGGAATGGCGCCCTTGGCGAATACGCTGGTCACCACCGGTGCGCCGAGCGATTCGGCGACGCGCACCAGCGCAGCGGTCGCCTCCGACGTGGCGATGCCGCCGCCGGCATAGACGAACGGCCGCTTCGCCGAGCGCAGCGCCGCGACGGCCTGCGCGACTGCATCCGGATGCGGTGCCGGACGCACGTAGCGCTCGGGCGACGCGATCTCGATGTCGGCCTCGCCGAGCTGGATGTCCATCGGCATCTCGATGTAGGCAGGCCGCGGCCGGCCGCAGCGCATGGCGCGCATCGCTTCGCGCACGACCTTCGGCACGTCGGCCACGCTCGTCGCGCGCGTGGCGTAGCCGCACACGGACGCCGCGACGTTCACCGAGTTGGCGAGTTCGTGAAAGTGTCCGCCCTCGCGCTCGAGCTGCGCGAGCGCGTTCTGGCCGGCGAACACCAGCATCGGCGCGGACTCCGAGTGCGCCATGCCCATCCCCGTCAGCGCGTTGGTCAGGCCCGGGCCGGGCACCACGAAGCAGGCGGCGATCTTGCCGGAGGCGCGTGCATAGCCGGCCGCCATCAACGACGCGCCCTGCTCGTGCCGCACCGTCACGACGTTGAACGCGGGATCGTCGAACACACCGTCGAACAGCGGGCAGTCGTGCGTGCCGACGATGCCGAAGACGTGATCGATACCCTCTGCCTTGAGGGCGGCCGCGACGGCCTTGCCGCCGGTCATTCGTTTCATGAGTTCTCCTCCTCAGCCGGCTGCATGCGCGGGTGTCGCGATTCCTGGCCGATCGTGGCCGGATTACCGACCGGTCCGTCTCGAATTTGTATCAGCGAGCATCTTACCCGCCATTGCGCATCGCCCGCTCGCTGGCGCAAGGCAGCGCCGGTGGCCGGGAATCCAACCCACCGCAAGCTACAGCTTTGACCCCTGCGGACTGCGTCGATTCCCACACCCACGTACCGCACGTTTTCCTGGCGTTCAACGACGATGAATCCCAGGTCTCCAAGACGAACACTCACCGCGCCGCACAGGAACGCATCCCACCTCTTTCCGGAGATCGACACTGTTTCATGTTGCCGCCAGCGCGTAGCGTCCGTTCCGGGCTGCTTTCGTCTCGGGCAGCCCCCGGCCAGGGACTCGATTGCGCGGCCGGCAATCACGAGAACCCACAATGGAGGAGACCCCATGCGCACTCGACTGCGTATGCGCGAGGCGATCATCGGCCTCGCATGCTGCGCCGCCGGCGCGGCCTCGGCGACAGAGGTGAAATCGATCCAGAATGCCATCGCTGGCGACTGGCCCAGTTATCACCGTACCTATTCCGCACATCGCTTCAGCCCGCTCGACCAGATCCATAAGGGCAACGTCCACAGACTGAACGTCGCGTGGACGCACCACTCGGGAGAGATCACGCAGGGCCTGCAGTCCACCCCGATCGTAGTCGACGGGATCATCTACTACTCGAGCAATTTCAATCGCGTTTTCGCCATCGACGGCAGGACCGGTGACGAGATCTGGCACTATTACCCGAAGATCAAGGACGGCGCGGATCTGCTTCCCACGGCACCGACCAGTCGCGGCGTGACCGTGGCCAACGGCATGGTCTACGTCGGCACCATCGACGGGCGCGCGATCGCACTCGATCAGCGTACCGGGCAGGTGGTGTGGGAAACCGAGTTGGTCGACACGATGAAGTGCGGCTGCATGTTCACCTCACCTCCGCTGGCGGTGAAGGACAAGCTGATCTTCGGTTCGACACAGGGTGGGATCCCTGCACGCGGTGGCGGGATCTTCGGCGTCGAGCAGAAGACGGGCAAGCAACTGTGGTACTTCGACCCCGTGAAGGAAGGCGAAGAGCACTGGGGCATGAACGACTTCGGCGAGTCCAGTGCCAAGTACGCAGGCGTGGGCGCCTGGCACGTTGGCAGCTACGATGCCGAACTCGACCTGATCTTCTATGGCACGTCCAACCCGTCTCCCTGGTTCGACTGGGCGGCGCCGCTCGAAGGACCCAACGGGCATCTGCGCAAGAGCGGTTTGGGCGCACGCCCCGGCGACAACCTCTACAGCTCCTCGGTCCTCGCTCTGCGGCCGGACTCCGGCGAACTGGTTTGGCATCACCAGCAGAACCCTCATGACGATTGGGACTTCGACTCCACGCTTGGCGAGTTCGTGTTCATCGACAAAGACGGCCGCAAGCTCATGCTTCACCAAGCCAAGAACGGTTTCGTCTACATCTATGACCGCGAAACGGGCAAGGTGGAGAACGCCTGGACGATCAATAAGCACGTCAACTTCGTCAAGACGGTCGATCCCAAGACGGGCGAGCTGATCGGCCGCAAGTCGCCGATGGAACTCCCGGACAACATCTTCTGCCCGTCGATGGCAGGCGGCCGCAGCTGGAATGCGGGTTCCTACAACCCCGAGACCGGCGTGTGGTTCAACTCGCGGCAGGAGATGTGCGAGCAGGCCAAGACGCGGCCGGAGCGGCCCTCGATGGATCCGCTGCCCGGGTGGTACGCCGGCGCCGATCTGCTGTGGGTGCATCCGCCCGGCGACCAAGCGCACGGTGCCCTGGATGCGTGGGATCCGCTCACCGGCAAGAAGAAGTGGTCCGTGTTCGACCGCTACCCGCGCATCTCCGGGGTGCTGTCCACCCGCGGCGGACTCGTCTTCAGCGGCGACATGCGCGGCTATGTGTACGCCTACAGCGCGGACACCGGCAAGGAGCTGTGGAAGTTCAACATGGGATCCGGATCGCGCGGCGGCATCGTGAGCTACATGGCGGGCGGCGAGCAATACGTCCTGGTCACCAGCGGGATCGGATCTGCCCTGCAGGCACTGACTGCGCAGATCTACCCGGAGGTTGCCGATTTCCCCTCCGCTTCCGCCCTGTACGCATTCAAGATCTCGCGATAGGACATGGCAACTACTTTCGTGCGGGGGACGCAGATCCCCCGCTTTTTTTATCGCTGCAACGTCTCGATGTTGCTTCGCAGAGCCGTGTTCGTCGGTCTGGTCGCCGCGATGCTTCCCATGCATGCATTCGGCGAGGACCTTCCGCCGCCGGACAAGACTGCCGGTGTCGACCTGCGCGATCCTGCAGCGATTGCCAAGGGCATGGAAATGATCAACACGACCTGCGGCGGGTACTGTCATGGTCCGGGAGGAAGGGGCTTCAAGGCTCCCTCTTTGCGCAATCGCACTGACCTCTCTCCCAACGCGCTTCACCTTGTGATCAGTCACGGACGCAAGCGCGCGGGCAAGCTGATGCCTGCCTGGAAGGGTATGCTTACCGACGAGCAGATCTGGAGCGTGATCGCCGCCATTGTCGACCTGCGCAACGCGCCGGTCGACGACGCCGGATCGTCAGGCGGCAGCAGTCACTGACTACACCTTCGGCACGGCGGTGCCTCGAGCCCCGCAACCCGGTTTCGCGCGGTTCGAAGAAATTCTCCCGACACGCCATAGGAATCCCCATGAGGTCGGGAAAAACTCCCTTCGCTGGCGCTGGATGCCGACAAGATACTCACAGGCCGGTGTATTCGACGTTCGTGTCGGCAAGAGCGTCCACTTTGTTGTCGTTGTTGTTCTCGTAGTCCCTTTCCTAGGAGGAGATCGTGTCAAGAACCAAGGGATTTCTAGTGTCAGCCGCAATCGCCTGGGCCGTCGCTGCGGCGCCGGCTTCGGCCCTCGACGTCAAGTTGGAGGTCGTGGCAGAAGGACTTACCCACCCCATGATCATGGTTTCGCCCCCCGGCGATGACCGCAAGTTCATCGTCGAGCAGACCGGCACCGTCAAGATCCTGGGTGCGGACGGCAAGATGATCGACGGGGACTTCCTCAACATCAAGCACAAGCTGCCGCCGCTCAAGTGGGAGTTCGACGAGGAAGGGCTGCTCGGCATCGCCTTCCCGCCCGACTTCAAGAAGTCCGGCAAGTTCTACATCTCCTACACGGGGCATCTGCGCGGCGATGCGGACCTGGGCAAGCAGCTGTGGTACGCACACACCAACTACATCTCCGAGATGCGCGTTTCTAAGGACGACCCCAACAAGGCCGATCCGAACTACGAGCGCATCGTGATGGCGATCGACTGGCCGCAGTTCAACCACAACGGCATGTGGATCGCGTTCGGTCCCGACGGAATGCTCTACATCTCCACCGGCGACGGCGGCTACGCCAACGACTGGGGCATCGGCCACAACGTGACCATCGGCAACGGCCAGGACACCTCGGTCCTGCTCGGTAAGATCCTGCGCATCGATCCCAACGGCGACCCCTACAACGTGCCGAAGGACAACCCCTTCGTCGGCAAGAGCGAGTACGCGCCGGAAATCTGGGCACTGGGACTGCGCAACCCCTGGCGCTGCTCCTTCGACATGGGCGGGAGCAAGCAGCTGTTCTGCGGCGATGTCGGTCAGAACAGCTACGAGGAGATCAACATCATCTCCAAGGGCGGGAACTTCGGCTGGCGCGCAATGGAGGGCACGCACTGCTTCGATTACGTGAACCCGAACAGCCATCCGAAGAACTGCAACAAGGCCGGCATGACCGATCCGATCATCGAGTACAAGAACTGCTCGAATCCGGACTTCGCCATGAAGGGTGATTGCGAAGGCATCTCCATCACCGGCGGTTACGTCTATCGCGGCCCGCACAAGGCCTGGGATGGCGTGTACTTCTTCGGTGACTGGTCGAAGTCCTTCATGGTGGCCGAAGGCGTGCTGTTTGCCGGCAAGAAGAGCGGGGACAAGTGGACCAAGGAAGTCGTCAACGTGACCAATATCCCCGGCTTCAACGACTTCATCATGGGATTCGGTCAGGACAACCAGGGCAACGTCTACGTCATGGGAACGCGCATTCGCGGACCCAACGGCGAGCAGGACAAGATCTACAAGATCGTCCCCTGATGGTTCAACCCGCCCGGGAGCGCGCACGCGCCCCGGGCTAGAATGACCGGGACACGACTGGTGTCGTGTCCCGTTTTCTTGGAGGCGAAGGAAGGTAAGTGAGATTCAAGCTGGCCCAGTGGAGTGCGCTCGTCGGTGCCGCCCTGTTCGCAGTGGCGGGCCCCGTCGCGGCGCAGGAAGGGGAATTGCCGCCGTTTCCCAACGCGCTTCTCGGCGACGCCTCGATGGAGGCGCAGGGAAAGGAAGTGTTCGGCAAGATCTGCAAGTTCTGTCACGGCAAGTCTGCCTATCCCGGGAAGGCGCCCAAGCTCAATCCGTCGCGGTACACGCCCGAGTTCGTTTACGATCGGGTCACCAACGGGTTCCGCGGCATGCCTGCGTTCAAGGAGCAGTTCTCCGAGCAGGAGCGTCAGGCCGTGACGGCGTTCATCATGAGCAAGGGTTTTTCGAACTGACGCGACATTGACGTCATGGGCCCCTCAGGGGCGGCGGACAGGCATCGCCATGAACGAGACTGCCGCAATCGAATGGAGGAGACTCGGGTGGCCAGGAGGCAGGCGACCGAAGCGCTGCGTACCGCAAGGGCAGACCCTGCCCCTGTGAGGGACTCTCGCGTCAAAGGCCGCCATATCGAGGTGTGCCTGACCGAATCGGTCGAGTACTGCAAGTCGGCCGGCTTCGACGCCTGGGAGTTCGAGAATCAGGCGCTGCCCGAACTGTCAATGAGCGATATCGACATCTCGTGCACGTTCGCGGGCACCCGACTGTCCGCGCCCCTGATGATCGCCCCGATGACGGGCGGCAATCAGCAGGGCCTGGAGATCAATCGAACCCTCGCTTCGGCAGCGCAGCAATTCGGCCTGGCCATGGGCGTGGGCAGTCAACGCATCGCCATGGAGAACGCTGAAGCCGCCGCGTGCTTCCGTGTGCGGGACGTCGCACCCGACATCCTGTTGTTCGCGAACTTCGGTGCAGGACAACTGGTACGCGGTTGGGGCGCGGCGCATGCGCGTCGTGCCGTGGAGATGATCGGTGCCGATGCGGTGTTCATTCACGTCAACGCCGTGCAGGAGGCGATTCAGGGCGGCGACCGGGACTTCCGAGGTCTGGCCGCCGGACTGCGGAAGCTGTGCCGCGATCTCGAGGCCGACGGCATTCCGGTGTTCGCCAGAGAGGTCTGCTTCGGTCTGAGCGCGGAGGCAGCGCGGGCCCTAATCGATTGCGGGGTCCGGGGCATCGATTGCTCCGGAGCCGGAGGCACTTCCTGGGCCAAGGTCGAGGCCTACTGCGCAACGACACGGCGCCGACGCGAAACCGGGCTGCGCTTCGGTGAATGGGGCATTCCGACCACCCGTTCCATCCTCAACGTGCGTGCGGTTTCGCGCAGCATCCCCCTGATCGCCTCCGGCGGACTGCGCACCGGATTGGATCTCGCCAAGGCGCTGGCGCTTGGCGCCGATCTCGGCGCGATGGCGCGCCCGATGCTGCTCAAGGCAGTCGAAGGCGCGCAAGCCCTGCACGCGTTCCTGGAGGATGTGCTGAACGATCTACGTATCTGCATGTTCGCCACCGGCGCCGGCTCCCTCGCTGCGCTTCGCGGACGGGCACACCCTGCAGGACTCGCCGCATGAAGCGAACGCTCGTTCTCAACGTCGTGGGCATGACGCCGGCACTGCTGCCGCATGCGCCGAACCTGCGTGCGCTTGCCGCGAAGGGCGCGATGCGGCCCCTTGCAACGGTCACGCCTGCGGTGACGACCACCGTGCAGTCCACCTTCGTCACCGGACTGCTGCCGCGCGATCACGGCATCGTCGCCAACGGCTGGTACTTCCGCGATCTCAGCGAGATCTGGCTGTGGCGCCAGTCCAACCGGCTGGTGCAGGGCGAGAAGCTCTGGGACACGGCAAAGCGGCGCGACGCCGCCTTCACCTGCGCCAAGATGTTCTGGTGGTACAACATGTACGCCTCGGCCGACTGGTCGGTTACACCGCGTCCGATGTATCCGGCGGACGGACGAAAGTTGCCCGACATCTACACGCATCCGCCGGCACTGCGCGACGAATTGCAGGGCTCGCTCGGGCAGTTTCCCCTCTTCCGCTTCTGGGGGCCCGCGGCCGACATCGTGTCGTCGCAGTGGATCGCGCGCAGTGCGCTGCAGGTGTTCGAAACGCACCTGCCCACGCTGACTCTGGTTTATCTGCCTCATCTCGACTACAACCTTCAGCGTCTTGGGCCCGACCATCCGGCCATCGCCAGCGACGTGCGCCAGGTTGACGACGCCTGCGGCGAGCTGATCGGGGCCGCGCGCAAGGCGGGGGCCGAAGTGGTCGTGCTGTCCGAGTACGGCATCACTGCGGTCTCGCAGCCCGTGCACATCAACCGGGCACTGCGCCAGGCCGGCCTGCTGCGCGTGCGTGAGGAACTGGGCCGCGAGCAGTTGGATGCAGGCGCCTCCGACGCATTCGCCGTCGCGGATCATCAGATCGCGCACGTCTACGTCGCGCGGCCGGAACTGGTCGATCGCGTCGCGGCACTGTTGCGCACGCTACCCGGGGTCGAGCGCGTGCTGGACGAGGCAGGCAAGCGCGAACTGGGACTGGATCACCCGCGATCGGGTGAACTGGTGGCGATTTCCCGGGCCGACGCGTGGTTCACCTACTATCATTTCCTCGACGACGCACGTGCGCCGGACTACGCGCGAACCGTGGATATTCACCGCAAACCGGGATACGACCCCGTGGAACTGCTGATCGATCCTGCGCTGCCCTTTGCGAAAGGCCGCATCGCCCTGCGGCTGCTGCAAAAGAAGCTGGGCATGCGCTACCTCATGGACGTGATCTCGCTCGATGCCACCCTGGTCAAGGGATCGCACGGCCGGCCGACCGATCGCGACGAAGAGGGTCCACTGTTCATCACCACCCGACCGGAACTGTTGCAAGGCAACAAAGTGGACGCGAGGGAGGTGAAGGATCTCCTTCTCGCGCACGTCTTCGGCGCAGACACGACAGTGAACAGGGCCGCCGCATGACGCCGCTCGAGGTGCTGGAGTCCTGGCTTCACGCGCGCCTGCCCGGAGCGGCCTTCGCCTGGCTTCGGGACCAAGCCGACAAGGTCGCTGCTCATGCGGGGGATGCAGGGCTGTATATGGCAGTGAGCCTGGTCGCGCGCAAGATCGGCAAGCAGGATCTGGAGGCGACCGCAGAGGAGCGCCGCGCGGCCGAGAACGCGCGCAGTGGCTGGGATCCCACGGACTGGAGTCTCGACCAGGCCGCGCGCATCTACCTGCTGCTGTCCAGCGATGCCGACGGCGCCCGCTTCGCCCGCAGGCTCGACCAGCTGTGCGCCACTGCCGACGTGGGCGAGCTCGTGGCGTTCTACCGCGGGCTGCCTCTGTACCCGGATCCGCAGCGCCACATCGAGCGTGCCGCCGAGGGCGTGCGCAGCAACATGAAGGCGGTGTTCCAGGCCGTCGCGCACCGCAACCCCTACCCGTCGGAGCAGCTTCCCGAGGGTGCGTGGAACCAGATGGTGCTCAAGGCACTGTTCGTCGGCGTTCGGCTCGACCCGATCGTCGGCCTGGACCGTCGCGCCAATCCGGCGCTCGCGCGCATGCTCACCGACTATGCTCACGAGCGCTGGGCCGCTTCGCGCACGATCAGTCCCGAGCTGTGGCGTTGCGTCGGACCGTTTGCGGACGGCAGCGCACTGGATGACCTCGAACGCGTGCTGGCCACGGGAACCGACAACGAGCGTGCCGCCGCGGCGCTCGCGCTGACCGGCGCGCAGGATCGCCGGGCGGCCGCATTGCTGAACGCAAACCCTGCTCTCGCCCAGGCAATCGGAGCTGGCAGACTGACCTGGCGCTCGGTCGCACAGGCCATCTAGAACACTCAAGGAGACGACCATGCGCTTCATCGACCCGCACATCCACATGAGCGCCCGCACCACCGACGACTACGAGCGCATGGCAGCCTCCGGTATCGTCGCGGTCATCGAACCGGCCTTCTGGCTGGGCCAGCCGCGCACCAATGTCGGCAGCTATATCGACTACCTCTCTAACCTGGTCGGCTGGGAGCGCTTCCGTGCCGCCCAGTTCGGCATCCGGCACTACTGCACCATCGGCCTGAACAGCAAGGAAGCCAACAATGAGGCGCTGGCCGAAGCGGTGCTCGATATCCTTCCGCGCTACCTCCTCAAGGAAGGCGTGGTTGCCGTCGGCGAGATCGGCTACGACGACCAGACCCCGGCGGAGGATCGCGCCTACCGCGCGCAGTTGAAGCTCGCCAAGGAACTGGAAATGCTGGTGCAGATTCACACACCCCATCGCGACAAGAAGAGCGGCACGATCCGCAGCATGGAAGTTGCGGTGGAGATGGGGGTCGCTCCACACCACGTGATCGTCGACCACAACAACGAGGAGACGGTGCGCGAGGTGCTCGATCGCGGCTTCTGGGCTGCCTTCACGCTCTACCCGCAGACGAAAATGGGGAACGAGCGTATGGTCGAGGTGGCGAAGAGGTTCGGCTCCGAGCGCATCTTCATCGACTCGAGCGCGGACTGGGGCGTATCCGACCCGCTCGCAGTGCCGAAGACGGCCCGACTGATGCTGGAGCGCGGCATTCCCCGCGCCGATGTCGAGGCCATCTGCTATGGCAACGCCCTGTTGGCGTTCGGTCAGAGTGGTCAGATGAAAGAGGAACACTGGCTCGCTCCGACACCGATCGACCAGCGCGTGCTGTTCGAGGGCAATTCCGTGCTGCGCGGCCAGCAGCCGCGCATTGACGAGCTGCCGCAGATTCCCGAGCGGACAGACGAGATCTTCATCAAGTAGAACCGGAACAGGCCGGAAACGCGGGAGGAGGCCCACGTGAAACTGCGCATCGCCACACAGAACGAAGAACTCGAACAGGGTGCGGTCTATCACCAGCGCTTCGCCGTTCAGTACGACTATCCGGTGCACTTCACCGAGAACCTGTTCGCGACCGACAACCCCGTCTTCGCCCAAGTGCTGTCGCGCAAGGAGTCGGCGAAGCGGCATCGCTTCGTCGTGTTCGTCGACGCGAGCGTCGCCGCTGCCTGGCCTACGCTCGTGCACGAGGTGGCGTCCTACGCTCAGGCGCACGGCGAATCCATGGAACTGGTCGGGCAGCCGGAACTGGTCTCTGCGGGAGAGCAGATCAAGAACGACATGTCGGTGATCACCCGACTGCAGCAGCGCCTGGTGGAACTGGCCATCGACCGTCATGCCTACGTCGTTGGGATCGGCGGCGGTGCCTTCCTCGATGCGATCGGCTACGTTGCCGCCACCACGCACCGCGGCATCCGCCACATCCGGGTGCCGACCACCGTGCTGGCGCAGAACGATTCGGGCGTGGGCGTCAAGAACGGCGTGAACGCTTTCGGCATGAAGAACCTGCTCGGGACCTTTGCACCGCCCTTCGCGGTGCTCAACGATCTGCGCTATCTGCGCACGCTGCATCCGCGGGACAAGATCGCAGGAGTCGCCGAGGCGGTGAAAGTCGCATTGATTCGCGATCGCGTCTTCTTCGAGTGGCTGGAGGCGAACGCGCAGGCGCTGCACGAGGGCGAACCGGCTGCGATGGCGCGCATGATTCGGCGATGCGCCGAACTGCACATGCGTCAGATCGCGCACGGGGGCGATCCATTCGAGAGCGGCAGCGCCCGGCCGCTCGACTACGGTCACTGGGCTGCGCACAAGCTCGAGGCGCTCACCGCGCACGAACTGCGGCACGGCGAGGCGGTGGCCATCGGACTGGCGCTCGATACGCGCTACTCCGTGCAGATCGGCATGCTCGCACCCGGCGGAGACGAGCGCGTCTACGGGCTGCTCAAGAAGCTGGGCTTCTACCTGTGGCATCCATTGATGGAGTCGCGCGATGCCGAGGGGCATTGGGTGCTGCTGCGCGGGCTGGAGGAGTTCCGCGAACACCTGGGCGGCGAGCTGACCATCACCCTGCTGCGCGAGATCGGCCAGGGCGAGGAAGTCCATCACATGGAGGCGGATCACATCCTGCGCACGATCTCGTGGCTGCATCGCCGGGAAACCGGACAGTGAGACTGGCCGACGGGTCTCACCTCACCTACTGCAGCAATATCCACCCGGGGGAGACCTGGGCGGAGGTCCGCACCAACCTCGAGCGCTATGTCACGCGCGTGCGTGACACGGTATCGCCCGAGGCACCATTTGGCATCGGGTTGCGCCTGTCGGGACGCGCTGCGCAGGAACTATCCGATCCGGAAACCCTCGGCGAGTTCGCCGGTTTCCTTGCGCGCGAGCGCATGTACGTCTTCACCATCAACGGCTTTCCCTACGGGACCTTTCACGGCACGCGGGTCAAGGAGGAGGTCTACCTGCCCGACTGGCGCGACCCCGAGCGGGTTCGCTACACGAATCTGCTCGCCGACCTGCTGGCACGGCTGCTACCCGAAGGAATGGACGGCAGCATCAGCACCGTGCCCGGCGCCTACAAGTCCGCCCTGCGCGGGTCCGCCGATGCGCGGCTGATGGCCGAGAATATGGTGAGCAGCGTCGCCCATTTGGTGGAGGTGAAGCGTCGCACTGGCCGCCACATCGCGCTCGCGCTCGAGCCGGAGCCGTGCTGCTTCCTGGAGACGATCGAAGAGTCGGTCGCCTACTTCACCGGCCACCTGTTCGCCGAGCCATCCGTCCAGCAGTTGAGCGCCGCCTCCGGGTTCGACCGCACGACGGCGGCAAATGCACTGCGAGATCATCTGGGGCTGTGCCTCGACCTGTGCCACGCTGCGGTCGAATTCGAGGAGCCGGCGCAGTGCATGCAGGCCTTGGGCGATGCGGGTATCGCGATTCCGAAGGTGCAGATCAGCTCGGGACTGCGCATTCCCAGCCTGACACCGGAATCGCTACAAGCGCTGGATGCCTACCAGGATGCGGTGTACCTGCACCAGGTGGTCGAGCGTAGCGCGGCTGGACTGCGCCGTTTCAACGACCTCTCCGACGCATTCGCCAGCTTCCAGGGCAGTCCCCGCGATGCGGAGTGGCGCGTGCACTTCCACGTACCTCTGTTCGTCGACGCGCTGGATCGCTTCTCCTCGACCCAGTTCTTCATTCGCGACATGCTGGCCATGCATCGTCGCTCGCCGCTGTCGGCGCACCTCGAGATCGAGACCTACACCTGGGACGTGCTGCCGCCGTCGCTGCGTACGCAGGCAGTCGAGGATGCGGTCGCACGCGAGATGCGCTGGGTGCTGAACGAACTGGACCCGGCAGGCGCATCCGGGGTGGCGGCATGAACCTCGCCATCGCCCTCAAGCTCGGCCGCATCTCCAACCTGCCCACCGTCTGGACCAACGTACTGGTCGGTGCCTTGCTGGCTGGTGGGTCGTTGAGCGATCCTCGCCTGACACTGCTTCTGGTCTCGATGTCACTGTTCTACGTGGGTGGCATGTTCCTCAACGACGCATTCGATGCCGAGTTCGACGCCAAGGCGCGGCCCGATCGCCCGATCCCCTCCGGTCAGGTCAGCGCCGGTCAGGTGTTCGGCTTCGGCTTCGGCATGCTGTTCGTCGGCCTCGCACTGCTGGCGCAGATCGGCTACGCATTCGCAGACGGCACCCGCTGGCGGCCGGTGGCCAGCGGCATCGCCCTGGGGCTTGCCATCGTCGCCTATGACCGCTGGCACAAGGACAACCCGCTCAGCCCGCTCATCATGGGCTTGTGCCGGGTATTCGTGTACCTGAGTGCGGCATTTGCCTTCAGCGCAGCGCCGCCGGTTGCGGTCCACGTCGCCGCAGCCATGCTGCTGTGCCATCTGATCGGTCTGACTTTCGCCGCCAAGAAGGAACATCTGGGCCGCCTCGACAGCGTGTGGCCGCTGGCCTTCCTCGCGGTGGCGATGATCTACGGCCTGCGGCTGTCGCTCGACTCGGCTGCGACGCTGGTCCTCACCATCGCCTTCATCGGATGGGTGATCTTCGCCGTCCGGCTGCTGTTCCGCCGGGCCAAGGGCGACGTGCCGCGCGCAGTCGTGAGCCTCATCGCGGGCATCTCGTTGCTGGATGCGATCGTGCTCGCCGGTCACGGCCACGTCGGCGCCGCCGCCTTCGCAGTCGCCGCATTCCTTCTCACTCTGGCGCTGCAGCGCTGGATCTCCGGTACCTGAGTCGATGGACGAGGCGAAGCGGCAACCCGACTGCGGCAATACCGCCGGGGCGATGATTCCGGTGATCGATGCAGGACGCTGCGAGGCAAAGGCAGCCTGTGTGGAGGTGTGTCCCTACGACGTGTTCGAGGTGCGCCGGTTGACGCCGGACGAGCGTGCCGAACTTTCCTTGCTGGCGAAGCTCAAGGCGTGGGCGCACGGCAACAAGCGCGCTTTCGCGGTGCGGGCAGACGCCTGCCACGCGTGTGGCCTGTGCGTGAAGGCCTGTCCGGAGCAGGCGATCGTGCTGCGTCCTGCCGGGTCGAGCGGTTAGGCAGCGGCCCACGTCACTGGTGCTGCATCCAGCGCGCTAGCGCGAACCGAGTGCCCGCCGAAGCGCAATGAGCGCCAGCCCAAGCAATGCGAGCGAGCCCGGCTCGGGAACCTGGTTGTCGGGGTCTGGATCGGGGTCGGGGTCGGGGTCTGGATCCGGGTCCGGATCGGGGTCGGGGTCGACATTTGGTGGCGTCTGCCCGAACTGGATGGAATCCAGTCCGATGTTGTCCTGTATGCCCGCAGCGAGATTGGACATGTCCACCTGAAGAAGCAGTTCGACCGCGGAGAGCGGAGTATCGAACGCGAAGCTGGTGTGTCCCGGACCGGTCGAGTTGCCCTCCACCAATACGTCGGTCACGGAAAACAGCGTGGTCGCCCCGGCGAACACCGAGACGCCGGCGATGACGTAATCCGTCCCGAAACCGGCCAGATCGAAGCCGTACAAGTCGACCAGATAACCTGGATCGGCCGTGAACAGTACGTTCAACTGCGGCGCCCCGGCCGTGCCGGGACCCTCCGCGAAGATCACGTTGGTGAGATCCCCGTAACCGTCCTGCCACAGGGCCACCCGGGCCGAGGTGGCACCGACGGCATCGATATCGACAGTGACATTCGGCGTGAAACCCTCCCCGCCGTCTCCATAGGTGAAGAATCCGCCGGGAACGGCCATCACCGCGCCGGTCACCCGGTCGCCGTAGTCCTCGGGCATGACGCCACCACTCGACGCGGGCTGCACCATGGTCTGGGTCGCCGCATCGCGCTCCTCGTTGAACAGCAGGATGGTGGCTTGTGCGAGAGTTGGGAGCGTGAGCGCGCCCAGCAAGACAGCTCGAAGAACATGGCGATGCATATCTCTTCCTCTTGTCTCTGAACCTTCCGCGACGTGGCGGTGCGATTTGCGCATTGCAACGGGCGACGTCGCGCCGCCAAACCCTTGCCACGATGCGCCTGGCGGGGATGCGTCTGGCGGGCTAGCGGTAGAGCATAGTGCAGGCGCGCGCCGAAATCCATATGTCGTATGCCAACGACGGATCGCTTGCCATTGGAAGGCCTTGCGTTGTCCATCGTGTCATCCTCAGTGCTCGATGTCATCCCGAGGCGCATGCCGAGGGATCCTCGCTTTGCAGTGTTCACGATGAGGATTTTTCGCTGCGCTCGAAATGACACCGTGGGGCGTCCACCGGCGAGGCGCTCGCGCTGCGCTCGAAGTCGGATCCGAGCAATTCGCGCAACGCATCGCGAGGATGCTATCCGATGCGACCCGGGATCGGTTCATCGCTACGGCGAACCTCCCTCCCGTATCGCGCGTGACCGTCTCCCGGAAGCGATCCGCTCTCGTTCCGCAGAAGCAGGCAGGAGCCCCTGCTATATCTTGAGGATGGATATCCTGATCGCGCAACTGATGAAGATCGCCGTATCGATGACCGGCTATCCCGCTCCGGATGCACTGCCACCCATCTACACGCTGTCGGCGCAGCACATGCCGTGTGCCTGCATCGGCGCGACCCTCTACTCCCGAGAAGTCCTTTCGTATGGTCATCCCGTCACGCTTCCTGTGCGTGTGTTCCTACGCGATGACGTGGATCCGCACGGCACGTTCGGCTCCAGCGTACTGCTCCACGAACTGGTGCACGTATTGCAGGCTTCGGAAGGGCCGGCACGATTCGGATCGCCAGTTTGGCATGCGCGCGAGCAGGAAGCGCATCGGATCCAGAAGCGCTATCTCATGCGCAATGGCCTCGCGCTACCCGGACTGTTCGGACTCGGGCCTGACAAAGACTGAACCGACACGGCCATTTCTCATCCCCCTTAAGGGAGCCATTCCCGCCGCCCCTTGCGGATAATGCGGTCGGCACGCGAACGACACGGGACGATCATGAATATCGTGCTGAAGCAGCAGATCCTGGGCGCCACCATTCTGGCGTTCTTCACCGCGCCCGCCGCTGAAGGCGGAACACCTGCCATCCTCGAGTGGCATCACACCTTCACCGGGGACATGCTCGACGTGCAACCGGCTGCGGAGGAGGAGCAGAGCGAAACGGCGAAGAGATTCCTGGCCACGGCGGAGAACGGCTATCGGGGCGATGCTGCGGCAGTCGAGGATGGCGCTGCGCTCTATCTCGAGAAATGCGCGATCTGCCATGGCCTCGAAGGCCGCGGCCGGATGGGCCCAAGCCTGATCGACGACACTTACGTATACGACAAGAATCGAACCGACAAGGGCATGTTCGAGACCATCTGGGGCGGCGCCGCTGCCGCAATGACGCCGTTTCGTGGCGTGCTCAGCCAGGATCAGATCCTCCGCGTGATGGCCTATCTGCGAAGCCTGCCTGGCAAGTGAGCCGATGCCGCCCGCTGGGCGGGCGGCACGTCGTTTCGGACGGGAGCCGTTACTCCTTCTCGCCGGTTGCCGCAGCAGCACCCACTGGCGCGGTCACGTCCGTCGCTCCGACCTTGTCCGCACGGACGAACTTCCACAGCGCGCCGGGCGGGTTGCCCAGCGGGCCCTTGTCCGTGGTGTAGAAGCAGTTGCAGTGCGTGGCGAGCACGTTGCCATCCTCGTCGTAACCACCGCCAGTGAACTGCAGCGAAGTCTTGATCACTTCCTCGAACTGCCACTTGCGCCCATCGTGCGCCAACGCCCAGACGCGACCGCTGCACCAATCACCGGACATATAGGCGCCCATCATCTCGTCGTTGTGTGCGACACCGAAGCCGATCACGCTGCAGCCCTGCTCGTGCGCATACTCGGCAGCCGGCAGTACGCCGACGCGATTGCAGTCCACGCCCGATTTCGCCGTCTTGTTGTTCTCCTGAAGCGGATGGCAGTGGGTGCCCATGTTGCGCGCCCAGCCGTAGTTCTCCCCGCCCTTGCTCCCGGCCGGCTGGAAGTTGATTTCCTCCCAGTGGTTCTGGCCGACCTCAGCCATGAACAGGTCACCGTTCTTCGGATCGAAGTGGAACATCCAGGTGTTGCGGATACCGTAGGCCCAGATCTCCGGCTTCGCGTTGAGGTTGATCTCGGCGAACTCGGGTTCGGTGATGCCGAACAGTTCCATCAGATTGGGTTTTTTGGCGAACGGATTGGAGTCCGGCACTGCATACGGCCGATCATCGACATCCACGTCAATGCGCAGCATCTTGCCGAGCAGCGTGTCCAGGCTCTGACCCGCGTTCAGCACGTCTCCTTCCCAGCCTCCGTCACCGCTGGAGATGTAGAGGTAGCCGTCAGGGCCGAAGGCGATCTGCCCGCCGTTGTGGTTGTAATAGGGCCGCTCCAGACGCATGATGACCTTTGCGCTCTTCGGATCGGCCTTGTTCGCGTCCTTCGAGACCTTGAAGCGCACCACGAAGCCGTCGCCATTGAAGGGCAGCGACGCATAGTGGACATAGAAGTATCCGTTCTGCTTGAACTTGGGATGGAAGGCAACCGCGTACAAGCCCTGCTCGATGAACTGGCTCTGGACATCCCCGCCGATCGGATTCTGCTTCGTGAGGTCGAGGAACGGCTCCTTCAGCACTTTCCCGTCCTTGGTGACGATCTTGATGCGCCCCACGCGCTCGACTACGAACATGCGGCCACTGCCATCGCCGGCATTGGTAACGCTGATCGGGTCGTTGAAGCCGTCCGCAACCTTGACCAGTTGAACCTTCGGCATTCCCGGGATCTTTCCACCGACCTGCCCGACCTCTTCGTCGGTCGTCGGTACCTTTCTCGCTGCCGCTGGCAGCGCCACACCGAGGGCGAGCGTGCCCACGAGCAGCAGCCTCGTAGTCTTGGCTAGCATCGTCTCCATCTCCAATTAGGGTTTGCGTTGATGGCGCGTCGCGGGAATGGACGCTTGTCACGAGAGGCGTAGCCCGGCGTGAGTGAAAACGCTTCAGTCCGCGCGCGCCCGACATCTAGACACGCGCGTAGCTACGCCGGTGAGGGAGTTCGTCGATCCAGGGTCCGGGATTCGTTCCCCGGCGATGCAGGAGGACTCGCACGTCGCGCCGAAATCCCGCAACGATCGATCAACGTCGACCGTAGCCCGCTTCAGGCCGCCAGCGGCTGCGGGTGGCCCAGCGCGTAGCCCTGCGCGTAGTCCACGCCGATCCTGCGCAGCGCGGGAAGGATGCCCTCGCGGTCGACGCACTCCGCGATCGTCTCCAGACCCATCATGTGGCCGATGTGGTGGACGGCCTCCACCATGGCCTTGTCGATATCGTTGGTCATGAGGCCCGAAACAAAAGCGCCGTCGATCTTCAGGTAGTCGATCGGCAGCATCTTCAGGTAGCTGAACGAAGACAGCCCGGTGCCGAAATCGTCGAGGGCGAATCGGCAGCCGCGCCCCTTCAGTGCGTCGATGAAGCGCAGCGCGTGCCCCAGTTCCGATGCGGCGGAGGTCTCCGTGACCTCGAAGCAGACCCTGTCCGCAGGCACTCCGCGCGTGTCGAGCGCGTCGCTGACGAAGTCGAGGAACTCTGTCGATCCCAGCGAGTGCCCGGAGATGTTGATCGAGAACACTCCGCGCCCCTCCCCGCCCGGTGCCGTCAGCGACGCCAGGCTGTGCTCCACCACCCAGCGGTCGATCGCCAGCATCAGCCCGTAGCGCTCGGCGGCCGGCATAAATGCGCCGGGCAGCACCAGGCGCCCGCTCTCGTCGAGCATGCGCAGCAGCACCTCCCCGCGGCCGACTCCTACTGCGCCGGGCGTGACGGCCTGGATCGGCTGCCAGTACAGCCGGAAGCGGTCCTCCGCCAGTGCCTGCTGGATGCGGGGCATCCAGCGCATCTCGCCGTCGCGCTGAGCAAGCACGCTGTCGCCCGCGCGATAGACGTGCACGCGGTTGCGGCCCATCTCCTTGGCGGCATAGCAGGCGCTGTCAGCGGCGCTGAAGATGCCTGCCAGCGTGTCTCCGGGATGCGTGATCGGCACCAGGCCGATGCTCACGCCGATCGTGAACGACTTGTCGCCCCAGGCGAAGCGGAATCCCTGGAGCAACTCGCGCAACGCATCCGCGATGCGCCGCGCCTCGCCCGCGCTGCAATGCTCGAGGAGCACGCCGAACTCGTCGCCCCCCAGCCGCGAGAGCGTGTCTTTTGCGCGCAGCTTGGTGCGCATCAACGCCGCCACCTGGCGCAGCAGGTCGTCGCCGGCGGCGTGTCCGCACGTGTCGTTGACCACCTTGAACTGATCGAGATCCAGATACAGCAGCGCGTGCGGCGTGTGCACGCCGGCGGAGGGAATGAGCGCAGCCAGGCGGCGCTCGAACTCGGGACGGTTGACCAATCCCGTGAGCGCGTCGTGCGTGGCCTGATGGGCAAGCTGCTGCGTCAGCGTGCGCTCCTGCGTCACGTCGCGCAGCACCAGGATGACACCGATGGTGGCGTCGCGGCCGTCGCGGATTGCTGCCACGGACAGGTCGATGTGCCGCTTGCGCTGGTCGCGCGAGCTCATCACGCAGCGATCGACCAGCACGATGTTGGCATTGCTCGACAGACAGCGCGTCGCCAGGTCTTCCACCGGTGCGTGGCTGGTGTCGTCCACCGCGCGGAACACCTCGGCGAGCGGCCGACCGTGGGCTGCGGCATCCTGCCAGCCGGTCATGCGCTCGGCGACCGCATTCAGATAGGTGATCCGCGCCCAGGCGTCGGTGGTGATCACCGCATCGCCGATGCTCGCCAACGTCACCCGGAACAGTTCCTTCTCGCGCTGCAGCACGTCGTTGGCCTGCGCCAGCTGCTCGGTACGCTCCCTGACCTTGAGCTCGAGTTCGTCGTAGGCGCGCTGCAAGGCCTCGCCGATGCGCTGGCGCTCGTGAGCCTGCTGCTCGAGCTCCTTGTTGATGGCCTGCTGTTGCTCGTGCGCGGCGGTCAGGTCGGTGATCAGATCGCGATTGGCGAACCGCAATCGCAGCGAGTCGACCACCGATCGGTAGTGACGCGCGGAGATCAGCGACATCAGGACCACGAATACGGCCAGCATCGCGCCCATCGCGAGGTAGATCGAACCCTCCCTGGTCAGCAGGTTCACGCTGAACGGGACGATTGCCGGAAGGAGGAACGCCGCGTAGGCGCCGCGGTACGACGACAGGGTGGACATGCCGCCGGCGGCGAGCCCCGCCAGGACGAACAGCAGGAACAGCTCCTCGAGCTGCGCGCCATTCCGGATGGGGAAAACGCCTGCCACGCCCCACACCATGCCCGAGACCAGCGCGCCGACCAGGAACCGCCGGGCCCACACCGGCGCGTCGACATCCGCGACCGCGTCTCTGAAGTACGCGCGCCGCAGCATCACGCGGAGCGCGGTCGTGATGCCAAGCGCCAACCCCCAGCCCACGAGCCAGGCCTGCGGGACGTGGCGCCACAGCACCAGCAGGACCAAGGCGCCGACGATGGTGGTACCGATGAGCGCGGACGGAAGCTGTGCGTAGAGAAGCCGCACCTGTTCGGCCCGGATGGCCTCGCGGTGGGGGTCGACGGCGGCGCCGGCGTCCAGCGGTGTGACCCGGTCCTGGACTGCCGATCGCTCCATCCACGTCTCCCGAAGTCGCCTGTGCAGGCCCGGAACTCAGGGTATCACCGGTCGCAGACCGATGCGCACGAGAACAAGGTGACCTCGGCCGGGGCGCGTGAGCGCCCGGGCGGGCGCCGATCCTGACGTACGTCTTCTATCCTCGGGGCCTCTTGCCGAGCGGCCGGATCGGCGCCGCCACCGCCCGGATCATAGGCGCTCGACGATGGTCACGTTGGCCATGCCGCCGCCTTCGCACATGGTCTGCAGCCCGTATCGCACGCCGCGGCGCCCGAGCGCGTGGACCAGCGTGGTCATCAGCTTGGTGCCGGAACTGCCCAGCGGATGGCCGAGTGCGATGGCGCCGCCATGCACGTTGAGCCGTGCCGGGTCGGCATCGAGGGTCTTCAACCACGCCATTGGCACCGGCGCGAACGCCTCGTTCACCTCGTACAGGTCGATCTGGCCGATGCTCATGCCGGCCTTCTTCAGCGCGCGCTGCGAGGCCGACAGCGGCGTGTCGAGCATGACCACCGGATCGCCTCCGAGGACACTCATGTGATGCACACGCGCCAGCGGCTTCACCCCCAGCGCTTCGAGTCCGCGCTCGTTGACCACCAGCACTGCGCTCGCCCCGTCGCAGATCTGGCTGGCGTTCGCCGCGGTGATGACCCCGCCCTCGCGCAGCAGCTTCACGCCCTGGATGCCTTCCAGCGATGCATCGAACCGGATGCCCTCGTCCAACGTGTGCATCTCACCGGTCGGTTCTCCCTGCGCGCCGCGCACCTCGACGGGCAGGATCTCCGCCTCGAACGCGCCGGTGCTGGCCGCCGCGGCGGCCTTTCGATGACTCTCCAGCGCAAAGCGGTCGAGCGCGTCCTTGCCGAAGCCGTGCTGGCGGGCCAGCATCTCCGCGCCGCTGAACTGGCTGAAATCCTGCGGATAGCGAGCGCGCAGACTGCAGTCCTGGTAGTAGCCCATGCCCGCCTTCTGCGCGAGCAGCGCGGTGCTGAACATCGGCACGCGGGTCATGCTCTCCACGCCCGCGGCGATCACCACGTCGTTCACGCCGGACATCACCGCCTGCGCTGCGAAGTGCAGCGCCTGCTGCGACGAGCCGCACTGCCGGTCGATGCTCGTGCCCGGCACGGTGATGGGCAGGCTGGAGGCGAGCACGGCGTTGCGGGCGATGTTCATCGCCTGCTCGCCACCCTGCATGACGCAGCCCATGATGACGTCGTCCACGCAGCCCGGATCGATTCCGGTTCGCGCGAGCAGGCCGTCGAGCACCCGCGCCGCCAGATCCACCGGGTGCCATCCTGCGAGCCGGCCGCCGCGGCGTCCGCCAGCGGTGCGCAGCGCGTCGACGATGAATGCTTCTGCCATGTTGTGCTCCTCGTGGTTGACCGGCGCCAGGCGCCGGCAGTCATGCAATGTTCCGCCCCATGCTACAGACCACGGGCGATCACTTCCTTCATGATCTCGCTGGTGCCGGCGTAGATCCGCTGCACGCGCGCGTCGGCGTACATGCGCGCCACCAGGTACTCGTTCATGTAACCGTAGCCGCCGTGCAGCTGTACGCACTCGTCGATCACCTTGCACTGCTGCTCGGCGGCCCACAGCTTGACCATCGAGGCCGTCACCGTATCCAGCGTCCCGGCCACCAGCTCGCTCACGCAGCGGTCGACGAAGGTGCGCGCAACCTTGATCGTGGTGGCGATCTCGGCGAGCTTGAATCGCGTGTTCTGGAACTCCGACAGGTGCTGGCCGAAGGCCTTGCGCTGCCGCACGTAGTCGAGCGTGGCGGCGTAGGCGCCTTCCATGGCCGCCACCGCCAGCACGCCGATGATCGTGCGTTCGTACGGCAGATCGGACATCAACTGGTAGAAGCCCTGTCCTTCCTCGCCGCCGAGCAGGTTCTCCGCAGGCACCTCGACCTCGTCGAAGGACAGTTCGGACGTGTCCTGGGCCTTGAGGCCGACCTTGTCGAGCAGGCGCCCGACGCGGAACCCGCGCGCGTTCTCGGTCTCGACGACCAGGATCGAGGTTCCCCGCGCCCGCTGCGCAGGGTCGGTCTTCGCCACCACCAGGATCAGCTCCGACAGGTAGCCATTGGTGATGAAGGTCTTCGATCCGCTGATGACGTAGCGGTCGCCGCGCCGCTCGGCACGTGTGCGGATGCCTTGCAGATCGGAACCGGTGCCGGGCTCGGTCATCGCGATCGCGCCGACCAGTTCGCCCCGTGCCATGCGCGGAAGATAACGCTGCCGCTGGGCTTCGGTGCCGTGGTTGAGGAAGTAGTGCGCGACGATGCTGTGCACCGATGGGCTCATGCCGGTCAGCGCGCGCCGCGCCATCGCCTCGTAGAACACGGCCTCGTGGCGGAAATCCCCGCCCCCGCCGCCGTAGCGCTCGGGGATGTCGGCGCACAGGAGGCCGAGCTGACCGGCACGCCGCCACAGCGCGTGTCCGACGTGGCCGCGCTTGCGTGCGGCCTCGTCCTCGGGAAGCATCTCGGTCTCGACGAAGCGCTCGACCGTGTCGCGATACGCCTCGAGATCGGCATCGAGCCAGGCGGGACGGAAATCGATGGGCATGGCGGCTGTTCGTGTCAGGCGGTACCCGCGGATGCTGGCACAAGCCGGCGCACAGGTCCAATCGGCCCCGCATACAATCGCCCTTTCCCTACCCCATGCGGCACCCCATGCAACTGCGCGACGTATCCCTCGACGACAAGTACGCCGATATCGACAAGCCCTGCCTCATCAGCGGGCCGCAGGCGCTCGTACGCCTGCTCATCGCCCAGCGCAGGCGCGATGCCGCGGCCGGCCTGAACACCGCGGGCTTCGTCAGCGGCTACCGGGGATCGCCGCTCGGCTACGTCGACCAGACGCTCTGGGAAGCTGAGAAGTGGCTGAAGGAGAACCAGATCGTCTTCCAGCCGGGCATCAACGAGGATCTCGCGGCCACCGCCATCTGGGGAACTCAGCAGCTCGCGCTGGCCGAGGACGCCACCGTGGACGGCGTGTTCGCAATCTGGTACGGAAAGGGGCCCGGCGTGGACCGCTCCGGGGATCCGCTCAAGCACGGCAACCTGACCGGTTCGCACCCGAGCGGCGGCGTGCTGGTCCTGCTCGGCGACGATCATGCGGCGAAGTCCTCCACCACCGCCCATCACAGCGAGCAGGCGATGGTCGCGCATCAGATGCCTGTGATCTATCCGGCCAACGTCGGAGAGATCGTGCGCTTCGGCCTGCTTGGCTGGGGGCTGTCGCGCTATGCCGGCTGCTGGACTGCGTTCAAGTGCGTGAACGAATCGATCGAGCAGACCGCGACCGTGGCGGGCGAGGAAGCGTTCCCGATCGTCACCCCGCCCTACGGCGAGTTGCCGCCCGAAGGCGTGCACTACCGCGGCGTGTACGCACCAGCGCGCGACGAGATCATCCACAAGCGCTGGCGTGTTCCGCTGATGCGCCGGTTCTGGCGTGCCAATCGCGGCGACCGGCCAGAGTTCGGCACGGCGCAGCCGAAGCTGGGCCTGGTGACCGCGGGCAAGGCCTACGGCGACACCATGCATGCGTTGCGGCACCTGGGCATCGACGCGGCGCGTGCCGCGCAGATGGGCCTGGACGTGTACAAGGTCGGCATGATCTGGCCGCTCGAGCCTGAAGGCTTGCGCGAGTTCGCGCAGGGCTGTGCGGAGCTGTTCTTCATCGAAGAGAAGTCCGCCTTCATGGAGCCTCAGGCGGCTTCGCTGTTCTACAACGATGCGCACCGGCCCCGCATCCTCGGCAAGAACGGCGAGGATGGCGCAGTGCTTCTGCCCTCGGACGTACCACTGGATGCGGTGGCCGTGGCGCTGGCCATCGCCGCACGACTCGCGCGCAACGGGATGGCCGACCCCGACATCGCGCAGCGCGCTGCCGCGCTGGAATCGATGCGCGGCCTGCTTGCCCCGGTGGGCGATGCATCGCCGAGGCGCATTCCGTTCTTCTGCTCCGGCTGCCCGCACAACACCTCGACCAATCTGCCCGAGGGCAGTCTTGCGATCGCCGGCATTGGCTGCCACGGCATGGCGATGTGGGCCAAGGGACCGTCGACGCTGCTCGGCACGCACATGGGTGGCGAAGGCGCCACCTGGACGGCGCTGCAGCACTTCACCAGCCGCCGCCACATGTTCCAGAACATCGGCGATGGCACCTACTACCACTCCGGCCTGCTCGCCATCCGTCAGGCCGTCGCGGCGCGAGCGAACATCACCTACAAGATCCTGTTCAACGATGCCATCGCAATGACCGGCGGCCAGCCGGTGGAAGGGCCGCTCAGTCCGGCACTGATCGCCGCGCAGGTGCTGGCGGAGGGCGTGAAGCGCATCGTCGTGGTGGCGGAGAACCCTGCCGAACTGAATGCCGCCGACTTTCCGCAGGGCGTGCCGATCCGCCCCCGCAACGAACTCGACGCGGTGCAGCGGGAACTGCGCGAGATCGAAGGCTGCACTGCGCTGATCTACGTGCAGACCTGCGCGGCGGAGAAGCGCCGGCGGCGCAAGCGCAAGGTCCTGGCGGATCCGGACGTGCGCATGGTGATCAACCACGAGGTCTGCGAGGGCTGCGGCGACTGCTCGGTGCAGTCGGGGTGCGTCTCGATCGAGCCGCTGGAGACTCCGCTGGGGCGCAAGCGGCGGATCAACCAGTCGAGCTGCAACAAGGACTACAGCTGTGCGAAGGGCTTCTGCCCCTCGTTCGTGTCGGTGTCGGGCGTGCAGATGCGCAAGGGTCGCCGCGCCAGCGTCGACGAGCGCCTGTTCGCCACCCTGCCCCCGCCTTCGATGGCGCAGCCCTCGTCTGCCGGTACGGGGATCATGCTGGCTGGCATCGGCGGCACCGGCGTGGTCACCGTCGGCGCGGTGCTGGCGATGGCCGCGCACCTGCAGGGCCTGCAGGCGTCGGTGTACGACATGACCGGCATGTCGCAGAAGAATGGCGCGGTGCTCAGCCATCTTCGCATCGCGCCCGCCGGCACGGCGATCGCGACGCAGACGGTGGGACTGGGCGAGGCGCACCTGGTCGTCGCCTTCGACATGGTCGCCGCGATCTCCGACGAATCCTTTCGCAGCATGTCGGGCGACACGCGCGTTCTCGGCAATGTGCGCATCCAGGTGACGCCGTCGTTCAGCCTCAACCCCGACGAGCGGATCGACACCGGTTTCATCCGGCACAAGGTCCAGGCGCGCGTGGGGACGCAAAACCTGGCGCAGGTGGACGCGACCGGCATTGCGCTGGCCCTGTGTGGCGATGCCATCGCCACCAATTTCTTCATGATCGGCGTGGCAATGCAGAATGGCTGGCTGCCACTGTCGCTCGAGGCGCTGGAACGCGCGGTGCAGCTCAACGGCGTGCAGGTGGAGTTCAATCTCAGCGCCATCCGGCTCGGCCGCCTGTGGGCGCACGACCAGGCGGCCATCGAGGCCTTGCTGCGAAACAACGGCTACGTCGACGACACCGTCCCGGACCTGAGCCTGGACGAACTGCTCGCCGACCGTGCCCGGCGCCTGACCGACTACCAGGATGCGGAATACGCGCAACGCTTCCTCGCCGCCCTCGGCCGGTTGCGCGAGGCGGAGACCCGCTGCGCGCGCGGCAGGACCGAGTTGACCGAAACGGCAGCGCGCGTGCTGTATCGTCTGATGGCCTACAAGGACGAGTACGAGGTCGCGCGCCTGCACGCCGATCCCGCGTTCCTGGCCTCGATCGAACGCCAGTTCCAGGGAACGCCGCGTCTGCGTTTTCATCTCGCGCCGCCGTTGTTCGCGAAGCGCGACCCGCGTACCGGGCACCTGATCAAGCAAGAGTACGGACCGTGGATGCTCACGGCGTTCCGGTGGCTGGCACGGCTGAAGTTCCTGCGCGGCAGCGCGCTCGACCCCTTCGGTCGCACCCACGAGCGGCGTGAGGAGCGTGCACGCATCGTGCGCTACGAGGCACTGCTCGAGCACATCGCGGCACGACTGACTCCGCTCAATCACGCGAGCGCTGTCGAACTGGCCGCCGTTGCGGGCACCATCCGCGGTTTCGGACACGTGAAGGACAGATCGGCCGTAGCGGCCGAAGAGAAGGAGCGGCATCTGCTCGCGCAGTTCGACGCAACGCAGAGAGCAGCCGCCTGAAGCGGCGAGCCTCGTCGCTGATATGCACTGACGCAAGGAGATAACGCACCATGCAGCAGAAGGATCACGGCGGGCAGCGCGTCGCGCTGGTCACCGGCGGCGCAAAGGGGATCGGGGCGGAGGTATGCGAACGGCTGGCGGCTGCCGGTTTCAACGTGCTGGTGGCGGACCTCGATCTCGCCAGTGCGCAGTCCACCGCTGCGCGACTGTGCGACGCAGGCGGCAAGGCCGCCGCAATCGAACTGGACGTGGGCCGCGCCGAGTCCGTCTCGGTTGCATTCACCCGGGTCGAGGCGGACCACGGCCGATGCGACGTGCTGGTCAACTGCGCCGGCATCGCCAAGCTGTTTGCGTTCGTGGAGTTTCCGCTGGAGAACTTCCTGGCGACGATGAACGTCAACGTCACCGGCACCCTGCTGTGCGCGCAGCACGCGGCGCGGCTGATGATCAAGCGGCGCTGGGGCCGCATCGTGAACGTCGCGTCCGTGGCAGGCATGCGCGCCGTGGGCAAGGGACGTACGGCATACGGAACCTCGAAGGGCGCCGTGATCGCGCTCACCCGGCAGATGGCGGTGGAACTTGCCGAGTACGGCATCACCGCGAACGCGGTCGCACCCGGGCCGGTGGACACGCCGA
Source organism: uncultured Burkholderiales bacterium (assembly GCA_964386195.1). Lineage (GTDB taxonomy): Bacteria > Pseudomonadota > Gammaproteobacteria > Burkholderiales > SHXO01 > SHXO01. Next base: position 2,040 of record CAYLTE010000029.1, on the reverse strand, counting down.
TGACCCGCGTGCTGCACACCGAGCAGTTCCGCAAGGAATATTCGAGCGCGATTCCGATGAACCGCTACGGCTCCACTGCCGAGATCGCCGCCGCCGTGATGTATCTGGTCTCGGACGAAGCCTCGTACACCACCGGCATCGCAATGCCTGTGGACGGCGGCTTTCTCGCGAGCGGCGCACCCGGGCTGTAGCGCCGAGGGCGCGCGACCGCCAGTCAGGGCTTGGCCGACTCCGGCTGCCTGGCCTCCTCGGGCTGGGGCGGTTCCGGCGGGAACGCGCGCTCGAGCTGCGCCTGCGCCAGCACCTGGTAGAGCGGCCGACTGATCCAGCGCGACACCAGGCTGGCGCCGAGCGCGGCCGCCATCAGCGACAGCACCATCGCGTGCCCGTCGACCATTTCCATGACGATGATGAACGCGGTGAGCGGGGTCTGCGTCACCGCGGCGAGAAAAGCCGTCATGCCGAGCGCGATCAGCGCGGGCGCCTCCGTCGTCCAGCCCGACAGGATCGCCACGTCATGTCCGATGCCCGCGCCGATGGCCAGTGACGGCGCGAAGATCCCGCCCGGCACGCCGGACCACGCCGCGAGCCAGGTCGCCAGCATGCGCAGCAGCACGTACAGCGCTGGCACGCTGGCGTTCTCGTCGATCATGCCGCGCGTCTGCTCATAGCCGCTGCCGAAGCTGGCCCCGTCGCTCAGCACGCCCAGGATCGCCACCGCCATGCCGCACGCGGCCGCGAAGCGTACCGGGTGGGCACGGCGGTAGTCCTGGAGGCGCCCGCCGCGCGGACGCACCAGCACCGCGTGAAGGCCGCGCGCGAACAGCCCGCCGAGCAGTCCGCCGGCGATGACCACCAGCAATCCAGGCAAGATAAACGAGGTGGGCAGCGCCGGTACGCGGATCACGCCGAAGTAGGTCTGGTTGCCGAAGGCGGACACGCCCACCAGGCCGGCGAGCACGATGGCGGTGATGATCAGGCCGCTGCTCTGGTGCTCGATCTTGCGCGTGAACTCCTCGATCGCGAACATGACGCCGGCCAGCGGCGCATTGAATGCCGCCGCGATACCGGCTGCACCGCCAGCCACCAGCAGACCCTGCGAGGTCAGCGCGGATTGCTTGGGCAGCCAGCGCCGGGCCCCGAGCATGACGCCCGCGGCGATCTGCACCGAAGGGCCTTCGCGTCCCACCGCCAGCCCGCCGAGGAGGGCGCCGGCGGTCAGCACCAGCTTGGCCGCGCTCATGCGCAGCGACACGAACAGCGGCACCTGTTCCTCGCGCACGCTCGGGTGCAGCGCCGCCATCACCTGCGGAATGCCCGAACCGCTGGCGCCAGGCACGTAGCGCAGCGTGAGCCAGGCGATGAGCGCGGTCCACGCCGGCGTCCACAGCAGCGGCAGCAGCGGATCGACCTCGCGGACACGCTCGAACCCGTCGAGCGCGAGTTCAGTGGCCCAGGTGAACACCACGACGCTGACGCCGGCCATGACGGCATATGCCAGGACGACGAATCGCGCGCGCCACAACGTCACGTCGGCGAGATCGCCGCGCATCGAGTCCAGGAAGTTCGGGGGGCGGTGATGCGGTGGTGGATCGTCTTGCATGCGGACAGGGCACACTCGAAGGCCACATTGTGGCAAAACCAAGCGGATCTGGGGTGAAGTCGTACCGATGCGCGCTGGTCGCTGGTCTCGTGTTCGGCTTGCAGGTATGGGCGATGTCCGGCCTCGCTGCCGTGACGTCGATCGCTCCGCTGCATTTGCCGCTTTTCCGCAGACCTTCCGCCGGTGCCGTATCCTTGAACTGGCGGCTCACGTACTGACTACAGCCAGGTCCCTCAGCAGCAGCTATTCGCGATCAATTCGCCATGTTCGATTCCCGCCTCGATGCAGCGAAGCGGCTGGCCGATACACTTGCCCGCTACCGCGGCCAGGATCCGCTCGTCCTGGCGATCCCACGCGGGGCGGTAGCGATGGGCCGCGTACTCGCCGACCAGTTGCGCGGCGAGCTCGACGTGGTGCTGGTGCGCAAGCTGCGCGCC
>CAYLTE010000028.1:0-30392 GCA_964386195.1 uncultured Burkholderiales bacterium | reverse complement strand
GCGCGGCTGGGTGTGGGCGATCATGCCGGCGACGCCGCGCCCCAGCTCCATGCAGATCTTGGGCAGCTGGGTGGTCTTGCCCGAGCCGGTCTCGCCGGCGACGATGACCACCTGATGCGCGGCGATCGCTGCGGCGATCTCCTCGCGCCGCTCGCTGACGGGAAGATCCGGGGGAAAGGCGATCGTGGGCAGAGCCGCGCGACGCTGCCGGCAGCGCTGTGCGGACTGGCGGATCTGAGCGTCCAGCCGCTGCAGTTCTGCAGGATCGCCGCGTCCGCGGCGCGCGCTTTCCAGCGCACGAGACAGGGCCGTGCGCAGCCGGTGGCGATCGCGCAGCATGCACTCGGACACGAGCGCTTCGAGCTGGCGCGCATCGCCTGGCGCGTCCTCGTGGATGGGCGGGGGGACTGGCTGATTCAAAGCAGGCATCTGGTGCGTGAGGCACCGGAGACGATTCTAGCCCAGGGAGACGGGCACGGCCCGCGGATCGCCGCTGCCGGCGCGGGCGTTTTCGGCGAGAATCCGCATTCTCACACATTCGGCCGCACGATGATCATCCAGTCCCTGCTCGACACCGACCTGTACAAGTTCACGATGATGCAGGTCGTGCTCCACCACTTTCCGGGCGCCATGGTGGAGTACCGCTTCAAGTGCCGCAGCAGCGACATCGACCTCACGCCCATGCTGCCGCGCATCCGCGAGGAGATCGGGCACCTGTGCTCGCTGCGCTTCCGCAAGGACGAACTCGACTACCTGCGTGGCCTGCGCTTCATGAAGGGAGACTTCGTCGATCTGCTGCGCTTGTTCCAGCTCGACGAGGGATTCATCGACGTGTGCGAGGCGCCCCAGGTGAACGGCGGGGTGGATATCACCATCCGCGGCCCGTGGCTGCATACGATCCCGTTCGAGGTGCCGGTGCTGGCGATCGTGAGCGAAGCCTACTTCGACCACACCCGGCCGCACCCCGACGAGGCAGAGGGCATGCGCCGTCTGTCTGCCAAGATCGACGCAGTCAACGCGCACCCCGATCCTGCCTTTCGCATCTCGGACTTCGGCACGCGCAGGCGATTCTCCGCGGCCTGGCACCGGCGCGTCGTCGGCGTCCTCAAGCAACGCCTGGGCGATCGCTTCGTGGGTACGAGCAACCTGATGCTGGCACGCGATCATGACCTCATCCCCCTGGGCACCATGGCGCACGAATACCTGCAGGCCTGCCAGGCCGTCGGCCCGCGCCTGCGCGACTCGCAGAAGTTCGCGTTCGACACCTGGGCCAAGGAGTACCGGGGGGACCTCGGCGTCGCACTGACCGACATCTGTGGCGTGGACGCCTTTCTGCGCGACTTCGACCTGTTCTTCGTGAAGCTCTTCGATGGTGTGCGGCACGACTCCGGGGACCCGTTCGAGTGGGGGGAGAAGCTGCTCGCGCATTACGAGCGCATGCGCGTGGATGCGCGCAACAAGTCCTTCGTGTTCAGCGACAGTCTCAACATCCCGCTGTGCATCCAGCTCTACGAGCGCTTCCACACGCGCTGCCGGCCGGCTTTCGGCATCGGCACCAACCTCACCAACGACCTCGGCTACAGGCCGCTGCAGGTGGTGATCAAGATGACCCGATGCAATGGTCAGCCGGTGGCGAAGATCAGCGACACGCCAGAGAAGACGATGGACTACGACCCCTCGTACGTGAACTACCTGCGCGAGGTGTTCGAGGTCAGCGACCTGCCCGCGGAAGCGCCGGAGTGAGGCCGCCGCGCGCATGGCGCGCCCGTCGGCACCTGGTCATCGCCGCGAGGCGAGCGTGGCTCAGTGCCTGGTGAGGGCGTGCTCGAGCGATTCGAGCGTCATCCCCCAGCGCTCGAGGATGTAGCCGAACACCGCCAGTTCGCTGTCGTGCAGGATGCCGTCCGCATTCGCGATGTTGAGGATCATTCCGCAGGTATCCACGCGCTTGCGGGGATCGTCGACGAGGTCGACGATCCGGTCGATGCGGGACTTGTCGACCAGTCGGACGCGCCCGTCCGCGTTTCCGTCCCGGACCAGTTCGGCGCAGTAGTCCCGCACCACTTCCGAGAAGGCGTCGCGCGAGATGCCGACGATATCGAACACGCGCAGGCGGTCGAGGACTTCCACCTCCCGGTCGTCGAGCTTCGCATCGGTGATCATCATCATTGCCAGGATGCGCGATACCGCTTCCGGGCTGTTTCGTTCGTAGTCTTTCATGCGGATCGATGCGTCTCCGTGAGGTTCGGCGCTGCACGCGCGCCTACGACGATTGGACCGGCGGCGGCCGCGAAGTTCCCCGCAGGCCCGCCCGCAACGCTGTATCCGCAGGAAGGCGGCGCGGATTCAGCGGCCGCGCCTCGCCTGGATCTCGCGCACGACGATGAGCAGTAGTGTGACGGCGGTGATCGGCAGCACGAAGGAGAGCATCACGCTGCTGTAGGCCGGCAGCGCGTCGTGCCCGGTGGCCCACAGGATGAGATAGGTGGTATAGGCAATGTAGTAGCCGAGGAACAGCGCGCCCTCCCAGCGGGCGATACGGTAGCCGGTGAAGAAGATGGGCAGGCAGGCCACCGCCACCGCCAGCATGACCGGGATGTCGAATGCGATCAGCGACGGCGCCACGGTCAGCCCTGCCGGGGACACCAGCGAGGACACTCCCAGCACCACCAGCAGGTTGAATATGTTGCTGCCCACTACGTTGCCGACCGCGATGTCGCGCTCGCCCTTGATGCTGGCCATGATCGACGCGGCGACCTCCGGCAACGACGTCCCGGCCGCGACGATGGTCAACCCGATGACAACCTCGCTCAGTCCCAGTGCACGCGCCGTACGCATCGCGGCTTCCACCAGCCAGTCGGAGCCGAGCACCAGCAGCGCCAGTCCGGCCACGACCAAGCCAGCCTGCAACGCGAGGTGTCCTTTGCGCCCGCCCCTGGCCTGTCCGTACTCCCGCTCGTAGTCGTCGGACACCGATCGGCCCGCGCGGCGCGCGGCCAAGATGAGATAGACGGTATATCCGATCGCGAGCGCGAAGAGTGCGGCCCCCTCGGCCCGCGACAGCATTCCCTCTTGCGCCAGCAGGAGCAGCAAGACCGAGATGGCGATCATGAAGGGCACCTCCTTGCGCACGAGCTGCTCCGCCACCACCAGCGGCGCGATCAGCGCCGACAGCCCGAGGATGAGCAGGACGTTGAGGATATTGCTGCCGACGACGTTGCCGACGGCCAGATCCGTCTTGCCTGACCAGGCCGACTGCACACTCACCGCCAGTTCCGGCGAACTCGTACCGAACGCCACCACGGTCAGACCGATCACCAGCGGCGAGATGCCGAGCGATGCCGCCAGGGTGGAGGCGCCACGCACCAGCAGGTTGGCACCGGCAATCAGCGCGACGAGGCCGCCGGCGAACAGGAGGACGAGGGTCATGGGATCAGACGCAGAGGTGTCACGTGCAGAGCCGGCAAGTATAGGGCTTGCGCGGGTGCCGACGCGCGGGCGCGGCAATGCCGCGAGGACCGTTCCTGGCTGCACCGCCGCGGCGAAGGCCGCCATTCATCCTCATGTCATGCGGCGTTCATGCGTGCGTTATAGAACTGTCGGGACGGTTTACAGCCGCCGACGTGCTGACGCACTACGCATCGTGTCGTCAACGCCTTACGAGAACGGCATACGCGTTGCGTTCGTCCAGAGCGGACAACGGGAGTGCGAACATCCCGCCGCGGAGATGTCACGCGCTTCCGGTTTCCGTTTCCAACCTCACCGCAGCAGGAGACCAGATGAACGCAAGAACAGCAAGCGGCCTACTCGGCCTGGCGATGCTCGCCGCCTCCGGCATGGCATCTGCCGGGATCACCATCGATGCAACCAACGAAATCCTCGACATCGGACTCGACTCGTCGATCAGCGGATTCAAGCCCGCCACTCAGGCGCCGTGGGTCAACGCGCGCTTCAAGGACCTGGGGTTTCTGGCGGGCGGCGATTTCGACTCGCTCAAGTACACCATGGAACTGCAGGTCACCGTCTCCCCCACCGACGTCGATCCGGGCATCGGCTGCTGCGACGTCCCGGGGCTGGGCAACATCGGTGCGGGAAACAGCCTGCAGACTTTGTGGCTGAACACGACCGGCCTGGACCTGAGCAAGTTGCAGCTCGCCTGGACCGGTCCGCTCGGGTTCCCCGTGCCCGGCGTCGAACCGGCCTCGATCTCCATCGCCGAGGATGGCTTCGACCTGGGCGGCGAACTATTCGACATCCAGATCGTGTTCGACCCGGGACTCTTCGACTCGACCGACCTGCTGCAGTCGAAGCTGCTGTTCACCTATGACGATCCGGATTTCGACCTGGAGATCGGCAACTTCCTCTCTCCCACGGCAGGCAAGCTGTTCGCCGCCGCCGCCATCACCGGCGCCAACGGACAGGCCGGCGTGATCGCCGAGGTGCCCGAACCCGGAATCCTGGCGCTGCTCTCGTGCCTGGCACTCGGTGCGGGAGTTGCGAGGCTGCGCCGCCGCCAGTAGCCGGACAATCGCCTAGGGCGCACACGCCTCGCTTGGCGGCGCGCTCAACCGCGCGGCGCATGCGCCGATAAGCAGGGCATCGGTCAGCCCTGGATATCCCGATGCGCCGCGTGTCCACCCTCCTCTTCCTTGCCGCCTGCTCGGCGTGCAGCCCGATCATCCCCGACAAGACGATCGAACTGACCGCAACGCAGAGCATCAGCTACGCCAACGCGCTCGGCATCGTCGCCGTCGCCACCGTGTCCTACTTGGTGGTCGATCCGCTGGCGCCGAACTGGGAGGTGGTCGAGGCGAAGGTCGCGGACAACCGCTGGCGCCTCGCGCTTCGCAAGAAAAATTTCACGACCGGCGGCGACGGCGAGGCGATCCTGCTCCTGCACCGCCACGCCGAACGCCTGGCAGAGTCGAACGGCTACCGCCGCTACCAGATTCTGCAGTGGCAGGAGGGCGTGCAGTCGGACATGCCGCTGGCGCACCGATGGGCGCGTGGCGAAGTCGAACTGCGCGAATACATGCCCCCCGTCCCGGAGGGCGACCTGCCCGGCGCCGCGTCCTAGGCGCCGGTATCCCGGCGCTCGCGCTCGGGAAACCCCGACGCGCGTTCCAGCACCTCGAGGATCGCGGCCGAATCCCAGCGCGTTCCGGGATCGGAGAACAGGGCATTGAACGCCTGCGCGGCCAGTGCGGCGCCCGGCGTGGTGGTGCAGGATTCCTTGGCCGTCTGCAGGACGATATGCGCATCCTTGTGGTGGAGGCTGGCGTCGATGCCCATGACGAACTCGCGGCGCATCATGCGCTGACCCACGATCTCCAGCATCTTGCTGCCCGCCAGGCCCTGCATCGTCGCCTCCCAGACCGGTTCGAACGCGACGCCGTTCGCACGCGCGAACACCATGGCCTCGGCGATGCCCTGGATCGTCACCACCAGCGCCAGCTGATTGGCTGCCTTCGCGACCTGTCCCGCACCGCTCTCGCCGATGTACACCAGCGTCTTGCCGATGCATTCGAGCAGTGGACGCATGCGCTCGAACACCGCCTCGTCGCCGCCGACCATGATGGACAGCGAGCCGGCGACCGCGCCGGGCTCGCCACCCGACACGGGTGCGTCCAGCAGGTCGACGCCGCGATCCCTCAGGGCGGCACCCACCTTACGTATCGTCGCGGCCGGGATCGTGCTGCAATCGATGACGACGCTGCCGGCGGCCGCGCCTTCGGCGATGCCGTCCTTGCCCAGCACGACCGTCTCGACGTCCTGACCGGCGGTGACCATGGTGAAGACGACCTCGCTGTGGCGGGCCACGTCGGCCGGCGTGGCGCACGCCCTGGCGCCGGCATCCAGCAGCGGCTGGGCGCTGGAGGCGCGGCGCGCCCATACAGCCATCTCGTGCCCGCCCTTCATCAGGTTGAGCGCCATCGGGCGACCCATTGCGCCCAGTCCGATGAAGCCTACTTTCATAGTCCCTGCACCCCGCTCATCCGTTCCAGCACCTTTACCACGGCTGCGGAGTCCTCTTCGCCGCAGCCCATGCCCACCAGCGCATTGAGGTGCTGCGCGATCAGCGCTGCCTGCGGCAGCGCGATGTCCAGCTGCGCGGCCGTGTCGGTGACGATCCGCAGATCCTTGCGGTGCAGCCGGGCCTTGAACCCGGGCGTGAAGTCGCGACCGACCATGCGCGCGCCGTGCATCTCGAGCATGCGGCTCCAGGCATAGCCGGCCAGCAGCGCCTCGCGCACGCGGGCGGGATCGACGCCGTTCTTGCGCGCGAGCGTCAGGCCCTCGGCCACCGCCTCGAGCGTCACCGCCCCGACGATCTGGTTGCAGGCTTTCGCCACCTGCCCGGCGCCGTGATCGCCGATGCGCACGACGTTGCGGCCCATCGTCTCGAACAAGGGGCGCACCCGCTCGAACACCTCGGGCTTGCCGCCCACCATGATCGACAGGCTCGCATCGCGCGCACCCTTCTCGCCGCCGGACACCGGGGCGTCGAGCATCTCGATCCGTCGCTGCGCCAGGCGCTGCGCCAGCGCACGCGTGGCCACTGGCGAGATGGTGCTCATGTCCACCACCACCGAACCGGCGCCTGCGCCTTCGATCACGCCTTGCTGCCCGAGCACCACCTGCTCGACATCCGGCGTGTCCGACACCATCACGAAGACGACCTCGGCGCCGCGTGCCGCCTCCGCCGGCGTGGCACACGCCACCGCGCCGGCATCGACGAGCGGCGCCATCGACGCCTCGCGCCTCGCGTACACGCGCATGGCATGCCCGGCGCGCATCAGATGCAGGGCCATGGGTCGCCCCATGATGCCGGGGCCGATGAATGCCAGATTCATGGTCGTTCGTCCAGGAAAGTCCGCGCAGCGGCAGCACACCCGGTGGGCGTGCCGCTCAGAAGTGCTCGCGCGCGAGCAGGTTGCGGAAGGGCAGCTGGCGCTCGCACCACATCGACGTGGCGAGCAGGTGATTCGATTCGCCCTGGTTGCCGATGATCTGCATGCCCAGCGGCATGCCGCTGCTGCCCAGGCCGGTGGGAATGACGATGGCCGGCACGCCCAGCAGCGACCAGATGGTGCAGAAACTCGGATCGCCGGTGGTGTCGAGCGAGGCGGGGGCCTCCCCGGTGGCGGGCGGCGTGACGACGGCGTCGTAGTCGTCAGTGAAGCGTGAGAAGTCGCGCTGCAGCGCCTCCTGCTTCTTGAGCGCCCGCTCGTACTCGGAGAGCGAGATGCGGTCGCCTTCCTCGAGCGACTTGCGCAGGAACTCGCTCAGACTGGCGGCGTGATGCTCGCGCACCGTGCGCGAGGCCGAAGCCGCCTCGTAGAGCATGATCGTGCGATGCACCTTGTGCGCGTCGTTGAAGCTCGACGGCAGTTCGATCTCGTCGACCACGGCACCCGACTCGCGCAGCACGGCGACATCGGTCGAGAAGCGATTGCGCTGATCGTCGCTCGCCAGATGCCACACCGGCGTGCGCGTCGCCACCAGTCGCGGCGCGTGCTTCAGCGCCGAGATCTGGGGGCTGATGGTCCAGCGCGAATGCGCAAGATGGGCCACCAGCAGGCCGGCGTCCTCGACACTGCGGGCGAACACACCAGGCTGGTCGAGCGCGGGACTGAAGGGCAGGATGCCCTCGGTGGACAAGACCGCCTTGCCCGGCTTGTATCCGACCACCCCGCAGAAGGCCGCCGGGCGGATGATCGAGCCATTGGTCTGCGTGCCGATGGCGACCGGCACCATGCCCGCGGCGACCGCGGCGGCCGATCCGCTGGACGAACCGCCGGGCGTGTGCGCCCGGTTCCACGGATTGTGCGTCTTCGACGGGGTCATGAAGGCGAACTCGGTGGTCACCGTCTTGCCAATGACGAATGCGCCGGCCGTGGTCAGCCGGTCGACCACCTCCCCGTTCACCGGGGGCAGATACCTGGCATAGATGGGCGATCCCATCGAGGTGACCATGTCCCGGGTGTAAACGAGGTCCTTCACACCCACCGGCACCCCCTGCAGCCCGCCAGGCAGCCTTCCGGCGCGCACGCGCGCATCGCACTCCCTTGCCCGCGCCAGGGCCGCCTCCGGGTCGAGATGCGCCCATGCATCGATCGCGCCGTCCACCTGCCGGATGCGCTGCAGCAGGCTCTGCGTATAGCGCTCGCTGGACAGCTCGCCCGATGCCATGCGCCGCACGGCGTCGACCAGACTCAACCGGTATAGGTCATCCATCATCTTGGTCCCAGCCCCGGGATGCACGCGCCGCTGCGGCCCGCGCCCTCGGGGTCCCCCGCTCCCTGTCTGCCTGTTGGTCCGCCGGCGATCAGCCGGCCCTGGCCCGTGTCGTCCTCACCTGCGGATTGAGCAGGTCCGGAGGTTCCCCCGCGGTCAGGGCTGCCACGCAGTTGCGTGCCGCCGTCATTGCCATGTTTTGCCGGGTCGGTTCCGTCGCGCTGGCAATGTGCGGCGACAGCACCACGTTGTCGAGGTCGAACAGCGCCTCGTTCACCTTCGGTTCGTTCTCGTAGACATCCAGGCCCGCGGCCCAGATGGTGCCCTCGCGCAATGCCTGGGCCAGCGCCGCATCGTCGACGATGCCGCCGCGCGCCATGTTGACGAGGACTGCCGAGCGCTTCATCTTCGCGAGCTCGGCACGGCCGATGAAATGATGGGTCTCGGCGCTGTAGGGGAGGATCAGGATGAGGATGTCCGATCGGGCCAGCAGTTCGTCCTTCGAGACGTGCGTGGCGCCGCAGGCCTGTTCGACCGCGGACTCGACCCGGTTGCGGGCGTAATAGATGACATTCGCGTCGAACCCGCGCAGCCGCCTGGCGATGGCCTGGCCAATCCGGCCGAAGCCGGCGATGCCGACGGTGGCGTGGTGCAGGTCGTGGCCGAGCAGCTGCTTGAGGTGGGTGCCCTGCCACTGCCGCGCGCGCACGAGGCGCTCGCCCTCGCCGAGCCGGCGCAGGGTGGCCAGCGTCAGGCACACCGACATGTCCGCCACGCTCTCGGTCAGCACACCCGGGGTGTTGGTGGCCATTACACCGTGCCGTGTGCACGCATCGACGTCGATGTGGTTGTAGCCGACGCTGACGGTGGAGACCACCTGCAGCTGCGGGCAGCGGGACAGCAGCGCATCGTCGACCCGGTCGCTGGTCGTGACGAGCACACCATCCATCCCCTGAAGGCGCCGGGCGAGCTCGTCCGGTGACCAACGCTCGTTGGCCTGATTGGCGGTGACGTCGAAATGCTGGGCGAGATAGGCCAGCGTCTCGTCGAACACCTCACGCGTGACGAGCACCTTCTTCTTCATGCTTTGGGTATCTCTCGGGAGCGGCTTTTCGAACCTCGGCGGCTCGAAATAGCGGCGCGGGCTCCCCCGCCCGCACTTGACGAGAGAGTACCTTGAGACCGAAGCCCACGGCAAGGGCGACGGCCGCATCGCCGGCCGCGAGGCGGCCGGCGATGGCCGGGAACGTCAGTTGTAGAACAGGTTAGGCAGCCACAGGCCGATCTGCGGGAACATCGCCAGCAGCAGCACTGCCCCGAGCTGGATCAGCATGAACGGAACCATGCCCCGGAAGATGTCGGCCAGGGTCACGTGAGGCGGGGAAACGCCCTTGAGGTAGTACGCCGCCATGGCCATGGGGGGCGACAGGAAGGCGGTCTGCAGATTGAGCGCGGTCAGCAGCCCGAAGAAGAGCGGATCGATCCCGAAGTTCGGCAGCATCGGCAGGAAGATCGGGACGAAGATGATGATGATGACCGTCCAGTCCAGCGGCCAGCCGAGCAGGAAGATGATGAGCTGCGTGAGGAACAGGAATCCCGCGGGCGACAGGTCCATCGAATAGACGAAGTTCTCCAGGACCGTCTGCCCGCCCAGCGCGGCGAAGGTCGAGGAGAACACCCAGGAACCGACCAGCAGCCAGCACACCATGGCGGTGGTTCGCGCGGTCAGGAACACCGATTCCTTCAGGCGCGTGAGGGTGAGCCGCTTGTAGACAAGCGCCAGCAGGGCGGCGCCCAGGGCGCCCACCGCCGCCGCTTCGGTCGGGGTGGCCACACCGAACAGGATGCTGCCCAGCACGGCGCCCACCAGCAGCGCCAGCGGGAAGAACGACGTGAGCAGCATGCGGAAGATCTCGCCGCGCGGCACGTTCAACTCCTCGGCCGGGAGCTTGGGCGCCATCTTCGGGTTGAGCATCGCCCGCAGCATCACGTAGCCGATGTAGAGAAGGGACAGCATGAGGCCGGGGATCAGTGCACCCATGTACAACTGCACCACCGACACGCCCGCCGTCGCGCCGTAGAGGATGAGCATGACGCTGGGCGGAATCAGGATGCCGAGGCAGCCGCCCGCCGCGATCGCACCCGTCGCCAGGCGCGTGTCGTAGCCTGCCTTGAGCATCGGCGGCAGCACCAGCAGACCCATGAGGGTGACGGTGGCGCCGACGATGCCGGTCGCGGCGGCGAACACCGCGCAGGTCGCGAGCGTGGCCACCGCCAGTGCCGCCGGCACCCGCTGCATCGACAGTTCCAGGCTCTTGAACAGGCGGTCGATGATGCCCGAGCGCTCGACGATGAAGCCCATGAAGATGAACAGCGGCACCGCGATGATCACGTCGCTGGTCATCACCCCGTAGGTGCGCAGCACCATGTTGTCGAACACGGGGTTTTCGAGCAGCGGCACGCCGGGGCGGTAGAAGGCGACCAGCCCGAACAGGATGCCCAGTCCGATCAGCGTGAAGGCGATGGGGAAGCCGAGCAGGATGGCCGCCACGATCACGCCGAGCATGATCATCCCGATGTGCGCGTGGGTGATGTACTGCGGCTGCGGCAGGAAGAGGATGTAGCCCAGCGCGATGAGCGCGATGATGCCGATGCCGATGGTGCGCGCCTCGAACCGCAGGAAACGCAGCGCGTTCATGCCCGGCCTCCGGATGCGTCGCTGGCGCCGAGGATCTCCTTGAGTTCCTCGATGCTCTCCCCTTCGACGTCGTGCAGCCGGCCCGGCCACACGCCGGTGCGCAGCGTGATCGCCGCACGGACCACTTCGGCCAGCCCCTGCAGCAGCAGGAACGCACCGGCGATCGGGATGAACAGCTTGAACGGATAGATCGGGATGCCGGAGGCGGTGACGCTGGACACCTCCTTCATCGCCCACGACACCTGGGTGAACTCGATCCCTGCGTAGACAAGCGCGGCCACGCCGGGAAAGAAGAACAGCACGTACAGGATCAGGTCGATAGCCGCCTGCGTGCGCGGCTGCAGGGTGCGGTACATCATGTCGGCCCGCACGTGCCCGTTGCGCGACAGGGTGTAGGCCCCGGCCATCATGAACAGCAGGCCGAACAGGATGTAGGCCGCGTCGAAGCCCCACATCGTCGGGTTGTTGGCGAGGTAGCGCGCGCCGACGTCGTAGCACACGATCGCGGTGAGCAGCACGATTGACCAGGCGAACAGCTTGCCGGACCACGCGCTGAGCCGGTCGATCATGAAAAGGAAGCGATCCATCCGATCCTCTGGGTGAGTGGGGCGGCGCCCTCGATCGGGGACGCCGCCTGCAAGCTCGCGGCTCGTTCGCCGCTCAGGCCTTGCCGAAGAAGTGCTCGTAGGCCTGCTGTGGCGTGTTGAGGAAGGTCACCTGATAGCCGACCACCCGCTTCATGAAGGCTTTCTGGGACTCCATCACCTTGGCGAAGAACGGGTTTTCCGAGGACTTGGCGGCGATGACCTTGTCCCACGCGTCCAGCTGCGAGGCGAGCAGGTCCGTCGGCGTCTCGACGAACTTCACGTTGCGCTTGTCGCGCAGTTCCTCGTAGGCCTTCGAGTACACATCCATCGTCTTCCAGTGCATCTGGGCACTCGCCGCCTTGACCGCGGTGCGCCAGATGACCCGGTAGGCCTCCGGCATGTTCTCCCACACCCGCTTGTTGATCAGCACCTCGAAGCACTCGCCGGGCTGATGGTAGCTCTTGACCATGCACACCTTGGCCACGTCGGAGAATCCCAGCGCCATGTCCGAGGCCGGGTTGTTGAACTCCGCCGCATCGATCACCCCGCGCTCGATGGCGGGCACGATCTCCCCGCCGGGCAGCGCCACGACGGTTGCGCCCATCGCCTGGAACACGTCGATCGACAGGCCCACCGTGCGGTACTTCACGCCCTGGAATTGCGCTGCCGAGTTGACCGCCTCGCGGAACCAGCCGAACGGCTGGGTCGGCATGCCCCCGTACATGAGGCCGACCACGTCGAGCTTGAGCACGTCGCGGTACAGCTCCTCGTACAGTTCCTTGCCACCGCCGTATTCCATCCATGCCAGCAGCGTATTGCCGTCCTGGCCGAACGCTGGCCCGGTGCCGAACAGGGACAGCGCGGAATCCTTCCCGTACCAGAATGCCGGCACCGCGTGCGAGCCGTCGAGGATGCCTTTGTGCACTGCATCAGCCTGGTCGAAGGCGCCGACTACGGCCCCCGACGGGAGCAGATCGACCTTGATCCTGCCGCCCGACAGCTCGGAGACCAGCTTGTACAGGTCCTGGGCGATGTCGAACAGCGGGTCCTTGGATGGAAAGCCGCCCTGGAACTTGAGGTTCAGAGTGGGCAGATCGCCGCCCGCGCCGTTCGCAGCGGCCTGCTGCTGCTCGCCGCCTCCGCCGCCCAGCCCGCAGCCGGCGACGGTGGTCAGTGCTGCGGCGCTGCCCGTTGCCGCAACGCCGCGCAGGAACTTGCGTCGCGTCATGTCGCCGGGAGCGGCGGGTTTACGATCTCGTCTGACCTTTCGCATGAGGGCTCCTCCTGCCTGTCGTTTTCGATGGATAGACACGGCTGATTCGCTGTCGGAGCGCCCCGGCCACCGGCGATCAGCCGCGTCGCGGCAGCCGGTATTCTGGTCGAATGCGCGCAGGAAACCAAGAGCCGCGCTTGTTGACGTCGCCGCACAGCCAGTAGAATCGCGCAGTGTCTGATCGGCGTGCGGAGTGCGTCCTGCCTTCGTCCCGCCTCGAGAAGGAGGAGTTCCCGTGCGCGCGGCCGGTGCGCTCGTCGTGTTGTTCGTATTCTGGCTGCTGCTGTCGGGCTACTTCACCCCGTTCCTGATGGGTGCGGGCATCGTCTGCGCCGCACTGGTCGTCGCCTTCACGCGCCGCATGCAACTGCTCGATCGCGAGGGACATCCGCTGCACCTCGTGCCGCGGGCGCTGCTCAGCTACTGGCCCTGGCTCGCGTGGGAGATCTGCAAGTCGGCGTGGGATGTCGCTCGCATCGTGGTGCACCCACGCCTGCCGATCAGCCCGACGATGACGCGCGTGCCCAGCACGCAGCGCAGCGACCTCGGGCGCACGGCCTACGCCAATTCCATCACCCTCACTCCCGGCACCATCGCCATCGAGGCCGAAGGCGGCGAGATCCTCGTCCACGCGCTGACGCGCGAGGCCGCGCGCGGACTCGATGCAGGCGACATGGACCGGCGCGTGACCGCATTCGAAGGCCACCACTGATGTTTGCCACTGCCACCGTGCTGCTGCTGCTCGCCCTTTCCGGCGTGGTGTTCCGCGCCGTGCGCGGCCCGACCGTGTTCGATCGCACGCAGGCGGTCAACACTGCCGGCACGCTCGCGGTCCTGCTGCTGGCATTGATCGGTTTCCTCGGCGAACGTCCCGAGTTCCTCGACATCGCGATCGTCTACGGCCTCCTCAACGTCATCGGCACCTTCGCCGTGCTGAAATTCTTCCGCCACGGCGATCTCGGCGACCCGGGCGAGAGCGAGGAGCGCGCGTGAACGGGGCATGGTTGATCGACGCGGCAAGCTGGGCGATGCTCGTGGCCGGCGGGCTGTTCTGCGCGATCGGCGCCCTCGGGCTGGTACGCATGCCGGATTTCTTCACGCGCATGCACGCCGCGAGTGTCGTCGACACGCTCGGCGCCGCGCTGCTGCTCGGCGGCATGATGCTGCAGGCAGGCTTCACTCTGGTCACGGTGAAGCTCGCGATGATCGGCGTGCTGCTGTTCTTCACCAGTCCGGCCGCCAGCCACGCGCTCGCGCGGGCCGCCCTGCTGCGCGGGGTGCGACCGCTGCTCGCAGACCGCGAAGAGAAGCGATGAAGCGCGGCGTGCAGGCATCGGGAGAGCCGTCATCGAAGCGCTGATCGACACCGCGCTGCTGTGCATGATGGCCGCCTGTGCCGTGGTCATCGCGCGCGTGCGCAATCTGTTTGCTGCGGTGATTCTCGGCAGCCTCTACAGCTTCCTGATGGCCACCGTCCTGGTGGTGCTCGACGCGGTCGACGTGGCGATGACCGAGGCGGCCGTCGGCGCCGGCATCTCCACGGTGCTGCTGCTCGGAACGCTCTACCTCACGCGCAGCGACGAGGCACCGCCCCGGCGCCCGGCGGTGGTGCCCCTGCTGGTGGCGGCGGTGACGGGAGGACTGCTCGTGTACGGCACCTCCGGACTGCCGGAGTTCGGCGCAGCAGACAGCGTCATCCACCGCCACGTCGTGCCGCGCTATCTGGAAGAGGGCGTGAAGGAGACCGGCGTGCCCAACGTGGTCACGGCGGTGCTCGCCAGCTACCGCGGCTACGACACGCTGGGCGAGACCACGGTGATCTTCACGGCCGGCGTGGGCGTGATCCTGCTCCTGCGGCGCCGCCCAGAACGAGAGCAGACCCGGGGACGAGAACAGACCCGGGGACGAGAACAGACCCAGGGAGGAGAACAGACGCGCGGACGCGACGAGACGAACCGGGGACGCCGCCCGTGAGGACGCTTCCGGTCGTTCGCATCACGGCGAAGCTTCTCATCCCATTCATCCTGCTGTTCGCCCTGTACGTGCAGTTCCACGGCGACTTTGGCCCGGGCGGCGGCTTCCAGGCTGGTGTCATGCTGGCCGCAGCGGTGATCTTCTACGCGCTCATCTTCGGCCTGCCGGCGGCCAGGCGGCTGGTGCCCGAGCGCGCGGTCGAGTCGATGATCGCGCTCGGCGTGCTGATCTATGCAGGCGTGGGCGTGGAGGGTCTGATCCTGGGCGGCAACTTCCTCGACTATTTCGTGCTGTCCCACCGCCCCGTGTCGGGGCAGCACATCGGCATCTTCCTGGTGGAGGTCGGCGTGTGCATCACCGTATCCGGAGTGATGCTGATGATCTTCTACCTCTTTGCCGGACGCGGGCGTGCCCGCCCGCAGCCGGATCGGCGATGAGCTTCGTCGACCACGTCAACTACTGGATCGCGATGTTCCTTCTGGTGGTGGGGCTGTACATCGTGATTGCCAGGGGCAACCTGGTCAAGAAGCTCATCGGCCTGGCGATCTTCCAGACTTCGGTCTACCTGATCTACATCTCGCCGGGGAAAATCCTCGGTGGCACCGCGCCCATCATCGCGCCCGGATTCGTCACCTACTCGAATCCTCTGCCGCACGTGCTCATCCTCACCGCCATCGTCGTGGGCGTGGCCACGCTCGCGCTCGGCCTGGCTCTGGTCGTGCGCATCCACGAAGCCTACGGCACCATCGAGGAAGACGAACTGCAGGCGCAGGACTTCGACGCGCAGTGATGAATCCACGCGCTTCCGACTCCCGACCGTCCCGCCGGTGATCCTGTCCAACCATCTCCCGGCCCTGCAGGTCGTGGTGCCGCTCATCTCCGCGCCGCTGTGCGTGCTGCTGCGCCGAGGGACGCTGGCGTGGCTGATTGCGCTGATCGCCAGCATTGCCGTGCTGTTCGCCGCGCTTGCGTTGCTGATGCGCGTGCAGGCCGAGGGCACGATCTCCTACCTGCTCGGAAGCTGGGCCGCCCCCTGGGGCATCGAATACCGCGTCGATGCGGTGAACGCACCGATCCTGGTGCTGATCGGCGTCATGGGCGTGCTCACCGCAGCCTACGCGCGCGAGAGCGTCGCGCAGGAGATTGCGGATCACCAGCACTATCTGTTCTGGGCCACCTGGCTGCTGTGCCTCGCCGGCCTGCTCGGCGTGACCATCACAGGCGATGCGTTCAACATCTTCGTGTTCCTGGAGATTTCCTCGCTGTCGACCTACGTGCTGATCGCGCTCGGCCGCGATCGCAGGGCGCTGGTGGCCGCCTACCAGTACCTGATCATGGGCACGATCGGGGCCACGTTCATCGTCATCGGCATCGGGCTGCTCTACCTCACAACCGGAACCCTCAATATTGCCGATCTCGCCACGCGCATCGGCGACGTGCGCCAGGTGCGCCCGGAACTGGCCGCGCTCGCCTTCCTGACCGTGGGGATCTCGCTCAAGCTGGCGCTGTTCCCGCTGCACCTGTGGCTGCCCAACGCGTATGCCTACGCTCCCTCGGTGGCAGCGGCCTTCCTGGCCGCAACGGCGACCAAGGTCGCCGTCTACCTTCTGCTTCGCTTCGGCTTCAACGTGTTCGGCGCCTCGCGCGTGTTCGAGAATCTGCCGATCTCGCCGATGCTGATGGTGCTCTCCCTGACCGGCGTCCTGGTCGCATCCACCGTCGCCATCTTCCAGGACAACGTCAAGCGCATGTTCGCGTATTCGAGCGTGGCGCAGATCAGCTTCATCACGCTCGGCATCAGCATGGCCTCCGCGACCGGGCTGACCGGCGGGATCGTCCACTTGTTCAATCACGCCATGGCCAAGGGTGCTGCGTTCCTGCTGCTGGGCGGCGTCGCGCTGCGCCTGGGTCCGCCCACGCTCGAGCGCATCGCCGGCCTGGGCCGGCGCATGCCGCTGACCAGCGCCGGGCTGGTGGTGGCGGGATTGAGCCTGGTCGGCGCGCCGGGCACCGTCGGCTTCGTGAGCAAGTGGTACCTGGTGCTGGCCGCGCTGGAGCGCGGCTGGTGGTGGCTCGCGCTGCTCGTGCTGTTCGGCTCGCTGCTCTCGCTCGTCTACGTCTGGCGCGTGGTGGAGGCCTGCTACTTCCGGGAGCCGAAGGCGCCCCCGCGCGAAGCACCGGTGTCGATGCTCGCCTGCGCGTGGGTGCTGGTGGGCGCGTGCATCTGGTTCGGCTTCGACACCTCCCGCACGCTCGGGATGGCGAGCGAGGCGGCGCGGGTGCTGCTGGAGGCGCTGCGATGATCGCGGGGGTGTTCGCCTCGCCCGCCGGCGCAGTCGCCCTTCCGGCGCTGGGCGCGTTGGCGATCTCGCTGTGTGGCCGTGCCCCCAACCTGCGCGAGGCCGTCACCCTGCTCACCGCCGCGCTGCTGTTCGCGCTCGTCACGGGGATCCTGCCAGGCGTGCTCGCCGGCGAATTTCCGCACGTCGTGCTGCTCGACACCCTTCCCGGTTTGGCGCTCGAACTGCGCGTCGAACCACTCGGCATGCTGTTCGCGCTCGTTGCCTCGGGCCTGTGGATCGTCAATTCGATCTACTCGATCGGCTACATGCGCGCCAACGGCGAGGCGCACCAGACCCGCTTCTACGTGTGCTTCGCCATCGCCCTGGCGGCGACGATGGGGGTGGCCTTCGCCGGGAACCTGCTGACGCTGTTCCTGTTCTACGAGATCCTCACGCTGTCGACGTATCCGCTGGTGACCCACCACGGCACGCTGGAAGCGCGCCGCGCGGGACGCGTCTACCTGGGCGTGCTCCTCGGCACCTCGATCGGCTTTCTGCTGCTCGCCATCGCCTGGACGTGGTCGATCAGCGGGACGCTCTCCTTCGAGCGCGGCGGCATCCTGTCGGAGGAGACCGGCCCGGCGCTCACCGGCGCACTGCTCGCGCTCTACGTATTCGGCATCGGCAAGGCCGCGCTGATGCCGGTGCACCGCTGGCTGCCCGCCGCGATGGTCGCGCCGACGCCCGTGAGCGCGCTCCTGCACGCCGTGGCGGTGGTCAAGGCCGGCGTGTTCTGCGTGGTGAAGGTCATCGTCTACGTGTTCGGCACGGAGTTCCTGTTGCGCTCGGGCAGCGCGATCTGGCTGCCGGCCGTGGCCGGCACGACCATCGTGCTGGCCTCGGTCATCGCGCTGCGCGCCGACAACCTCAAGCGGCGGCTGGCCTATTCCACCGTGGGCCAGCTGTCGTACGTGGTGCTCGCCGCCGCGCTGCTGGCGCCTGCATCGGTAATGGCCGCCGCCCTGCACATCGGCGCGCACGCAGTCAGCAAGATCACGCTGTTCTTCGCCGCCGGGGCGATCTACACCGCCGCACACAAGACGCTTGTCAGCGAACTCGACGGCATCGGCCGGCGGATGCCGCTCACCATGACCGCGTTCGCGATCGGCGCGCTGTCGATGATCGGCGTGCCGCCGACGGCCGGCTTCGTCAGCAAGTGGTACCTGCTGTCCGGTGCGATGACGACCGGCCAGTTCGCCGCCGTCGCGGTGATCGTCGTGAGCACGCTGCTCAATGCCGCCTACTTCCTGCCCATCGTGTATCGCGCCTTCTTCCTCGCGCCGGCAGGCAGCGCCCACGGCGAAGCGAGCGCCGGGCACGGACACGGCGCGTCGGGCGCGAAGCTCGGCCACGGCGAAGCACCGTGGCCGATGCTGCTCGCCCTGTGGGTGACGGCGGGACTCACGCTGCTCCTGTTCTTTGCGCCGGGACCGCTTCTGCAGCTGGCGGCTCGCATCGGAGGTTGACGTGAACGAACACTGGCTGGTGCGCCGCGCGACCATCCGCCTGCTGTGGGCGATCTTCCTCGCGATCCTGGCGATCACGGTCCTGGCGCAGCTGGTCGTCCCGTTGCACGGGCACTTCGGTATCGACGACAGCCTCGGCTTCAACGCGTGGTACGGCTTCGGCACCTGCGCACTGATGATCGTGGGCGCGAAGGCGCTGGGCCTGGTGCTCAAGCGGCCGGACACCTACTACGCGGCGGAGGAGGAGCAGCGTGACTGAAGGCGCCCTCGCGCTGCATCCGGGGCTGCTGCTGATCGCCGGCGGCTTGCTGCTGGCATGGCTGCCGCGCGTGGTGCGCGCCGCGCTCGGGCCGGCCCTCGCGCTGACCGCCCTCGTCCTGGCGGCACAGATGCCGGACGGCGCGTTCTGGCAGACCGAGTTCCTCGGCAACGCCCTCACACTCGTGCGCAGCGACCGGCTGGCGCGCCTGTTCGCCATCGTGTTCGCGCTGATGGCGTTCGCCGGCGCACTCTACGCGATGAACCAGCGCAGCCGCCTCGAGGTGCCCGCGGCGCTCGTCTACGCGGGCGGCGCGATCGGTGCCGTATTCGCGGGCGACCTCATCACGCTGTTCGTGTTCTGGGAGGCGATGGCGCTGGCCTCCACCCTGGTACTGTGGAGCGCGGGGACCACAGCCGCCCGTCACGCCGGCATGCGCTACGTCGTGGTCCACCTGCTCGGCGGCGTGCTGCTCATGTGCGGGATCGCCGGGCACGTGGCGGACACCGGTTCGGTCGCCTTCGAGGCCATGGCGGCCGACAGCCCCGCCCACTGGTTGATCCTCGCGGGCTTCCTGGTGAATGCGGCCGCTCCCCCGCTGTCGGCCTGGCTGCCGGATGCCTATCCGAGCGCCTCGTGGTCGGGCACTGTATTCCTGTCGGCGTTCACCACCAAGACCGCGGTATATGTCCTCCTGCGCGGATTTGCCGGCACCGAGCTGCTGATCTACGTGGGCGTGTTCATGATCTTCTACGGGATCGTGTATGCGCTGCTCGAGAACGACATGCGGCGCATCCTCGCCTACAGCATCGTGAACCAGGTCGGCTTCATGGTCGCGGGTGCGGGGCTGGGCAGCGAACTGGCGATCAACGGCGCTGCCGCGCATGCGTTCGCGCACATCGTGTACAAGGGCCTGCTTCTCATGTCCGCCGGCTCGGTCCTGCTGATGACCGGGAGGTCGCGCTGCAGCGAACTGGGCGGTCTGTTCCGCACCATGCCCCTGACCACGCTGTGCGGCACGGTGGGCGCACTGGCGATCTCGGCGTTCCCGCTGACCTCTGGCTTCGTGTCGAAGTCGATGGTGTCGCAGGCGGCAGCCGATGCGCATCTCGCGTGGCTGTGGCTGGCGCTCACGGCGGCCTCGGCCGGCGTGTTCCTGCACGCCGGGATCAAGTTCCCGTGGTTCGTGTTCTTCCAGAAGGACTCCGGGCTGCGTCCGCCCGAGCCGCCTTGGAACATGCGCCTGGCGATGGTGCTGTTCGCCCTCGTGTGCGTCGGGCTCGGCGCCTACCCCGCGCCGCTGTACGCCCTGCTTCCCTACCCCGTGGACTACGTGCCCTACACGAGCGCGCACGTGCTGTCGCAGCTTCAACTGCTGCTCTTCTCAGGTCTGGCCTTCTTCGTGATGCTGCCTTGGCTCAAGCGCACGCTGACCATCACGCTGGACACCGACTGGCTCTACCGGCGTGGCGGCGCGCGCCTGGCACGCCGGCTGACCGACGGCGTCGGCGAGGCAGTCGGCCGGTTGGAAGGCGCGGCGAAGCGCCTGCTCACGCGCGGTTTCACGCGCATCCAACGCCATCACGGACCCGGTGGCCTGCTCGCGCGGACCTGGCCGACCGGCAGCATGGTCCTGTGGGTCGCGATCCTCCTCGCCTCCTACCTGCTGCTCTACTACCTGTGAAGGTCGCGGGGCGCGCTGCACGCGGCCCGGCTGCGACAGATCACGCGGCCGCGCGCTTCGCACTGCGCAACCGCAGGCGGCGACGCCATGCCAGCGTCGTGAACAGGCGCCAGAGCAAATTGGTTCCGACATAGCAGACCAGCGCGGCGGAGAGTCCCATGACGAACAATCCGGTCGCCAGAGGAGCACCCACGGATGCGATCTTGCCGATGGTGGACACGGCAGCGGAGGCGTTCGCATCGTTGAATTCGGCTCCGGTGAGGAAGGAGCCCAAGCGGTACGCCACGTAGTAGACCGGCACGACGGTGAAGGGATTGGTCACCAGCGTGCTGAGCATCGCCACGGCCAGGTTTCCGCGCGCCCACAGCACGCCGATCGCGGCAACCGGTGCCTGCAGACCCATGGGCAGCATGAATCCGATGAACACGCCCACGGCCAGTCCCACCGCCACGGTGCGGCGGTTCAAGTGCCACAGCCATGGCCGCGCCAGGAACGGCCCCAGAAAGCGCAGGTGGCGCACCTTTTCCAGCGATTCGCGGGTGGGCAGCCACTTTCGCAGCGCGCGTACTCTCATCGCGTTTCCGATTGCGGGCCGGGCGGCGGGTTCTTCGCCAGGTCGCCGCCTCCACGCCCCGCGCCCGCCAGGTGCAACGCCGCCTTCACGAGCATGTAGGCACTGACGGGCGCACTGATGAACAGGAACAGCATCACCAGCACCTCGTGCACGCTGCCCTCGTTGCGTGCCGCGAGATGCACCACCGATGCGATCAACATGCTCCCCACGCCCAGCGTGGTTGCCTTGGTCGGGGCGTGCAGGCGGCTGTAGAAGTCGGGCAGGCGCAGGAGTCCGATCGAGCCGATCATCACGAAGAATGCGCCGAACAGCAGCGCGCCAGAAACGATCCATTCCACCATGTCTGCGTTACTCCACGATGTCGCCGCGCAACAGGTACTTCGCGAGCGCGACCGTGCCGACGAAACCGAACATCGCGATCAGCAGCGCCGCCTCGAAGTACACGGCGTTGTCCATCCGGATGCCGAAGATGACCAGAAACGCGATGGTGTTGATGTACAAGGTGTCCAGCGCGAGGATGCGATCGGGCAGCGACGGGCCGATGGCGAGCCGCAGGAAGCACAGGGCCAGCGACACGGCCAGCACGATCAGTACGATGTCGACTGCCACGTTCAGCATTGGAAGATCTCCCTGATGCGCGCCTCGTAGCGTTGCTTGATGCCGTTCACCGCGGCCGCCTCGTCCTCCGCGAGCAGCGCGTGCACGGTGAGGACCCGCGCATCGAGATCCAGGTCGACCGAAACGGTTCCCGGGGTGAGCGTGACCATGCCAGCAAGCAGTGCGGCCGCGTTCGGTTCCCGCAGATCCAGCGGCACCTCCAGGAAGCGAGGCCGGATCGGCAGGCTCGGCGCAAGCACTGCGCGCGCCACCGCGAAATTCGCGACCACGATGTCGACCAGGAACAGGGCGGCGAGTTGCAGCGCGACGCCGGGCCGGTGCAGCGGCAGCGACGCGGCGCCGAAGCGCGCGCGCACCCACAGCATCGCAGCCCCGAGGACGATGCCGAGCAGCACCTGTGCGGGGCTCCCCTCGTTCGCGACCAGCAGCCAGAACAGCGTGAAGAACGCCAGCGAGGCCAGGATCGACAGCGTTCTCACGGGCGGCCTCCCTGGCTGAGCACGGCCCGCACGTAGGACTGCGTGTCGACCACCTGCAGCGCCGCAGCGTCCGTGAAGCCCTTGATGGGGCCGGCCAGGATGGCGAGTCCGAGCACGAGCGTGACGAGCGCCAGCGTCGCGCTCAGCAGCGGCACCGGCACCCCTGCCCCGGCGCTTTGTCGCGACCGGCTCATCCAGAAGACGACGATGCCCCCTCGCATCAAGGCGAGGATGGCGATGAAACTGGTGACCAGGATGAAGCTCCACACCCATGGCGTCGCGGACTCGCCCACACTCGCTTGCAGCAGCATCGCCTTCGCCATGAAACCCGACATGGGCGGTATGCCAGTGACCGCCACCGCCGCAATCAGGAACAGGACCGCGCTGGACTGCGCATGGCGAAGCGGCGCGGCGCGGCGCAGCAGGTCGACCATCTCGCCGCGCTGGGTCGCGACCAGGCCGCACACCAGGAACAGGAGCGCGCCCGCAAGGGTGCTGTGTGCGAGGTAGTAGAGCGAGGCGCTCACCGCGGCGACACTGGACAGGGCGCCAACGGCGAGCACCGTCCCCACCGAGAGCAGCGTCAACTGCGCGGCAATCCCGCTCAGCCGGCGGCTGGTCAGCGCGGCGAGGGCGCCGCACGCCATCGTGGCCAGCGCGGGCGGCAGCAGCCACAGGCGCAGGTCCAGAGCGGCCTCGCCGGCGGTGGCGCCGAAAACCATGGGATAGACACGCACGATCGCGTAGATTCCCACCTTCGTCATGATCGCGAACAAGGCCGCGACGGGCGCCGAGGCGTTGGTATAGGTCGGCGCGAGCCACAGGAACAGCGGGAACAGGGCGGCCTTGAGCGCGAACACCACCAGCAGCATCAGCGCCGCCGAGTGCGCCAGCACGCGATCGCCATCCTGCAGGGCCGGAAGTCGCACGGCAAGGTCGGCCAGGTTGAGGGTGCCGGTCATCGCGTAGAGCAGCGCGACGGCAATCAGGAACAGGGACGAGCCGACCAGATTCACCACCACGTAGTGCCACGCCGCGCGCACGCGCCCGGCGCTCTGCCCGTGCAGCAGCAGGCAGTACGAGGCGATGAGCAGCACCTCGAAGAAGACGAACAGGTTGAACAGATCGCCGGTGAGGAAGGCGCCGTTCAGGCCCATGAGCTGGAACTGGAGCAGCGCGTGCAGATAGGGGCCGCGCTCGTCCTCGCCGCCGGTCATCGCGACCGCAACCGGCAGCGCCAGCAGGGCGGTGAGCAGCAGCATGAGCGCGGACACGCGATCGAGGACGAACACGATGCCGAACGGCGGACGCCAGTTGCCGAGCGCGTACACCGATAGCGCGCCGCCGTCGGCGTCCACCGCGAGGCGTACGGCGACGAGGATGAGCACCGCGCAGCTTGCCAGCGACAGCATTCGCTGCAGGGCCAGCGGGCGCAGGAGTACGAGAATGGCCGCGGCAACCGCCGGCACGAGAACTGGCGCGATCAGCCAGTGCGCGCTCACCGGTCCATCTCCTCGTCGTCGGGCTGCACGCGGTCGTGACCGAGCCGGACGTAGGCCGCGATGGCGAGCACCACCACGAACGCGGTCATGGCGAAACTGATGACGATGGCGGTGAGGACGAGGGCCTGTGCGAGGGGATCGGTATAGGTGGATTGCGTGCCGATGATCGGCGGCGCTCCCACCCGCAGCCGGCCCGAGGCGAACACGAACACGTTCACGGCGTAGGACATCAGGGTCAGGCCCAGCAGGACCGAGAACATGCGCGCACGCAGCATCAGGTACACGCCCGCCATCGTCATCGCACCGATGGACACCGCGAGCAGCAGTTCCATGCTCATGGCTTCTTGTCCTCGGGCGTTCCCGCCACGCCGAGCCGCGTGAGGATCAGAAGCGTGGATCCGACCACCACCAGATACACCCCCAGGTCGAACAGCATCGCGCTCGCCATCGGAACCTTTCCGATGACCGGGACATGCGCGTAGCCGTACGCGCTGGTCAGGAAGGGAGCGCCGAGCAGCATCGCGCCGATGCCGGTCGCCCCCGCGACGAGCAGTCCGACCATGGCGGTGGATCCGAAGTTCATCCGCAGGCGCGCGCTGCTCCACTTGGCGCCGCTTCCCACGTACAGGAGCACCAGGGCGAGCGCCGCCACCAGTCCCGCGATGAATCCGCCGCCCGGCTGATTGTGCCCGCGGATGAACAAGTGCAGAGATACCAGCAGCGCCAGCGGCAGCAGCAGCCGGCCCAGCAGGTCCAACGGAAGGAACGTGGTCTCGCGCGACCACGGCCGTCCGTCCCCGTCCGCGGTGCGACGCGGCAGGCGCAGCGCAGCCAGCATCGCCGCGACGCCCAGGCCGGCGATGGCGATCACCGTGATCTCGCCGTAGGTGTCGATCGCGCGAAAATCGACCAGGATCACGTTCACCACGTTCGTGCCGCCTCCCTGCGGGACGCTGTTGCGCAGGAAGTACTCGGAGATCGACTCGAATGGGCGGGTGAGCATGGCCCAGGTCAGCCAGGCGACACCGCCGCCTACGACCCCGGCAAGCAGGAAGTGCCGCACGGTGTGATCGACCGCGCTCTCCGGCGGCGCATCCTGCGGAAGGTAGTGCAGGGCGAGCAGCAGCAGCAGGATGGACACGGTCTCGACCGACAGCTGCGTCAGCGCCAGATCGGGCGCAGAGAACTGTACGAAAGCCAGCGTGACGGTGAGTCCGACCACCGACAGCACGATCACCGCGGCCAACCGGCGCCGGTGGGCGAACATGGTTCCCACCGAAGCCACGCACATGAGCGCGAACACCGACAGCGCCATCGGATCGGCCGGCGTGGTGCGAGCCACGCCGGGCGCCGCCGGTGACGAGAAGAAGGGGAACAGCCCGACGAACAGCGCGGCCAGGATGGTGAGCGTGACACCGCCGGTCATCCCCGAGCCGTAGGCGCGCCGGGCCATCGCATCGGTCACGCCGCTCAATGCGAGCACCCCGCGATCGAACGCGCGCTTGGCGAGGTTGCGCCCCTGCACGTGGCTGTGCAGGTCCAGCCCGTACTGGACCAGGAAGTACAGCAGCACCCCGCCCCCCAGTGCGATGGTGCTCATGATCAGCGGCACGTTGACCCCGTGCCACAACTTGAGGCTGAACTCCGGCGGCGGCCCGTTCAGGACCGCCTGCGACGAGACGACCAGGAGTTCATGGACGCTCACCGCGGGAAACAGGCCGACGAGCAGGCACACCGCGACCAGCACCTCGACCGGGATGCGCATCCAGCGTGGCGGTTCGTGCGGCGTGCGCGGCGTCTGCAGTGGGCGCCCCAGGAAGAACACGTCGTGGATGAAGCGCAGCGAGTAGGCCACGGAGAACACGCCGCCCATCACTGCCGCCACCGGCAGGATCCATTGCAGGCCGCCGCCGCGCTCGAGCGCGAGTGCCTCGCCGAAGAACATCTCCTTGGACAGGAATCCGTTCACCAGCGGAACGCCGGCCATCGCCGCCGCCGCCACCATCGCCAGCAGGCCGGTGTAGGGCATGTAGCGCCACAGGCCATTGATGCGCCGCATGTCGCGCGTTCCGCACTCGTGGTCGATGATGCCCGCGGCCATGAACAGCGACGCCTTGAAGGTGGCGTGGTTGATGACGTGGAACAGCGCGGCCACCGCCGAGAGCGGCGTGCCGATGCCCAAAAGGAGCGTGATCAGTCCCAGGTGGCTCACGGTGGAATACGCGAGCAGGCCCTTGAGGTCGTGCCGGAACATCGCCTGGTAGGCGGCGAACACCAGCGTCACCAGGCCGAAGCCGGTCAGGGCGAAGAACCACAGCTCGGAGTCGGCCAGCACCGGATACAGGCGCGCGAGCAGGAAGATCCCTGCCTTGACCATCGTGGCCGAGTGCAGGTACGCCGAGACCGGCGTGGGGGCGGCCATCGCACCGGGCAGCCAGAAGTGGAAGGGGAACTGCGCCGACTTGGTGAACGCGCCGAGCAGCACGAGCACCAGGATGGCCGGGTAGTACGGGCTGGCGATAACCTGCTCGCCTGCAGCGAGGACCTGCGCCAGCTCGAAACTGCCGACCACGTGGCCCAGCAGGACGATTCCGGCGAGCAGCGCCAGCCCGCCGCTGCCGGTCACGGCGAGCGCGATGCGGGCGCCATCGCGCGCACCGGCCTTGTGCGACCAGTAACCCACCAGCAGGAAGGAACTCAGGCTGGTCAGTTCCCAGAATACGAACAGCAGCAGCAGGTTCGCACTGAGGACCACGCCGAGCATCGCGCCCATGAACAGCATGAGCAGCGCGAAGAAGCGGTCGAGGCGCGCCTCGTCGGACAGGTAGTAGCGCGCGTAGAGGATGACCAGCAGTCCGATCGCCAGGATCAGGAACGCGAACAGGAAGGACAGGCCGTCCAGGCGGAACGACAGGTTGAGCCCGAGCTGGGGCACCCAGGGGATGCTCCACTCGAGGACCGCGCCGTCGAACACCGCGGGGGCAAGGCCGACGAGCAGCGCGAGGGCCGCGAGGTCGACGGCGGCGGCCAGCCACGGGGCGAGCCCACGGTGGCCGCGCGAGGTGAGGCCGAACGCGGGCACTGCCAGCCAAGGCAGGAGAGCGATGACAGGGAGCATGGGGAGACGGCTGGCGGTGGACGTACTGCGCGAATGCGACCAGCCGGGATGATAACAGCACCCCCCGACGCCTAGAACCGCAGCGGCGTCAGGGATGTTGCCGACGCGGCGGACCGGCAAGCGCGCCGGCCTTGCCGCCGGCGCGCCAAGGGGAAGTGCCTCGCTACGCTACTTCTTCTTGCGCTCGTCCTCGGGTGTCGGAATGGCGATCGGATCGCTCGCCGGGAAGGTCTCGGTCAGCGCCTCGTCGATGAGCTCCTCCTCGTGCTCGTCCTTCGGCAGCCGCGGCGCCAGTTCCGAGCCCTCCTCCTTCGAGCCGTTCTCTTCGGCGGAGGACGGCCTGGGACGGGATTGCGGGTCGCGTGTGGACTTGGTTGACATGTCGGTCTCCTCGGTGGCAGCAAAACCGAGATACGGCAATTGCGGGACCCGGCTTGCGGACCAGCGCTGAGGACCGAGGCCCCCCCTGGCGTGCGCTATCCTTCCGCGCTTGAACGATAACCGGCACTTTCGATGAACAGCCTGGACTTCCCGCACATCGGAACCGAACTCGTGGCGACAGTGGTGATCGTCGTCGCGGTGGTTCTGGCCAACCTCGCGATCTCCGCGGTGCTGCGATCGCGCTCCTGGCTCTCGCGCGAGACGAAGCTGCGCGGATCGGTCTTCTGGCGCAACTTCTCCCTGCTGCTCGCCTTGCTCGCGCTGGTGTTCGTCTGGCGCACCGAGCTGCGTGCCGCCGCGCTGTCGCTGGCGGCCTTGAGCGTCGCGCTGGTGCTGGCCGGCAAGGAGCTGCTCACCTCCATCCTGGGTTACGTGCATCGCACCACCACCGGCACCTTCCGTTTCGGGGACGTCATCGAGATCAACGGGGTACGCGGGGAGGTCATCGACCAGACGCTGCTGTCCACGACCATGCTGGAGATGAGCGAGGAGCATCAGTTCACCGGCCAGCTCATCCAGTTCCCGAACAGCTTCTTCGTTCTGTATCCCGTACGCAACTTCTCCAGTCTCGGCGACTATCAGCTCGGCATGCTCGCCGTGCCGCTCGAACCTGGCACCGACATCGAACAAGCCAAGGCAAGCATGGAACGGGTCGCGCGCGAGGTGTGCTCCGAATTCATCGCGCCGACCGGCCGCGCCCTGCGCGAACTCGAGGGGGAACAGTTCGTGGTGATGCCCTCGGCCGAGCCGCGCGTCACGGTGCGCCTGCCCGATGCCGGCAAGGTCGTCCTCGCCCTGCGCTTTCCCTGCCGCAGCGATCAGCGCACGCGCACCGAGCAGGAGATCCTGGTGCGCTACCTTTCCGCGGCCGGTCGGCAGGAACGCGTGAAGGCGACCGCCTGACCGAACCGCCTCACACCGCCTGCGCGATCTGGTAGAGGCGCCCCCGGCGGATCATCCACTTCTCGATCTCGACCGCGACGAACGTCACCGCCGCCATCGCGAAGCAGAACGCGAGCTGCCCGGCGTCGAGCGGCTCGGTGCGGAACACGCCGTTCAGCGCAGGGACGTAAAGGGTTGCCAGTTGCAGGCCGAGCGTGAGCGACACGGCCGCAAGCAGCGGCGCGTTGCTCGTCAGGCCGGTCGCGAACAGCGATTCGCGCTCGGAGCGCACCGCCAGGACGTGCCCCAGCTGAGCGAGGGTGAGCACGGTGAACACCATGGTCTGCCAGGGCCAGCCGGCGGCGAGCGCGACGGCTTGCGTGGCCAGGCACGTCGCGCCCATGAGCAATCCGATGAAGACGATGTGCTGCCACATGCCGTGGGCGAAGATGCTCTCGCCGGGTGGGCGTGGCGGCCGCTGCATGAGACCGCGCTCCTCCCGCTCCAGCGCGAGCGCGAGCCCCGGGAGACCGTCGGTGACCAGATTGATCCACAGAATGTGGATCGGCAGCAGCGGAATCGGCATGCCCAGGAAGGGCGCCAGAAAGATCGTCCAGATCTCGCCGGAATTGCTGGTCATCGTGTAGCGGATGAACTTGCGGATGTTGTCGAAGATCCGCCGCCCCTCGCGCACCGCGCCGACGATGGTCGCGAAGTTGTCGTCGAGCAGGATCATGTGCGCCGCCTCCTTGGCGGCGTCGGTGCCGGTGATGCCCATGGCCACGCCGATGTCGGCGCGCTTGAGCGCGGGCGCGTCGTTCACCCCGTCGCCCGTCATCGCCACGTATTGGCCGCGCGCCTGCAGCGCCTTGACGATGCGGATCTTGTGCTCGGGCGAGGTGCGCGCGTAGACGCGCACGCGATCCACCTCGTGCGCCAGCTCGTCGTCGCTCAGCTGCTCGAGTTCCACGCCCGTGAGCACACGACCGCCGGCGCCGACGATGCCCAGTCGGGTGCCGATGTTGCGCGCGGTCTCGGGATGGTCGCCGGTGATCATCACCGGCACGATCCCGGCGCTGCGGCACAGTGCGACGGCACGCGCCGCCTCCTCCCTGGGCGGATCGAGCATCGCGGCCAGTCCCGCGAACTCGAGCTCCGTCTCGAGCTGCGCCGGATCGTCCGCCACGCCCCCCGGCAGCACGCGGGTCGCGAATGCCAGCACCCGCAGACCGCGGCCGGCCATCTCCTCGGCCTGGGCGCGCACCCCAGCTGCCTCGAGCGATCGTCCACCCACAGTGGCGCAGCACAGACCCAGAACGCTCTCCGGCGCACCCTTCACGAACACCACCACCTTCCCGCCATCGCGGTGCGCCGTGCACATGCGCGCACGCGCTGCATCGAACGGGATCTCGGCCACGCGCGGAAGATCGAGCGCCTGCTTGTCGAGTCCCGCATCCAGCGCGGCTTGGTACAGCGCGATCTCGGTCGGATCGCCCGACACCTTGCCATGCGCATCGCGCACGGCATCGTTGCTCACCGCCATCGCGCGCAGCAGTGCACCCATCGACGGCGAGCGCTGCGGCACTGCGTCCTGCAGGCCGACTTCACCGTCCTCGCTCGTCCACACCTGCTCCACCCGCATGCGATTGAGCGTGAGCGTCCCGGTCTTGTCGGAACAGATGTAGGTGACCGAACCCAGCGTCTCCACGGCAGGGAGCTTGCGGATCAGTACGTGGCGGCTGACCATGCGCCGTGCGCCGAGCGCAAGCGACATCGTGACCACCGCCGGCAGGGCCTCGGGGATGGCGGCGACGGCGAGCGAGATGGCGGTGAGAGCCATCGCGAGCACCGGTTCGCCGCGCAGCAATCCGGCCAGGAACAGCACGGCGCAGATGGCGAGCACCGCCGCAGACAGCGACTTGCCGAATCGCGCGAGCCGCTTCTGCAGCGGCGTCCTGACCTCGTCCTCCTCTCCGAGCAGGCGCGCGACGCGTCCCAGTTCGGTGTCCATGCCGGTCGCGACCACCACGCCGCGCGCGCGTCCGGCGCTCACCACCGTGCCCTTGTAGGCCATGTTGCGGCGGTCCCCGAGCGGCAGGCCGTCCACGTGCAAGGGCTCGGACTGCTTGTCAACGGGCAGCGATTCGCCCGTCAGCGCAGCCTCCTCAACGCGCAGCTGCGCCGTCTCCGACAGGCGCAGGTCGGCCGGCACCGCGCCGCCGGCCCCGCGCCGGAGGAGATCGCCGGGCACCAACTC
>CAYLTE010000027.1:0-30814 GCA_964386195.1 uncultured Burkholderiales bacterium | reverse complement strand
CTCCCACATCGTTCGCAAGGTATGTTGCTGAAGCCACGAGTGAGAACGCTAAAAAGGCTTGGAGGATGTTCGCCACCGCACCTATGCTTACTGCGAAGGCAGTAAGAAGTGGTACAAAGAGCAGTAGATTCTTCAGCCACTGGTGAAGCCGCAGCGCGCGCAGCCAAGTGGAAAGCGACGGCGTTCGGCGAGGGAACTGAATTTCGACAGGGGTCTTCCGCTTGACACGGTCGGCCAGGGCATCAGGTACGCCAACAAGTACCGCGCCCATGGATGCATCCCAGATCGGAAGATCGGCCCAACTATCGCCAGCGTAAGCGAATCGTTCTCCGACGACACGATGGATGGCGCGCAGTTTTGATTTGCCCTTTAGGTTGTCGTCCCCACTAGTCGCTATGACAGTATCGAACAATGCGAGTCTTGCGGCGACAGCCTGCGCGATGCTGTCATGTGCGGCTGTGGCCAAAACCAATCGACGTCCTTTCCGATGTTCGGTATCGAGAAACTGAAGCAAATCCTCGCGATATGGCAGCAGGGCGGGGTCAACATGCCCCTCTGCCGCTACAGCGGCTTTGAACTTTGCTCTCCCGCGGGAAAGCCAGACAGGAATTTTGAAAAAATTCAAAGGTTTGGATTTGATGCAGGATGCGAGTGCCTCTTCCAGTGTGTCGACGAGAGTGAGCGTGCCGTCCAGATCCACGACCAAGGGCACACTGATATTCGATTCCATCTTCGCGACCTTCTTCTGCCGTGAACGCACGACCTCGTCTGTGCGAGAACTAGCTCACTGTATGGTCAACAATCCTGATTTGGTCCATCGAGATACGTTTTCGAAGCGGAACTGGCAAGCTGCGAAATCATACACGACGGCCGAGTGGTCTCGGCGAGTAGGATTCGAACTTGCTTATCGTTCTGGAGGTCGATGGTTATAGGGATCGGCGTTCTTCCAATCTAGTGCGATCTCTTTAAGCTGCCGCCTCGATCGAAAACGAACCTGGTCTGCAATCATGGCTATCCTCCTAAACGTCACTGAAACTCCATCCAGGGTCCTGTTCCTAACGCGAACGGTGCTGTTGGCGGCAGCGATGCTGCTTCATGCTCAGTATGCGGACGCATTGGAGCCGTGCCCCGAGATAAACATGCAGGATCTGTTGGGAAAGCGTGACTACTACTCGGGCTTGTTCAAGAAGGATATAGATGACGTCCGCACACTTCGCCGTGTGGAGTGGGCACACTTCAATAGCGACGTCAGGAACCTGGTGCGTGGCCAGTCCGTCGCGCATCCGGGGGGTGATCTTAATTTCATTCTTAACCATTTTCCGAACCACATACCCGCCCTGGAAGCGTTCGTTCGGCTTTCGTTTCGAGAAGGGCGACCGAAGGTAACCAACGTAGATCGTCCCGTGCACTGCATATTGGAGCGCGCAATAGCGTTTAAACCCGACGATCCAACGACCCGTACTTTGTACGGGGTGTTCTTGGCCAGGATGGGTGATCCGAACAAGGCCATCGAACAGCTCGAAATCGCAGAGCGAAGCAAGCCGGACGATCCGAATGTGGTCTATAACCTCGGGCTGCTGTATTTCGACAAACGCGATTTTGAGCGCTCTCGTGAGTACGCAAAGCGCGCATACGCGGGAGGGTTCCCTCTTCCCGGTCTCAAAGATAAGCTGAAGAAGGCAGGCGAGTGGGCGGGCGACTGATTCCTCGTGGCGCGGTTAGCGGAGCTACGCTGACCGCGTTTCCGGATTTGACGCCCTCGCCAAGCGCCTCAAGACAACTCGAGCCTTTTCCGCGGCGTACCAGAAACCGGAAAGCCGCGCCTCGAACTCCAGTTGGGACATGGACTCGCAGTCCAGAACGCGGGGTAACCGCAACCGTTCGTCACGCCGTTTGACAAGGCCTGGTTCAGTTGTAGTGGCGGACGAGATTCCGGCCCTCCGTAGTGTCGCGAACACCTCAGGTCTGTACGCCCCACTGGGAAAACAGAAGTGGCGCAGCTCCCGTGGACTGCGGTTCAAGATGGCGGCTAGATGAGCCCGATTCTCATCTATTTCGCACGCCACTTTCTCTGCGTCCATATCATGCATTCGATGTGTGTGGGTATGTAACTGGATGTCGATCCCGGCGTCGAATACCTGTCGTATCTCATCAGCAGTCATCAAGCTGAACTGCCGGGATTCCAGAATTTCGTCCACATTCTGATCGAGATCCCTAGCCACGCGCCTGACGTAGTCGAGCCGGGATCCGAAATCAGGAATGGAGTCTGTGGCTCTTGCCAACTCGCGGGAAATGTATGCTCGTCCTTCTTGCGAATGGGGAAGTATGTCAGTTGGATGGACGAGTTCAGGCAGAAGCACTTCATACCGGAGGGATCCAGCTTGTGCCCGCGTGACGAGGAAGTCGAGCAGTACGTTCAACACTGGCCCGCCTCGTCTCACATAGTAGGTCGTCGCGTATAAC
This sequence comes from uncultured Burkholderiales bacterium, assembly GCA_964386195.1. GTDB lineage: Bacteria > Pseudomonadota > Gammaproteobacteria > Burkholderiales > SHXO01 > SHXO01. The sequence continues at coordinate 28,351 of CAYLTE010000027.1, read as the reverse complement.
GTTGCGGGCAATGAGTAGGCCGTCAGGATCGGCATCATGCCCCTATACGTGCTGAACCATCCGTCATCGATGGTGATGACTACCGAACGTTCGGGCAGTGACCCATCGTCAAGTCGGGTGAGCGCATCGTCCAGAGGGATAACACGGTAAGGACTCGAGGCCAGCCATTTCATCCGTTCCGCGAACGTATTTGGAGACATGTATAGGCAATCCCCATATTGTGGACTGCCACCGTACCAAAGTCCGTGGTAACAAAGGATGCGTAGCCTTTTCCGTGTAATCCACTTTGAGAGAGCAAACAAGCCGATTCCCTTGCATAGAGCAAGAGCGAGATTGATCCTATGCACGATGTCTTAATGCCTGGTCCGTGATTTCTCGATTCATGGCTGCATTCATCAGGGCTTGGCATTCTCCGTCCATAGCGGAGACATACGCGTCCATTGAGAAGAGCTCTCGCACCCGTAAGCGGCCCCGAATGCCCATTTCGCGTCGATCCTCGGGCCCACTGAGTAATCGTATAAGGCAATCGGTGAGCGCTTGGGCATCTCCCGCGGGGAAGAACAGCCCAGTTTCGCCGCTCACAATGCTTTCGCGCGGGCCGGGAAGGTCTGAGGCTATAACCGGTTTGCCAGCTGCCATGGCTTCGATCACCGTAGTGCCAAAGGGCTCCTTGAACGAAGCGAGTACGAACACGTCGGACGCGTTCATGACTGCATGTACGTCTCTCCGCTCGCCAAGAAACAGCACATCCGATCGGAGTCCAAGGTGATGAACCATCGACTCGATCCGTTCTTTATACAGATTGCCGTCATCGCTCAGCGTCGGGCCGCCCGCTATGATGGCCTTGAAGCGTCGGTTCGACTGCTTGAGTTGTGCGAGGGAGGCAAGAAAAACTTCGAAGCCCTTTTGAGGAACCATGCGTGCGGCAAAGCCGATAACGGCAACGTCTTCGGATAATCCGAGTTGACCGCGCAGGCGCTTACCACTTTCGGGATCATCGAAGCGGCGCAGGTCGACGCCGTTGTGGATGACGCGAATTTTGGTCGTACTTACGCCTGCCTTCCGCATGAGGTCCGCTTCATATTCGGTAGTCGCAAGTATTCTTGCGACATTGCTGTTCAGAAATCGCACTAGTTCGAATAATCGAATTGAGGGCCATCGATGCACGTTAGTGAAGGTATCTGCACGCGCTCGCCACACGAGGGGCAACTTCAGGCGCGCCGCAACACGCCCCGTGGTCTCCAGATCATGGAACGTGTTGCAGAAGACCACCGGAGAATCCAATTTCCGAAGTACGCGCCCGCAGCGATACATACCGCGATACCAGTAGAACTGACGCGATATCCGGCCATGGCCGCCTTTCCAGCGAATGATGTATGACTTCACCCGTTGTGTGGTGAGAGCGGACGCCAAGGCGCCATCAGATTGAACGATGACTGCTATCTGATCCTTGTGAATACGAGAATGCACAATGTGGTCAAGCATCCTGAGCTCACCACCCCCCAAGTCACCGAACCACGATGAGTAGACCAGTGTGTTCATGTGCCTAGCCCGTGACCGCTGGTTTGGTCTGCAACAGTGAGGGCGGGCCAGAGTGCGCTTCTGCGCGTATAGTCGCGCTGGAGCGCATTGCATTGAGTTCGCGTGCGAGAACTGCAGCTAATACGACGTATAAGTAGACCAAGTCGAAGTAGGCGAGACTTAGGAAGGCGCCCGAGACCAAATAGCCGATGAGGGACGTCCGGATCGCCCAGCAGTACCCCGATAGCCAGTCTCCACCAGGAAGTTTTCTAAACTGCCGCCTGCACCGCGTCAGCGTGAACAGAGTGCCGGCCATTACCGTTAGGAACAGTGTCAGACCAACGAACCCATGCTCTCCAAGCACTTGAAAGTAGATGCTGTGGGCGGCACGTGCCTTGTTTTCCCATGGCCCGAGAAAGTCCGCATACGCCAACCATCTTGGGCTTTCCAGGTTCTGCAGACCGAAGCCTGCGCCAAGAGCAGGATGGTCCAGGGCGATGTTCTTGGCTACGCTCCACGCTTGAATCCGTTGCATGGCGGAATGGTCCTCCTGGTAGGTCTGTATCGTCTCCGCCCGGTCAAACAGCTTATCCGGTGTCATTGCAATGCCAGCGATGACTGCGGGGATCAGCAGGATGGATAGCGTTATCTTGCGTTTCAGGCCCGGGAGTATGAACATCATGACTACAGCAAGCCCAAGAAGTGCGCCGCGAGAATACGTAAAGACGATGGCGACGATAGTGAACCAGAATGTTGCGTAGGCCAGAAGACGGAGCCATTTTTGGCTGAGGTGGCGTGCTGTCACGAGGACTAAAGGGAGCACCATGATCATGGCCAGCCCGATCTCGGTATTGCCGGACATGAAGCTGGGACTTGGACCTTTAACCATGTGGTGCCCACCGGTTACCACGGAAAACACTCCTCCTTTGAGGCCGTAGAACCCTAACGATACGACGATCGTCCACAGCAGCCATCGGATGCGGTACGCTCCATAAACGAGCATGCCGGTCACGAAGGTCATGAGGAAAATCTTCATGACCTTGTCCCACATCTCCCACCCGACGTCTGAGACCCAGACGAAGGGCATTTTCGCCGTGTAGAAGATCACCGTGATTAGTAGTGCGATCATGGCGCCGTTCCACGGCGGCGCCTTCTTGTCTTTCGTGAACAGCAGGGCCAGCAAAGTGACTGCACCGATCAACATGGCCACGGGAAAGCGGCCGGCGACACCCCATCCGAGCTGGTGCGGATTCATGAGACCGACCCAGGTCCACGCAAGCACACCGATCCAGGCCGACCGAAGAATAAAAGGGGTCAATCCGATGATGATGCCGAGAACGAGTATGTCGCGCATGTCGCTAACTCGCCGGCCTTCCGGCCAAGCGGTGGAGAAGCAGTTCCAGTTCGCTGGCTTTTGCCGCCCAAGTGTATCGATCGACAATCGTGCGTCGCGCGGCCTCTCCCAGGCGTCGTCGCTGTTCAGAGTCCTCCAACAGCTCCACCACTGCTGCGGCGAACGCTTGCGGAGTGGCTCTCACCAGAATGTTACGTCCATCTTCGAAAAGCAGACCTCCTGTGCTTGCAGGTGAGGCCACAACGGCTTTGCCCATGCTCCACGCTTGCAATATTTTGTTCTTGATGCCTGTGCCCGTGCGCGTAGGTGAGACGAACACGGTCGCCTTCCTGAGATAGGGACGGACGTCGTCCACGAATCCCGTCACCACCACATGAGGTGATGCAAGAGCAAGGACGCGCTTCGACGGCTCCTTGCCGACCAGATAGAGCTTGACGTTGGGGCGCCGTTCTAGGATCAGCGGCAGGATTTCGTTGCAGAAATGCTGTGCGCCATCCGAGTTCGGATAGAACCCCATGTTCCCTTCGAACACCAAGTAGTCTTCCTCGACGGGATCCGGAGCGGGGGAGAAGAACTCTGCGTCCACACCGTTGTGGATGACCTCTACAGATGTCGCGGGGCATAGGCGGGAGAAGTACTCCGCATCGACTTCGGATACATACAGGCACGCGTCCGCTTTCGAAAAGTACCGTTTCTCGAATCCTCGTGCAAGGAGCAACCGCTTCAACGTCTTGATGTACTGACCGGGACGTCTGCGTGTCTTGAGAAGGCGCTTGCTTTGGACGACCATGTCATCGACGATATCTCCTAGAACCGGCACATTGCAGTCGGCAGGAAGGCTGGGAAGCACTTCTGCCGATGACCAGATCACGTCGTACCGCCGAGCGGCAAGGGCTTGTTGGAGGCCCCTCTGGAGTTCGGGAATCCTCGGGCAGAACTGGTCGATGGAAAACGACGCGGCCAGCCTGTGCAGGGAGGAGTCGAAGTGCAGGCGGCGGTCTGCCTTGATGGGCTGGATGTTTCTGAACAGAGCGGTTAGCGGCTCAGGAACCGGCTCGCTTCCCAGACATACTAGGTCGAAATCGTGCTTCTCCCGCAGCGCGCGCGTGTAGTGGTATATCCGGAGGTTTTCTCCGTTTTCCAAGGGGTAAGGAAAGTTGATGCAGGTGACGAGGACGTCCATCGGGCGTGCTAATAGGACAGGCGGGCTATGAATTAGTGGTCGAGAGCAACAAAATGGAGCGGGTGCAATGTGCACTCATGGGAGGCTGCGTATCAGCAAGCATGATTTTTGCCACCGGCGCAAGCCGACACATTGGTGTCATCCCGCAGGGGCGGTGGGGACGCTTCTCCGCTCGCCGAGAGTGCAATTTTCTAATAGAAACTCATGGCAAATCAAGTCATTGCTAGTAGAAGTATGAACTCCTACGGAGTTCGGAGTTACGTGGAAACCGCAGGAGAACTGGCCGGTCGCACCAACGGCAACCCAATCTGGATTGCAATCCGGATGTTGACGGCAAAGGCGCTATGGGGGCTCTCGGCGGTCGACTATGCCTTGTACGGCCTTAACGGCAAGTCCTTCGCCAGGGCGTCGGATTACCGGACCAAGAAACAGACCACGGAACTGTTTCTGCGGATCAATCCGATGGATGCGCGCCCTCAGGTGGAGGACAAGCTCGAATTCGACCGACTATGTGCGCGCTTCAATTTGCCGCGCCCGGCGCTGTTGGCGGTTCTCTCTACGAAGGGGTTATCTGCGGACACCGCAGTACCTGTCTTGCCAGATTTCGAGCAACTGCAAGCGCTGTTCGAACATCACGCTCGTGTGGACGTCATTCTGAAACCAAGAAATGATGCACTCGGAACCGGAGTGCGATTCGTATCGTTTCGAGAGGCCGGAATGTTCGACCTCGATGAGTTGCCAATCGATGTTCAAGCATTCGATCGGGCGCTCGCACACGACATGAAGCGAGACGACTACCTTGTCCAAGCATTCGTCAGCCCGGATCCGGAGATGATGCACTTGGGATCGGGAAAGGCTCTTGGAACGATCAGGGTGCTTACATTCCTCGATGGAGAGGATGTGCGCCTACTCTATGCACTCGCGCGCATTCCTTCCGCCGGAAACGACAACGACAACTTCAATGCGGGGGCCAGCGGGAATCTCATCGCAATCGTCGACACGGCGCGGGGTGTCCTAGGGCCTGCCTGGGGCCGGCGCAAGGAATCGGCGTCCAGGTCTCTGGAGTGCTTTCCGGAGAACCCCGACACCGGGCGTCCCATCGAAGGTGTGCAGGTTCCTCGCTGGGAAGAAGTACGCGCGTTGGTGACCCGTGCGGCGAAGGCGTTTCCACAGCTGCCCAGTCTCGGTTGGGACGTTGCCGTGTCCCGGGACGGCGTGCTGCTGATCGAAGCGAACGCAAATCCCGACATCGTCGGGGCCCAGGTGTCGAGCGGTTTCGGTGCGCGTACGTTGCTGGCCCCACTCTACCGAAAGTACGGGTAGCAGCTTGGCGTCGCCGATGCGTGATCGTGAGACCTTGAGGCGGCGGTACGGCCGTCACCTCAGGAAGATCAATCGCCGCATTTCGAATCTACCTTGGGTCAGATGGATGTGGAGCGATCGCTTCCTGTTGCTCTACGCCATCGAAGTAGGCCCGTCGACGTCCGGTAATGTAGCTGGTGAGTTTGCATGCAACCGGTTGGAGGACTTGACCCTATTCGAGCAGACCGAGCGCTGGCTATCGCAGGAGGACTTCGTCCGGACAGCGAGTCAGCGGATATTCGAAGGCATGCTGTTGTTCACGGCGGTCAAGGAAGGGGTACTGGCGCACTTTGGATGGCTGGTCCCGCATCAGCGGGAATCTACGTTTCCTTACGTCGGCCAACGCTATGAGTATCCACAGGGCACCGCCGTGCTCTTTAATGCATACACCCACCCAAAAGCGCGGCGGACGGGCTTGCACGAACGTTCCGTACGCCAACGCGTCTACGCTGCCTCTCAGGTGCCTGGCGTACGACGCGTCATGACAGCGATCGAGTCGCACAACGCGACGTCCCGCGCAGTAATGGAGCGGGTGGGCTTTCGTTGCGTGGATGTTCTTTACGAGCGCATCAGGCTGGGACAGATCGCACGTGGACGATTGCGGCCTGATGTCTATTTTGCCGAGCGATCGACGAAGTGATCCTGAGCTCACTACAGCTCAGTTTTTCAGCAACTGCCTCCATTGCTTCCAGTACAACCGTTCGTCTCCTGGGAATCGAAGGTCGTCGCGTACGTTCGGCGCTAGGAATAGCAGGAGGAACTCGAGCGGTGCCCACATGCGCTTTCGAAGCGGCAGAAGGGAATCGCGCATTTTGGAGAGCATGTGGCCAAAGTCCGTCGGCAATGTCCATCTTGCCGTGATATCGCGTCGCGGCCGAACTGGAAAAGCTACGGGAAGGCCGAAGTGTCTATCGAGCAACAGGCGTGGATAATCTACCTCCGCATACAAGTCGAGATGCAAGCCCGCCCAAAAACGAGGATTCAGCTCGATAAAGAAGAAGGCATCCGTTGCAGGGTCCCACTTGTATTCCACCATAGCCACGCCTCGCCAGCCGAGATGGCGAAGTCGTCGCAATGCGTCGTCTCGAATCGCCTCATGTCTGAATGTGCGCCGAAGTCCACTCGTACCCCCCGTGTGCGGATTGTCATGGAGCGAGACCATCATCGACTCAGCAAGCACCTCGTTGCCGTCGATGAGGAAATTGGCGCCTACCTGCACGGGCGCGGAAACGTGCGACTGCGCCGAAAGTGCCTCGTAGTCGTTCAGCAACCCGGCGATGGTCCCAAGTGCTTCTTCAAGCGAGGCCGCCTTCTTGACCACTCCGCCTCGAACCGCTTTGTGGTGGATCGCATCGCCCTTGATCCACATCGGCATGCCCAGCTCCCGGACTGCATCGCCTTCGAGTAGCGCCGTGTCTCGATGAAATGTGCCAGAGACGGGCATGCACGACGTCAGCTTCGAGTCAGATGCCTCTAAAAACGACTCCACCACCCTTACCTTGGAGAAGCACAACTCCAGCGTAGACCGCGGAGGCAGGAGGGGTAGTAACGCGCGAAATTCGTCCAAGTGGGGCAGCAATGCGAGTAGGCAGGCCTCGGTCGGCACGAGCGCGTCAATCGCGTGCGCCTCAAGGTAAGTCCGCAGCCATGGAACGAAGTGCTGGTCGCTGTAGCTTGGCGCCAAGATGGGATGGGAGTTGAACTTGGACGCGAACCCGAGTGCCTCAGGGTTCGAGGAGTAGCCGTGCACTCGATAGCCGGCACGCCCTAGGGAACGTAAGACGCCGATCATCCCTAGTGCATTGACGTCCGCTACAAGGACGGACGGCAGAACGGATCGTTGGATTACGTCCGGGGGTTGCATGTGGTTACATCAAACTACGTTTAGAGGATGGAAGGTGCTTTGCGTAGAGCTAGTCTGTGAATCCTGACTAACCTACCAGAAACCTGGCTGAGATTGTCGTCCGTGCCCGACGTGGAAAATCATGGATGGTGACCAGGCGAAACGTTCCAGCGAGAACGGCCACCCTAAAGACTCTACATCGGCACGCCGTAAATGCCTAAGAAGTGAAAAAATACAACAAACTGCGATCAGTAATCCAGGTAAAATCCATGACGCATCGCGTCCACTATTCCTAAGGTTGAGCCCGTGGCAACTCAACAGAACGGCTCTGCCGGACAGGCGGCCTGGTTGTTCCGTTTGTAGGGTCCGCTACGAGCGGCCCCCTTCTATCCTAATGGCTGCGCGATAGAGGGAACTCGCTACACGCGCGGCGATGCCGACCGCCATGTGGACCACTCCATTGACACTACTGCAAGCGAACTTGGATTAACGGATGACAACGATTGCCAATCGGCTCGGAGCGGGTTCATCGACTCCACCCGTCGCGAAATCGACTATCAGTATCGCGAAGTATCTTCTGGTTCTTGCCCAACTGGGGCTTGTCATCCTACTTTTCCGCCAGTTCCAAATCGAGTCGGCTGCCTTCATCCGGCTGAGTGTCCTGGCTTTCGCTGGCTTCGCCATCCACGCATGGCTCCCGCTGCCCTATCGTTTTCCGTTCTTCGCCTTTCTCAGCCTGGCTGGCATCGGCTTGGTGATGGGACTGGTCAATGGTGCCTGGCTCGTTGGTATTGGCGTGGTCCTGATCGCTATCTGCCACCTGCCATTTTCGTTCCAGGTCAGGGCGGGGATTTTGGTATTGGTTGGCGGTGTGCTCATTGCCCAGCGCGCCGCGTTCGTGCCAGCCCCATGGTCGCAAGCCATCTGGCCAATCCTCGGCTCGATGTTCATGTTCCGGCTGCTGGTCTACCTGTATGACCTGAAGCATGAGAAAACCTCCGGCACCTGGTCTCAGAAGCTCGCGTACTTCTTCATGCTGCCAAACGCGTGCTTCCCGCTGTTTCCGGTGGTCGATTACAAGACCTTTCGCACCAACTACTTCGACGATGACGCCTACCGCACATACCAGGTAGGCGTGGATTGGATCGTTCGAGGTGTTATCCACCTACTGCTGTACCGCATCTTTTACTACCACCTGACGTTGGCGCCGCATGAGGTGGCTGAGCCCTCGCAGCTGACGCAGTACCTGGTCTCGAACTTCATGCTGTATCTGCGCGTGTCGGGGCTGTTCCACCTCGTCGTTGGCATGCTGCATCTGTTCGGGTTCCGCTTGCCCGAAACGCACAATCGTTACCTTCTCGCATCCAGCTTCACCGACTTCTGGCGCCGGATCAACATCTATTGGAAGGACTTCATGCAGAAGCTCTTCTATTATCCGGCCGTCTTCAAGCTGCGTAAGCTTGGCACCACAAAGGCACTCGTCATCGCCACGCTTTATGTGTTCTTGATGACCTGGTTCCTGCACGCCTATCAGTGGTTCTGGCTGCGGGGAACCATGCTGCTCGTCTGGCAGGATATATTGTTCTGGGCGATCCTCGGGGTGCTGGTGGTGTTCAACTCGCTGTACGAGATCAAGCACGGGCGCAAGCGCACGTTGGGGAGGGAAGAGCGCAGTTGGGGCGATGTCGCCAAGCTGGTATTGAAGACGTATGCGACATTCTGGTTCATCACGGTGCTCTGGTCCTTCTGGACGGCAGAGACGCTGTCGGACTGGTTTTCCCTATGGGCAGCGCTGAAAGGGCCTTACAACGCCGAGTTTCTGGTGTATCCGCTCATCGTCCTGGCGGTCATCACTATCGGCAGCATTCCTCGTGCTTCGATGCGAAATGTCAGGGCGACGGAGCAATCACAAACTGATTGGTCTCGTCAACGGGCCGTTACAATCATCGCGCTCGTCGCGCTCGTGGCAGTGGGCGTAGAGAGTGTCGCGAAGAAGCTGGGGCCCGAGGTTGCGACGTTCGTCCATTCCCTGCGGTCCGGGCAGTTGAGCCGCCTCGATACGGCCAAGCTCGAGCGTGGATACTACGAGAACCTGCTTTCAGTCGACCGGTTCAACTCCCAGCTTTGGGAGGTGTACACGAACAAGCCGGCCAACTGGCTAGATGTTGACAACGCCAATATCAAGCGCTTCGTTCAGGGATTCCAGCGAAATGAGCTGATCCCTTCGTTTGTGTTCAATTCCCGATATGGGCCCATCAGCATCAATCGCTTCGGCATGCGGGACCGCGATTACGACGACACCCCTGCGCCTGGAACCTATCGCGCGGTCGTTCTCGGCGCGTCATCGGTTATGGGATGGGGGGTCGCGGACGGGGAAACGTTTGAGGCTCTGATCGAAGATAGGCTGAACACCGAGTTCAATGAAGGGCCATTCCAGCGGTACGAACTGCTCAACATGGCGGTTCCCGGCTACGAGCCACCGCAGCAGCTACTGCCTTTCGCCAGAGCACTGGAGTTGCAGCCGAACGCCGTGTACTACGTCGCGACAGGACGGGAGATCAAGCGATCGGTTCGTTACCTGGCGAACGCCGCACGGGACCGGCTGGAAATTCCTTTCGAGCGACTTCGGAAGATTGTAGATGAAGCGGGCGTGACGCCAGAGATGGACGAAGCAGCCGCAATGCGCGCCCTTTCGCCTTTCGGTGCCGAGATCCTGATGTATATCTACCGAGACATCGTGGAGAAGTCGCGGTCCCGCGGAATCGTCCCGGTCTGGATCTTCCTGCCGCAGGTGCGCCAGGGCGAATGGGTGGAAGAGACGCCCGAGATTTTGAAGATCGCTCAGGAGTCCGGATTCGTCATGATCAACATGGACGATGTGTACGCCGATCACGATGTCGCAACGATCCGGCTTGCCGAATGGGACCATCACCCCAATGCACGCGGTCACGAAGTGACGGCGGAGCGTCTCTACCGAGATCTCATGTCCTTGCGCGCCGAGGTTTTCGACGCGGCAAAGCGTTGACGGTCTCGCATTAGCTGAGTCAATTTCTAGAACGGAGCATCGTAATGAGCGAGCAGCTGAAGGCAGCGGTAAAGGATTTCATCCTGAAAGAATTCCTTCCTGGGGAGGATCCGTCGAATCTGACCGATGACCTTCCGCTGATCACCACAGGCATCCTCGACTCCATCGCCACCCTGAAGCTCGTCCTGCACCTGGAGGAGAAGTACGGGATCACGCTCGAAGCACATGAGGCCGACAAGGAACACCTCGACACGCTCAACAAGATTTCGTCCCTGGTGTCGAGCAAGATGAAATAGAGGAGCGTACGTCATGTCCGGACCTCTGCACCGAGCTTTCACGGAAGCTGCGCAACGTTTCCCCGGTCGTACTGCCGTCGTGGAGCCGGGGAAAGCTTCCATCACGTATGCCGAACTCGATGCGCTGTCCGATCGACTTCGCGATCGCCTGATTGCGCAGGGCGTCGCTTCCGGCGATCGGGTCGGTTTCTACCTTCGCAAGAGCATCGACGGCGTTGCCAGCATGCTCGGTATCCTGAAGGCGGGCGCTGCGTATGTTCCCGTCGATCCGAGCGCTCCGCCGGCGCGCAACGCGTTCATCATGCACAACTGCTCCGTGAAGGTGGCGATCGTCGAGGCGCAGTTCGAAGCGCGGTTCAGGGCAGAGTTCGAGGCGTTGGGTGCCCAGCCGAATGTGATCGTGCTTCCTGTTGTCGGGGAAGGGAAAGGTCTCACTGAAGCGCTGGACACCATGGGGCCAGCTCAGCACGCCGAGACGGTATGGCCGAAGCCCGAATCGCTGGCCTACATTCTGTACACCTCCGGGTCTACAGGTAAACCGAAGGGGGTGATGCTTTCTCACGAGAATGCCGTCAGCTTCGTGGATTGGTGCACCGAGGTGTTCGAGCCGACGCACGAAGACCGTTTTTCGTCCCATGCGCCGTTTCACTTCGACCTGTCGATCCTGGATGTCCATGTGTCGCTCAAGCATGGTGCCTCTCTCGTTCTCATCTCGGAGGATGCGGGCAAGGATCCTCAGCGCCTGGCGCAGCTGATCGCTGAAGAGAGTATCTCCATCTGGTATTCGGCACCGTCGATCCTCAGCCTGATCGCGCAGTTCGGCGACTTGCCGTCTCGCAGTTATGTGGGACTTCGGACTGTTCTGTTCGCGGGCGAAGTATTTCCGGTGAAGCACCTGCGAACGCTTACCGAGCTGTGGCCGCACCCACGCTACTTCAACCTGTACGGTCCGACGGAAACCAACGTGTGCACCTTCTACGAGGTGAAACTGCCGGTCCCCGCGGATCGTACCGCCCCGTACCCGATCGGCGCGGTCTGCTCGCATCTCGATGGGCGAGTAGTCGATGAGACGGGGAACGCCGTACGGGCAGGAGGCGAGGGAGAGTTGTGCATTAGCGGTCGCGGTGTGATGCAGGGATACTGGGCATTGCCCGAGCAGACCACTAGGGCGTTTATCACCGCTGCGGACGGTACCCGGTGGTATCGCACCGGGGACGTCGTGGTGGAAGAGCAGGCAGGGTGTTACATCTATAGGGGTCGCCGCGACAGAATGGTGAAGCGTCGAGGCTACCGGGTCGAGCTCGGTGAGATCGAGGCAGGTCTATATCAGCACCCGGCAGTCAAGGAAGTGGCCGTGGTGGCACTGCCAGACGAAGAGGCAGGCGTACGCATCATCGGGTTCTTGAGCAGCAAGGACGGCCAGCGTCCGTCGCTCATCGAGATGAAGCGATTCTGCTCAGAACGACTCCCGCTGTACATGATTCCCGACCGGTTCTCTTGGTTGGATACATTGCCGAAGACATCCACCGACAAGATCGATTACCAGCGCCTCAAGGAGATGGGCTGATGGATTTCGCCCTCACGGAAGATCAGCGCATTCTCCGCGACAGTGTCATTCGGTTCGCGCAGGGAGCGCTCAATGACCGCCTGATGGAGCGCGATAGAGACCAGGAGTTCTCCCGCGACCTGTGGCGGGAATGCGCAAAGATCGGACTGCAGGGACTGCCTGCCCCCGAGGAATATGGTGGAACCGCACTCGACGCCCTCTCTACTGCGATTGCGCTGGAGGCGTTCGGTTACGGATGCCGGGACGGGGGATTGGTGTTCTCCCTGTGCGCTCATTTGCTCGCGTGCGTGATGCCGGTGACCAAGCATGGGAACGAGGCGCAGAAGCGAGCTTATCTGACTGGTCTATGCGATGGCACCCTGGTTGGTGCCCACGCGATCACCGAGCCCGGGTCTGGGTCTGACACGTTCTCGATGCGGACCAAGGCCGAGCGAGACGGAAGCGGTTGGCGCATCAATGGGTCCAAGACATTCATTTCCAATGGGCCGGTCGCGGATGTGGCGATCGTGTTCGCGGTTACCGATGGCAGCAAGGGATTTCATGGGGGATTGACTGCGTTCCTGGTCGAGACCAGCCATCCGGGGTTCTCCGTCGGAAAGAAGATGGAGAAGATGGGACTGCGAACGTCACCTGTGGGGGAGATTTCGTTTCAGGACATGCAGGTAGGCGAAGAGCATGTGCTGGGGACGGTCGGGGGTGGCTCAGCAGTGTTCGCTACCGCGATGGACTGGGAGCGCACCCTACTGGTCGCAAGTCATGTGGGCGCGATCGAACGTTTGCTGGAGACGTCAGTTACGTATGCGCGTACGCGCAATCAATTTGGTCAGGCGATCGGTAAGTTTCAGGCTGTCGCGCACAAGATCGCAGACATGAAGGTGCAGCTCGAGGCGGCCCGATTGCTGACGTACCGTGCCGCCTGGCGCCTGGACCATACGCGGAACTCGAATCTGGATGCCTCGATTGCCAAGCTGTTTGTCAGCGAGTCCCTAGTCAAGTCAGCGATGGATTCAGTCCAGATCCACGGCGGCTACGGCTTCATGATGGAGTACGAGGTCGAACGGACGCTTCGGGATGCGATTGGCGGGACGATCTATTCGGGTACCTCGGAGATGCAGAGAAACATCATCGCTAGGTGGTTGGGGCTCTAGCGCAGGTTGATCTCGCTCCTAGCGGAACCCTAGGTTTCTTACCTTCATTCGTGGAACCACGTAACACGCCGAGGTAGCCTCAGCCCGCGCAGCAGCCCTCTCTCGAAGGACGACGCCAGGCGCCGCTCGTGCCGAAGCCCCCGATCCTTCACCTGATACAGCTTTCCCTTGCTGCCCTGCGCCACCCCGAGCGACTCGCCGCGGCCGAGTCGGGAAATTGCTTCGACATACACCTCCGCGCTGTCCTGCACGGCACGCCAGAACAGGGTGAGTTCGTCGTCGCCTTCGTTCACTTCCGGGCAGATGTGTGCGATCAGCTTGCCGGTGTCGATCCCGGCATCGATGAAGTGGAGCGTACAGCCGATCTTCTCTGGCTCGCCGTTGTAGAGCGCCCAGAACGTGCAATCGGCGCCGCGATACTCCGGTGACAGGCCGCCGTGGAGATTCAGGATCCCGAGACGGCCCTTGGTGAGCAGGGCGCCTCTGAGCAGCGAGGTGCCGAAGACGGCGATGACGTCCGGCTTGAGCCGGTCTGCAAGCGCCGGCACGTCAGGGTGATTGATGTGGGGCACCAGGGTGACGAGTTCGGGGCGGTCCAGCGTGGCAGGCCGGGTCCCGAAAAAAAACTTCGCCTCAGGGTTGCCCGCGTAGCGCTTGCGGTCACGCAGCCAGCGCCACACCTTGCGCAGGAAGTTATCCGGACGAAGCAGCTTCATCACCTTCTTCGCCGTCCAGTGCGATCCGGCTTCGTGCACGATGCCGACCACGTTCGAGGTCGCGCTGAGCCGGTTGGCGATGTAAAGATGCCGCGCGGCGCGCCCGCAGAGAATCAGGACCGATGGTTCAGGCATGGACAGGCACCTTCTTGCCGGCTCGTACGGGAACGGGCGGGAGGGGGCGGTCTGTCGCCTGGATCAGGACTGCGTCCGCGAAGAACTTCGCCGCCCAGTTCGGATATTCGAAGCGAGAGTAGGCGCCCCAGATGGGATGCGAACCTGGAATGCCGCCACGCGCGGCCTCGAACGGATCGTCGAGGCGCTGAGTGCGCTTGACATACTCGATTCCGCGCTTGGCATTGTCACGCAGTGCGTCCTCGCCCGTCTCCTGCGCAAGCCGCAGCCAGTTGAGACACATCTGCGCGACGCCCGTGACGCAACTGTATGTCGCGGTCGGCGCCCAGCCGTCGGCATAGGTGCCAGCGAGCCAGCCGTCCGCGCGCTGTCGTGCCGCGAGGCCCTTCGCGGCGATCAGGGCCGAGCGGATGTAGCGTTCCTCGCCGAGCAGCACGCCGCTCTCGAGCAGGCCGCGGATGGCGTAGGCGATGGTGTGCGTGTAGGGGTTGGCGCCGGTGGTGAAGGCGTTGTTGCGATACCAGCCGGATGAGGTCTGCTGGCTGACTGCCCAGTCGAGATTGCGCCGGGCCGCTTGAACGAGGGCAGTGTCATGCGCCAGAAGGGCGGTAGCGGTCAACGCCCAGGTGCCCCGGGTGTTGTACACGTGCGCGATGTCATAGTGCTCGAACTTGCGCCAGAACCCCTCCGGCTCCTGGTTACGCGCCAGCCAATGCCCGGCCTTCACAGCGGCATCGAGACACTCGGCGCGTCCGAATTGAAGGTAGCCTGCCACCATGCCGTGCATGATCTGGCCGGTGTTGAAGATGACGGGCCGGCTGCCCGGCTCGCCGAAGTGTCCCGGGAATGCGCCGTCGTCGTGCTGCAGCGATAGCTCCCAGTCGATCATCCGCTGCGCGCGGGCGAGCAGATCGGGGCGTTCGAGGAAGGACGCGGCTGCAATGAAGGTCTCGATGATGTATCCGGTGGTTTCCGGATAGCCCGGTAGCCAGCCGTCCTCGAAGTTCCAGCCCGCGGAGACGCTGCCCGCGTCGCCTCGCTCGTTGCGAATGTCCTGAGCGCGGCACAGCCAGTCGATGGCGGCTACGAGGTGGGTGCGGTCGTCCGAGGTGGGGCGAACCCCTCCACCGAAATCGGCGGCTACCAGACGCAGGTGCAGCGGCCGGGTCAGCTTGTACCGCAGAGGGGCTCCGAGAAGCTTGCCAATCATTTAACGTGGTTCCGGTTGTATCGGGATGAATCTGGTGTATCAGGTGCTGGGCGGCCGCGACAGACCCTGAGCACGCAACCAGTCGTTGCGGATGATCAGGACTTTGCTGTTGCGCGTGAGCTCCGGCGCGTCCCAGACGATCGTCCACCGGACTTCGTCGGCGATCTTCGACTCGAGATAGGCGATCACCTCTTCTTCCGTCATCGTAAAGGCCGGTCCGCGTTGCAGCCGCGCCGTGACCGCGTCGGGTGCGGTCTGGATGAACTGATAGGCGTGCAATCCCTCCATCCAGCGCATCACCAGCGTCAGTCCCGGCATGGCGATGCGCCGTCCGCTGGGCAGGAAGATGAGATCGCCGGTGCGTCCGTCCACCGGACCGATGCGAGGCCAGGCGATGCCGCTTGCGGACGGCTCCCAGGTCTTCCAGTGGACCTCGTCCCCCGTCTCGTAGCGCACGAACGGGGTCGCCAGATTGGTGAGGCTCGTCGCGATCGCCCGACCGGTCTCTCCTGCCTTGGTGATCTGCCGATTCTCCGAATCGCAAACCTCGAGGATCGCCCGGTGGAAGAAGACGTGTAGTCCGTCACGATCGGGCCCTTCCGCGGCAAGAAGTCCACCATCGTTCAGGCCGTACTGGTCACTCACCGGCACGTTGCCGAAGGTCCGCGAAATCCGCTCCCTGACGTCGGGGCGCATGACCTCAGCGGTGCACGTGATACCGCGCAGGCGTGGCGGAACCGCCTTCAGTTCGCTCAGCAGTTCTCCAAGCTCGCGAATCGCATTCGGGTATCCGTAGATGAACTCGATCTTCCCGAACTGCGGCGACGCCGCCAGCATGCGTGCGCGCGCAGGAGTGAGATTGGAGCCGCTGGTGACCCAGCGGTTGACGATCCAGTCCTTCCAGGTGCGGCGGTCGCTCAGCCCGATGCCGAGCGACTCGCCGCCGACGACGAGAAAAGGGGCGCCTGGCGTGAACCCGGCCCACGACCAGGCGATGTACATCTGCGCCCAGGCCATCTCCTCGTCGAACTTGTTCATCCGGAACAGCGTCGGTCTGCCGGTGCTGCCTCCGCTGCGAGCCGGCGATCCCTGGTTTTTCGCTACGGTAGTGGTCAACGCATCCAGCTCGGCACGCAGCTCGTCCTTGGAAAGAATGGGCAGCTGCTGCAGATCCTCGATCGTACGGATGTCTGCGGGCGCCGAGATGTGAGAACGCCACCGAGACCGGTAGAAGGGCACATTGTCCCAGCAGTATTCGACGAGCTTACGCAGTTCGGCTTCCTGGTATGCCTTGATTCGGGCAGCGTCCCACGCCGTGCGCGACTGCACGAGGTTGTACAGGCGCATGCGCGCCGGGGTCAGGGCGTTGAGCAGGGTCCTGTGGAGGGTGGATGGCATGTTGGTTCGGTGCCGAACGGTACGCTGGAATGCCGGAGGGTGAAGGAATTGTCTACTTTGCCACGCGCATGCGAATCTCTTGCTCGCGTCTGCCACTGCGGCCGGCAACTCGCCGCCAGGCGGGGAGCGGGTCACGCCAGTCGAAGACCGCGAATGCGCGCGCACGCAAGAGACTCGCCAGGTATACCGGCAGGCCCAGGTCGCCTCGGCGCACCATCCCGACGCTGCGTGACCAGGCGACGTAGAGGTCGTCATGCCAGTTGAGCCAGGCGGTTCGCGACGCTCGTTTCGGCGCAGGTGGGTGCTCGCCCATGAGGACTGCAAGGAAGTCGTATCCCGACGCCGCCACGAGGGAGTACTGGAGCCACGGCCGGGCGTTGACTTCGATCAGCACGTGCCGGCCGGTGCGCATCGAGCACAGCACCTCGACTTCTGCGATGCCGTAATAACCCAGCTTGCCGAGCGCTTCCAGGACGCTCGTCTCGATTTCGTCGTTCCCACTGAGCTCTACATACGTTCCCACGGCGCAGGCCTCCGGCCCCGGGCGCGCCTTGATCGCGACGAAGGATTGAGACTGCGCGCCGTTGCGGGCGACCGCCACCGAATACTGCACGAGCGGCTCGCCCAGCAACGATTCGGTCACCAGAGGAACGACGTCCGCCGCCGCATATCTGCCAAGCAGCTTGGACAGCTCATCCTCGGATCGGACTTCGGCCGCCTTCGGAATCCCTCCGCGCGGACGTTCGTGCATCGTGTCCGCGGGTCGGACGAAGAGGGGAAGGTTCATCTCGGGAGGGCGCGGTTCGTCGAAGGGGAACCACGGCTGTGGCGCAGGAACGGCATTGTCCCGGCACCAGCGTGCGAATCTCGCCTTGTTCAGGCACACCGCCAGGGCTTCGTTGGAGGCGTGCAGGACGCGCGTGAAGGCGGCATCGAGGCGGATGCGGTTCGCCATGATGAAGCGGACCCACACGTCTCCGGTGGCGATCAGGTATGCCGTCTGGCCTTGGGCAAGTCTGCACAGCGCGTCGCACGCGTCCTCGTCGCTCGAGGCGGAATCGAGAAGTACGGGGCTGGCAGTCCTCGTGTTGAAAGCGATTCCCCAGGTGCGGTCCACCAGCACGGGCTCGAACCCGCGGCGCCGGGCGTCGCGGCACACCGCAAGCGCGGTAAGGGTGTTGCCGAGGACGACGAGCCTGCGAGCCATGCGTGTTCCCGCAGCGCTCACGCGAACACCGGCCGACTCGAGGCACAGTTGCGTAGCAAACGCAGGGCAAAGCGTGCGGAGGTGCGGTCCCAGGGCGTGAAACGCGGCAGCTGATAGACGTCCGTGGACTGCGTGGAGATCCCCACCGATGTCGAAACCGCTGCCCGAAAGCCCGCCTCGCCGACCATCCGCACGTGCGCGGGGCCGTAGTCGACGCCCGGAATGCCGTTCGGGTATGCGAACAGTGTCACCGGCCGTCCGGTGAGGACTTCGAGTTGCTGCTTGCTCTGCGCCATCTCGCGGCGCGCCTGCTCGTCGTCGACCTTGAGCAGGATGGGATGATTCACGGTGTGCGCACCGATCTCCATGCCGGCTTGCGCAAGCACGTTGACCTGCGGGCTGTCCATCATCAGGTCGTCGGGGAGCGCAGCTTGCGAACGCCGGGCGAGTTCGGTGACGAAGTCGTGGCGGGCATCGAAACCCCGGTACTTCGCGGCCTTCAGGCACGCCGATACCGCGGCCCGGCGCTCCTCCAGCGTGCTCAGGGAGAGGCGTCCCGCATCCATGTCAGAGAGGTCGAGCACATCGACGCGTGCACCTCGGATGGCCTCGATCACCGTATCGTTGAACATGCGGCCGCCGTCGAGGTAGCCGGTGGCGATGAAGAAGATCGCCGGCATGCTGTGCCTGCGGAGGATGGGCAATGCCACGTCCACGTTGTCCCGGTAGCCATCGTCGAACGTGACACAGGCGGCACGTGGGGGAAGCGTCCCTTCTCGCAGCCGTGTGACCGCTTCGTCGAGCGGCAGACAGTTGAAGTGCGTGCGCAAGGAACGCATGTGCGTATCGAACAGCGACGCATGCATCTGCCCGGGCAGCAGAGGATCCGGCTGGGGCAGCACGCGGTGATACATCAGGATGGAGAGGCGCGCATCGCTCCCCCCTGGTGCAATGCGTCCTGCAACGATGCGCGTCAGCGAGGACAACATTCTTCAGCCCTCGCTTCCGTGCTTTGGACTGGTGCGCCTGCCCTGCAGCACAAACGCATGGCTCATCCACTTGCCGAGGAGCGGGAGCGCATGCAGGAGTGCGCGCATCGGTGCACTTTCCACGAAGCCCTGGAACGCACTCAACCTGCCCGGCATGATCGGCACCCAGTGCACGCGGACATCCGAGAAACCGCTTCTGCGCAGCGCCTCGATCAACTCATCCGGATGATCGTAACGCAAGTGAGGAGGCAGGCCGCGCAGGCGTTGCAGAAGGAGTTTCAGCGCGTCGGGAATGCAGTCGGCGTTGAGTGCGTCGATCCAGACTTCGCCGCCCGGCTTGATCACGCGGGCGATCTCTCGCGCCGCTGCTTCGGCAGATCCCAGCGCCTGCATCACGCCGAAGCACAGCAGTCCGTCTGCGCTGGCGCTGCGCAGCGGCAACCGGGTGACGTCCGCTGCCGCCCACGCGGTGATCGCGGGAGAGCGCTCCCGAGCCTTGCGCAGCGTCGGGTACGAGTAGTCGAGGCCGAGGACGTCGAGTCCTTCCTGCGCCAGCCGGCGCGCGTACGTGCCGGCACCGCACCCTGCATCCACCCACACGCTTCCGGCGAGGGCGCCCGCCCATACCCTGCAGAAATTGCGATAGCGCGCATCGAGTCCCGACGAGGACCAGCCGGCGATGCTCGCATCGTCGTCGTGTGCGGTACCGAAGCGCTGGAAGCGCTCGCGCCAGCGTGCCTCGAACCCGGACGGCGCCGCAGATTTGCTCGCATCCTGCTTCACGCCGTCACCTTCCGGTACAGTGCGACGAGTTCCCCGGCCGCACGATCCACGCTGTAACGCTCGCGTGCGACCTGCTGCGCGGCCCGTCCCATGCGATCGCGCAGCGTGGCATCGGACAGCGCGCGGTCGAGCGCGGCTGCGAGCCCTTGGACATCGCGCGGCTCGACGAGTAGACCGGTGCGCTCCGGTTCGATCACCGTGGGAATCGCACCGACACGAGACGCAACGACGGCCAGAGCGTAGGCCATTCCTTCGAGCAGGGACATCGGCATTGCTTCGGCGTGGGATGGCAGGGTGAAGACGTCCGCGGTGCGCAGATAATCGTACTTCGCCGTGCCGTAAACCGGTCCGGTGAAGGTCACGCGTTCGCCGATTCCTAGCGCCTGAGCACGCGCCTTGAACTTACCGCTGATACCGGCGGGGTTGTCGCCCCCGACTAGCACGAGGCGGAAAGGCTGCTTCAGTCGTCCCGCCGCCTCGATGAGATCCTCCACGCCCTTTGCTACCGAGATATCCCCCAGAAACAGGACGGTCGGCACCTCGGGATGCGGACGCTCGAGCGTCTCGGACGGCAGGCAGATGCCGTTCTCCACGATGCTCAACCGGGCGCCGGGCAGATGCGGGGCGAGCCGCTCGCGCCAGGCGGCAGACAGCACCACCACCTCGCTGGCGTGGCGGGCGATGAACTGGGCGGTACGCCGTGCGAGGGGGGACAGATCCGTCAGGAAGTCCTCGAACAATCCACCGTGGATGTGCAATAGCGTCGGCACACCGCGCATACGAGCGAGCAGCAGAAGCGTGCCGTCCAGGAAGAAGGACAGGCCGCTGCAGGTGTGGATGTGTGCGACGGTCGCACCGCGCAGTGCCTGCCACCACCTGGACCACAGCCTGACCCGCGCGGCGACGCCCTGCCAGAGGGAGCGGCCGTGCGGCGTGGTCTTCTTCGTATCGAACAGGACGAGGTCGACGTCGCGCGCAAGTCGCGAGGCGCTCAGGTCCTCGATCACGGTGACCATGCCGCCGATACCCGGCGGGAGCGGCCCGGCCATGACCACGCGCGGCGGGTCGCTACGGGTTCGAGGGTGCTCGAGCACTGCGCTCATCGGCCGGGTTGCGCTTGAGGCAGCGCGCGTAAACGTTCTGATAGCGGGATACGCTCTTCGTCCAGTTGCGTTCGACCTCGACGAATCGCCGGGCGTTTGCGCGCAACTCGGGCCAGCGCTGGGGCTGCTGCACCAGACCGACGATCCGGTCTGCGAGGGCATCGGCGGAGCCGGCGGGAAACAGCAGGCCGGTCTTCTCGTCCTCGATCAGCTCGCGGTGACCGCCGACGTCCGAGGCCACAAGCAGACGGCCTTGCGCCATGCACTCGAGCGGTTTGAGCGGTGTCACCAGGTTGGTGAGGCGCATCGGCAGCCGCGGATAGGCGAGCACGTCGATGAGATCGTAGTACTTTGTCACCTGATCGTGAGGCACGCGACCGGTGAACACCACGTTGTCCTGTAGTCCCAGTTGCTGGGCAAGTGCACGCAGGTCGCTGTCCTGCGGACCGCCGCCCACCAGGAGCACCTTCAGGTTCGGGACACGCTGGCGCATCTTCGGTACGGCGCGCAGCAGCAGTCCCAGCCCTTCGTAGGCGTAGAACGAACCGATGAAACCCACCACCGTCGCGCCCGCAAGGCCCAGGCGCGACTGCAAGTCGGCATCCGGAGCGGCGGATTGCGCGAACTTTTCGATGTCCACGGCGTTGGGGATCACGGTGATCTTCTCGGCAGGAATGCCGCGTCCGATCATTTCGCCGCGCAGTCCCTCGCAGATCGTCGTCACGGCGGTCGCGTCGCGCAGCGCGGCAGTTTCCAGTGCGCGCGTAGCGCGATAGCGCAGGTCGCCTTCACGCGCGGTTCCGTGGTCGACGGCAGCATCTTCCCAGAACGCGCGCACTTCGTAGACCACCGGGATTCCCAGCCGGCGTCCTACCGCGATGGCCGGCTTTGCATCGAGAAGCGGCGAGTGCGCGTGCAGCACATCCGGGCGGATCCTGTGCGCCAGCTCCTCGACGCGCTTCTCGAGCTGGGCCATGACGGCGAACTGCGAAAGCACCGGATACCGTGTCATCCACCCAGTGGGTTGCTCCGTGCGGTAGAAGACCCACCCGTCGACGTTCTCTTCGGCGTTCACGGGATTAGGATGCTTCGGACTCGTCACGTGAAACGTCTCCCACCCCAGGCGCCGCTGCTCGCGCAGGATGGCCAGCGTGCGAAAGGTGTAGCCGCTGTGGGCGGGAATCGAATGATCGAGGATGTGCAGGATTCGCATCGTTTCAGGCCGGGGTCAACAGGCGCGAGGATTCGGCGGAGGTGGCGGCGGTTGTCTCCCCGCCGTTCTGCGCGCGCTTCAGGAACGCGTCGAACATGAGCAGCGACCAGATCGGTGCACTGAAGTCGCGCGCACCGGAGCGGTGCTGAGCGACCATCTGACGCAGGAAGCTGTCGTCGAACAGTCCGGTCTGCGCGATCCGCTCACCGAGCAGCACCGACTCCACACGCGTGCGAAGCGGACCGCGGAACCACCGCGCCAGCGGCACGGCGAATCCCATCTTGCGCCGGTAGAGCACGTCGTGGGGCAGCATGGGCTCCATCGCCTTCTTGAGCAGGAATTTGCCTTCGCTGCCCGACAGCTTCAGCGAGGAGGGCAGGCTCGCGAGCCATTCCACCAGCGGGTGGTCCATCAGCGGCTCGCGCACCTCGAGGGCATGCGCCATGCTCGCGCGATCGACCTTGGTGTTGATGTCGTCCACCAGGTAAGTCTTGAGGTCCAGATACTGCACCAGGGCGAGCGGATCGTCCTGCGGAGCGTTGCGCGCGTGCCGTCGCAGCACCTCGAGCGCCGAATAGCCCGCCAGTTCGCGGCGGAACGAAGGGCTGAAGAGGCGACGCCGCGTGGGATCGTCGACCACGGCGATCAGGTTGAAGTAGGCCTGTACGGAATCGCGTGCCAGCGTCTGGAACGTCGCCTTCGCGCGCAGGACTCTGGGCGCCCACAGTGCCTGCGGATACAGGTTGCCGAGTGCGCCGAACAACGGGCGGCGCAAGCCCAGCGGCAGCATGTTGCGCATTTGCTCTTCGCGCAGGTGAATCTGATAGCGCCGGTACCCGCCGAAGCTCTCGTCGCCGCCATCGCCCGAGAGCGCGACCGTCACGTGCTTGCGGGCGAGTTCGCACAGCCGGTAGGTGGGCAGTGCGGAACTGTCTGCGTAGGGCTCGTCATAGACCGACGAGAGCCGGTCGATGAGATCGAAGTCATCGCTTTCGACCTGCTCGACGTGATGATTCGTGCGGTAGCGCTGCGCCACTTCGCGCGCATAGGCCGATTCGTCGAAGCTCGGATCGGCGAACGAGATGGAGCAGGTTTGCACCGGGCTGTCGGACAGCCCCGCCATGGTGGCGACCACGGCGCTGGAATCGACGCCGCCGGAGAGGAAGGCGCCCAGGGGCACCTCGGAGATCACGCGCAGACGCACGGATTCGCGCAGCCGGCGATGCAGTTCCTCGCACGCGTCCTCGACTCCGATCCGATGGTCGAGGGTGAAGCGCGCGTCCCAATACTGCACAGGCGCAGGCAGGTCCCGGCCACGGCGAATCGTCAGCGTGTGACCGGCCGGCAGCTTCGCCACCCCCAGGTAGATCGTGCGTGGCTCCGGGATGTAGCCGAAGGCGAAGTAGTCCTCGATGGCGCGGGGATCGAGCGTGCTGCGGAAGCCGCCGTGCGCCATCAGCGATTTCAGCTCGGACGAGAAGATCAGCCGTCCATCCTCGAGCAGCGCGTAGTAGAGCGGCTTTACGCCCAGGCGGTCGCGGGCGAGGAAGAGCGTGTCGCGGTTGCGATCCCAGAGCGCGAAGGCAAACATGCCCCGGAAGCGCTCGACGCATCGCTCTCCCCACGCTTCCCAGGCGTGCACGATCACTTCGGTGTCGCTGCGTGTGCGGAAGCTGTGTCCGAGCGCGGCGAGTTCGGGAATCAGGTCCTGATAGTTGTAGATCTCGCCGTTGAACACGACGGCGACGCTGCCGTCCTCGTTGAACAACGGCTGCTGGCCGGTGGACACGTCGATGATGGACAGGCGCCGGTGCGCCAGGCCGACGCCAGGCTCCAGATGGACGCCGCCCTCGTCGGGCCCGCGGTGGAACTGCGCCGCGTTCATCCCCTCCAGAAGCGCCCGATCGACGGTCCGCCTGGCGGTGCTATCGAAGATGCCTGCTATTCCGCACATGGCTCTGGGGAGGATGAGAATCGGCCGATCGAAGCAATAGGCATGCGATCAGGCCTGTCGGATGGTGGCGAGCGCGCGCGGGCAACGCTGCTCGAGCAGTTCCCGGTAGATATCGGCGTAACGGCTCACCATGTTGCCCAGACTGTAGCGTTCCAGCGCGACCTGGCGTGCGCGCGCGCCGTGCGAAGTGCGCAACCCGGGTTCGCGGACGTACCGCATGATCGCTTGGGCCAGGGCTTCGTCATTACCGGGAGGGGGAAGCAGGCCGGTTTCGCCGTCCTGCACCAGTTCCGGATTGCCACCGGTCCGCGTGGCCACGATCGGCAGCCCGGATGCCATCGCTTCGAGGATGGTGTTCGAGATGCCTTCGGAAAGCGATGGCAGGACGAAGATGTCCAGTCCACGCAGGATCTCGTCGATGCCGCCGCGTGCACCCGGTAGCCACGCCTGCCCGGACAGGTCGGCTGCAGCGAGCGTCGCCTCCACCTGCGTTCGCAGACTGCCGTCGCCGACCATCACCAGCCGCAGACGCTCGCGCAGGTCCGGCGTGCTCTGGGCACAGCGCACGAAGGCGCGTGCGAGATTCAGCGGATCTTTGACGGGTTCCATCCGGCCGACCGTGCCGATCACAATCGAATCCGGCCGGTCGAACATCGCGTGGGGCAGTCGAGGGCGCTCCGCGGCGGGACGGAAGCGGTTGGTGTCCACGCCGTTGTAGATCTGATGCAGTCGGGCGCCATCCACCTGCACCGTGTCGAGCAGGTACTTCTCCAGATCGCGCGACAGCGCGATGGTGCGGTGAATCAGCGGGCGCAGCACCCGGCGGATGCCGAGATCCACCCGGTTGCGCCCATCCAGGTCGCCCATGTCGCGGCCGTGCTCGCTGTGTACCCGGGCAGGTACGCCGGCGAGCGCAGCGGTGATCTGGCACTCGAGCGCGGCGAGGTTGCGGCTGTGCAGGAGGCAGGGCTCGAGTCGGCGCAGGAGGCGCCACACCCGCCAGTGCATGCGCGGGCTGTTTCCCGGTGGCTTGCGGATGGCGAACAGGGCGACGTCCGGATTGGTGATGCGTTTGCTGAAGTCGGTGTAGTCCGACAGGCAGACGATGGCGTGCCGGAACTGGGTGGAGGGCAGGTTGTTGACGAGGTTCACCAGCCCATTCTCGAGCCCGCCGACGTCGAGCCGGTAGAGCACGTGCGCGATCAGCGGCGCATCGCCGGCCGCGCGCAGGCGCTCGAACATCGTCTCATCGTGCGGCAGCATCGCTCAGGCTCTTCTGAATCGACGGACCCATGTCGTTGACGAAGGTGCGCAGGATGCTGCGCGCCTCTTCCGGATTGTCCACGTAGGAGGTGTACAGGACGACGGTTGCGGCGTCGTCACCAAGACCCTGGAGCCTGCCCCGCATCTCAGCCAGCTTGGCCTCCCAGAAGCCGACGGTGTTGCGGCGACCTGCCCAGTACCACTGCCAGGTGATCAGCTTCTGACCTTCCGACACCACCTGTCGCTCGATTACCCGCAGCTCCTCCCCGGGCAATTCGGCGCTGACGATCCGGCGATCGAGGGTACGCCATCCTTTCACGCTGAAGTCGCCCAGGGTGGTGCTGCCATAGGTCAGCATCTTCCCGTTCGCTTCCTGGTGCCGATAATAGGCGCTCAGCACGCCTACGTAGCGTCCGTCCCTTGCGTAGGTCACGCTGTGAGAAGTAACGGGGGTCTCGATGCGAGGCTCCCACACCGTGATGCGCGAGGCGGTCAACCGCCAGGATCCGGCATCCTCGGGCACCAGGAGGGCGACGCTGCCGGTCTGCACCGGCGTCATGCGCTCGATGCCCTGCGCGACGCCGGGCCCGATCGCCGCGAGTACGACGGCGATCACGGCAGCGAGCGCAAAGGCGGCACCGGCGCCGGGCGAGGCGTACGAGCCGAGACTGGGACGCAGATCGTGATCGTCCCGGTCGCTGAAGCGGGATCCGACCCAAAACAAGGCCATGATCACGATGCCGAAGAAGAACCAGCCGTAGATGATGTGATCCACGCCGGTCGCAATGCGGTTGTTCGACAGATGGCCGAGCATCACGATCATGTAGGCGCGCACCCAGTTGGCGAGGATGGGCACCACGATGGCGGCGCCCATGAACGGCAGACGCCGCCGCCAGTCACGGAAGTTCAGATAGGCGAAGATCGCGCCGCCGTACACCGAGGCGATCAGGTAGCGGATGCCGCTGCAGCCCTCCACCACGGACCAGCTTCCCGAGGGAATGATGAAGAAGTTGCCCTCGCGATAGACAGGAATTCCGCTCACGCGCAGCGCCGCCACGGTGAAGTCCGCGGTGTAGTCGATCATGGCAGGCACGAAGAACTCGCCCACGGGCCACGCGAACAGCGTCATTGCCAGCGGGAAGAGAAGCGTGCGGGACACGGCATTGCCGAGGACGGTCCACGCGAGCACGGGGACCGAGGCCACGAACGCGAACTCGCGCAGCGTCTGCGTATTGCTCAGATCGCCGAACAGCCACAGCACGCTGAACACGCCGAGCAGCAGGGCGGCCGGAAGGAACGGACGCGGGACCTGCGTGGCCAGCACGCTGCGCTGTCGCCAGATCAGCCACGCGCTGACCGGGTACACCACCAGGCCGTGCGCATACGTGTCTACGGTCCACCAGGTGTGGACGATGCCGCGCACGTCGTCGAGGTAAAGCAGAACGAGCAGTGCGACCCCGATTCCCAGCGCCAGCAGCGCCCGTGTCCACGCCGCACCAAACCCCGCGACGTGCTCTGCCGCCTTGGCGGTTTCCGGATTCAGGTCTGCGGGCTTCATGCGCTCAGGTTGCCGCGGCAGAGGGACGTGCGACGTCGACATCGCCGCCGTTTCGAGCCGTGCTGCCGGATCCTCCCAATGGCCGCAGCAGTTCGAGCACGTGGAGCAGGTTCGGCTCCCAGCCGTAGCGCGCCTCGACAAGCCTGCGCGCAGCCGTCTCGAGTCCGGCGTTCGGTGCGCGCAGCAGCTGCGTGACGGCCTTGCCGAAATCCGCGGCGCCATCTGCGAGCACAACATCGCGGCCGGCCTGCGCCTCGATTCCCTCCAGCGCCTGGGATGTCACGACGGTTGCCCGTCCGCACGCCATGGCTTCGAGCACCTTGTTCTGCACCCCTCGGGCGAGGCGAAGCGGTGCGACGGCGACTGCCGCGTGGCGTACGTACGGCCGCACATCCTCCACGCGGCCGGTCACCCGGACGCCGGGCAGCTTGGCAAGCTCCGTCACCTCGGGAGCGGGGTTGGAACCGACGATGCAGAACAAAGCGGACGGCACGTTCGCACGGACGGCCGGAAGAATCTCTCGCGCGAACCACGTCACGGCGTCCACGTTCGGCCAGTAGTCCATGGCCCCGGTGAACACCACCGCCTTCTGATCCGCAGCGTAGGGCGATTCGCAGCGCAGATCCGGTGAAAAGTACTCGAGGTCCACACCGTTGTTGTAGTGCGTGATCCTGGAAGCCGATTCGGGCGCCAGACGGCGGAACAGCGCCGCTTCGGCGGCGGACACGAAGAATGAAGCGTCGGCGAACTTCGCCGCGTGCCGCTCGTAGTCGAGCAGGCGGTCGGCTTCCCGGCCGTAGACCCATTTCTTGAGGCCGTGGAGCGATTCCTTGTACTGACGCCATTTGTCGGAGTCGACATCCACGAAGTCGATCAGCCGTCCGATGCCTCGCGCCGCCTCGATGTACTGGGCCATTGCAGCGGAGTAGACGAACACGGCCTTGATGGGGCGCCTCGCCAGGATGTCGTCCACCCAGGCGGCCATCGAGCGATCGCGATAGTAGGGCAGGGTGAGCGCCTGACCGGTGGCGAAGCCCGCCATCGCCCGCAGCGTCGCCACGCGCCTGCTCATTCCGACGAAGTATGTCTCCCCGCACAATGCCTTCAGTTCGTCGGCGCGCTGCCAGTCCAGTGGATCGTCGACGAATGCGCCGACATGTACGCGGTAGTGCCTGGACAGGAACCGAAGCGCGTTGAACGAGCGGATCTTGTCGCCCTTGTTGGGCGGGAACGGAATCCGATGGGCGAGAAACAGCAGTTCTTCCATCGGCGTCAGGTCAGATGGCGGACGAGGTGGCCCCCGAGGAAATTCGCCATCGGGCGCGGCAGCCGCCGCCAGGTCTTGATGAAGAGCTGGTACTTGGGATTGAGGGGATTGTTCTGCGGCACCTCGCTGCGTTTGAGCAGCTTGAACTCGTAGTGCAGCGGAGCCGGTTCGAATCCCCAGTTCTTCTTGAAATCGAACGAGCCCGTGCCGCGCTTGCTGCGGCCGTAGTCGAACACGCGAATGCCGCGCTCGCAGG
>CAYLTE010000026.1:0-31026 GCA_964386195.1 uncultured Burkholderiales bacterium | reverse complement strand
CAACCAAGTTTCAAAGAAGTAAAAAGTTTTCCTGCGCGCCCGTAGCTCAGCTGGATAGAGTACTTGGCTACGAACCAAGGGGTCGGGCGTTCGAATCGCTCCGGGCGCGCCAACCAACACAAGGGCTTGCAGACATGCAGGCCCTTTGTGCTTCTAGGCGCGTAGCCGATTCGTAGCCTCGTCCCGGGCTGCTATCGGGATCTGGCCGGATACCCGGTCCACATACTGCGCCAGGTGCATCGTTGAGAAGTGCGCGTACTTGCGCACCATCTCCACGCACTCCCAGCCGCCCAGCTCCTGCAGCACGTGTAGAGGCGTTCCTGCCTGCACATGCCAGCTCGCCCAGGTGTGCCGCAGATCATGCCAGCGGAACTGCTCGATCCCGGCCCGCTGCAGTGCCGCCCGCCACGCCTTGGTGTTGACCTGGCGCACCGGATGGCCCTGGTAGCTGAACACATGCGTCAGATGCCGTCCCAGCTGCGCGCGGACCACCTCCACGGCGCCATCACTCAACGGTACGGCAATCGCCTTTCGCGCCTTGGCCTGGTCGGGATGGATCCACGCCGTCCTGCGCGCCAGATCCACCTGCGACCATTCCAGGCCCGTCACATTGGCACGGCGCAACCCCGTCTCCAGGGAGAACCGCACCATCGCTGCAAGGTGCGCAGGCAGCTCCGCAATCAGGCGAGCGGCTTCCTCGTGCGTAATCCAGCGAATGCGCCGCTGCGGCTCTGGCAGCATGCGCACGCGCGGAATCCGGTCTAGCCACTCCCACTCATTTACGGCCCGGCGCAGCACTGCCCGAATCACTTCCATCGTCCGATTGACGGTGCTGTTGCTTACCCCGTCAGCCAGACGCGCGGCATGGATTCGGTCCAGTACATCGCGGTTGATCTTCTTCAGCTCGACGCCGCCCAGGTACGGGTCTACCCACCGCAGATGCACCTTGTCGCTGCACTGCGAGGTCTTGTGCGACGTCTCCGCCAAATAGCGAACGACCGCTTCGTTCCAGGTGCGGCTCGGTTTGACCCCAAGCCGCGCCTCGTCCCACAAGGAAGCCTTCAGCTTGTCGTGGTACTCCTGCGCCTTCGCGCGATCGGCAGTGCCAGTGCTTTGCTGTACTCGGCGTCCATCGTGGCTGAACTTGACCCACCAATACGGTGAGTCTTTGCGTTTGAAGAGTGACATGCGATTACCTCCACGGAGTCACCCTGCAACGCCCGCCGCGGGTATTTTGAGCGGATGTACTCGTCTAGGTCAATTTTGAGGAACACCCATGCGCGGCCCACCTTGGCGCCCGGGATCTCGCCTGCGCGCGCCTTGTCCGCCAGAGTGACGGGGTGAATGCGCAGGTACGCGGCTGCTTCCTGAAGAGAGAGGGTGGCCATTTTATAGCCTCCTCAACTCGCCGTCGGTCCAGACAAGTACGACGCCGAAGGCGCGGCAACTTCGCCTTTTGACCAGATCGTCCCAGGCTTGCCGGAACTCCCTCCACATGAAGAAACTCGCAACCCTAGAGAAATCCTCAGTGCTGGTCTTCTCGCTTACCAAGTGCAGTTGCTGATATCGCTCGGGAAGGTCGCGTACTGTCCGCAAGAGTTGGGCGCGCATCTTGGTGAATGGATATTGCATCCGGGACTGGGAAAGGCGCACCAGCGCGTTCTGGCCGCCGCAGTACTGCGCAACGAGGTAGCGAGATAACCGGCGCGCATCGTGGTCCGCGCCGCCTATACGCTTGACGTTGACGTGGAAGGCCCCATGAAGCGCCTTCCACGACCCCTGTAGCCAATCGAAGGGAACATAGAACGAGGCCTTTCTAGCCGGATCTGGATCTTTCCAGGCCCATATCATGTGCAATACACCGTGCCCTTCGCGCGTATCCACGCACACGTACTCAAGGCCACTGAACCCGAAGTCGCGGCCCATGCGCTTACGAAGTGCCTGGAAGTCCGCTCGGATACGCTTAGGGGAACTGCGAGGCGAGGAAGTCAGTGTGACCCACAGGCATTGATAGCCGTTCGCCTGCCAGTACCGCAGACGGTCCATAACTGTCCGTCGCGTTGCCCACTGCTTGCGGTTCCATACCGGACGGGAATATCCCGGCGGCACGTTTCCGCCCTCTTTATCAAGAAAAGGGGCGCGCCTAGGCGCGCCGCTTGGCGCCTTACGGCGCAGCGGCGCACCAGGCGCTATGCTTAATGCGTTTTTCATACTGACTCCATCGGGGAAGACCGAATGAAGTCAGCAGGAGGGGGGAGGCCTACTTGCTGAGATTCACCCGGTCAGGGTTTGTGAACGTTGCATTCATCACGAATCTCTCTATGTCTCTCAGCACTCGGCTCGTCAATGTGTCGTCATTGGCGCTCTGCGG
Source organism: uncultured Burkholderiales bacterium (assembly GCA_964386195.1). Taxonomy (GTDB): domain Bacteria; phylum Pseudomonadota; class Gammaproteobacteria; order Burkholderiales; family SHXO01; genus SHXO01. The sequence goes on along the minus strand of CAYLTE010000026.1, from coordinate 28,655 downwards.
ATTGGCCTCTGGCGGCTCTACCGTCTGCGCTCGACTGTCTGTCATCTATATGGTCTGAGGACCGTCCCGCTGTGCGGGGGTGCATCTTGCGAATGCGCGCTTACAGTAGCGACGGTGATGAAACTTGTCAACGCGGTGCGCTTAGGCTTTCTCAGGCTTTCCTCAGCACTCATAGATTGCCGCCTCTTGGCCGCGATCACTCAGGCTTGACGTTCCATGGTTCCACGAAGCCTAGTCAGAGCACCGCAACTCTTACTCAAATGTCCGCCAACCGGGCGATGGCGCGAGAGAGACTTGGTGAAACCTGGGCCGCTGTTAGAGGTTCCCAATGCTCTGCTACAAAACCTGCCAGCCGAGAGTTGTACTCGGGGCCTACGGAGTTCGTTGCACCATGGGCCGGTACCAACGCGAGCTTAATGTCACGTCGCCGCGACCGACGCGCCACGTTAACGAGCTCCCGCTTCGGATCTGGGATACTGTCCGTGTTCAGCGGAATACGATTTAGCGGAACAGCCAGAAACTCCGCACACCGCTTCCGATCTGCGAGTATCCAAGATTCCACTTCGAACACCGCTACCCGAAACAGCATATACGGCTCCGAGTGACCCCCCAGCCAGTTCGCCTTGAGCTGGGATGGACACGGATTCGGCGTATCGGCATCTACAAGCAGGAAAACCGGAATGTTCCGCGCGGTGCGATTGAACTGGCGCGCCTTAGCCTCGAGGTATCCCTTTCCGCGGAGCCCTAAGACAACCTGAATCGCGATATCAGGCCGGACTACCTGCACTAGCTTTCTGATTACAGCTTCACTCAGCGCATCCTCGCATGCCACGATCATAGACTAGTCGAGTAGCGAGAGCTGTGCGATTCCGTTAGGTTTGGTTCTGGGTAGCACTGCCTCTCCTACCGTGAACCCGGACTCTAGTAGCGCGCGAATTTCTTTAGTGTCAGATGCAACAGTGACGGAGGTGCCTTCACTATCTGGGCTCAACAACAGCACTTCTCGCCCATCTATTCCGGGATCAGTAAGCAATGCATCGCTATGCGTACTGATGATTACTTGTCGCTTTCGCGGCCGCTGGAGGCGGGATATTAGAGGGGCGAGTTGCACCACAATGCCAGAGTTCAACGACAGTTCCGGCTCCTCAAGAAGTAGTAGTGATTCCCCCTCCAGCAATGCCCAGAGCAGTCCGATCAGTCGCAATGTCCCATCGGAAAACTGGTCCTCCTGCTGCCAACCAGCGTTGGGGCGCCAGTGGGAGTAGAGCGCCTGCAAGTGAGGTCGACCACTGTTCACATCTTTCACGAACTGAAGGTGCTGCAATTGGGGAACCGCGACTTTCAACGCATCCTCAATTTTTCTAAGTCGTGCTTTGCGAGTCTTCTCAGTCGTCTTGGCAATTCTCTCCAGAAAACCTTGGCCAAACGGATCATCCTCTACTACCCGAGCCTGAATTAAATCTGCATACCGTAGCAACTGTGGAACTAGGTGCAGGTAAGTTGTCGACTGGAGGTACTTGGCAACCTCTCGAAACTCCTGGTTTGCGCCGATCTGCTCCAGGAACGTTTGTGTAAGCCGGTCTGGGTCATTGGTGTCGTCGTCATTTGGTCGATCCAGCACCATCTGTTCGCCACGCCAAACTTTTTCATAGCTTACATACGGAAGCCGTAACCCCCCTGATTCCTGGCGGATGCCCAAACCATAGCGCCACGACGGGGACCCGCCGGCGGACTCCGCAATAGCGATTTCGATGGAGATTTCTGGGTCCTTTCTTGCGGCCAAACTTCTGACCTTAGGAACGCCGCCGCGATCCTTTAAGGCCTTCTGTAGACCACCACCTTCTGGCTTTGCGATGTCACGGAGGAATCGAAACAGGTCCAGAAAATTAGACTTCCCCGACGCATTCGGGCCGACAACAAACTGGCGCTCCCTCAGCTCAACGTCCAGCTTTCGGAAGTTCCGCCAATTCTTCGCGATTAGGTGCGTAATGATCAATGGCTACCTCACGGCACGAGCATACGGCGAGATGATATCCGCTCTCGGCGACGCTAATTTGGCGCATAGCCATACGACCGCTCACCACGTAGCTGCGCTGATGCTATTTGACCTAGTAAAGGAGCTGCGTGATGCTGTGACGTAGATGGCGGGCGTTGCTAAGGCGTTGTTAATAAACAGTATGTACTGCGGCAGAACCGCCTACGAACCAAGGGGTCGGGCGTTCGAATCGCTCCGGGCGCGCCAGAAATTCAGAAGCCTGCATTCATGCAGGCTTTTTCTATTTACGCCCGCGCTATTTACGCCCGTGCTATGAGCGGCGGCGGCATTCTTTCGGTGCGGGTTGGCTGCTGCCAGCGCCGCTATAGGCAGGCCCTGAGAGTCTTCGCTCGTGCCGCTGTGATCTGCCCCCCGCAACCGCTACCAGTTGTCAGTTGATCTCGACATCGCGGAGCAGGCCAAGACTTTGAGCCCGCACGACGGCTTGCGTCCGTGACTCAGCGGACAGCTTGACGAATATGCGTTTGACGTGGGTCTTCACCGTTTCGGGCGTGACGCCGATCGTGCGCGCGATCTGTTTGTTCGACTGGCCGACGGCAATGAATTGAACGATGGACCGTTCCCGCTCCGTCAGCAGCTGTTTCTTGCCCTCGGAAATGCCGGCGCTGTTTCCCGGGCTCTCCCGCTCGCGGCATCGAGAGAGAAGGTGCTCGGCATGCTGGCGCGTATGGGGCTCCGTCACGTACTTCAGACACGCGGTCAGGACCGAGACGAACTCTGCGGATCGCTCCAGCGCGAAGCTCACAGCCCCGGCCGCAGCCGCTGCGCTCATTACCTGGGACGCGATCCTGTTTCCCTCGATCAGGTCCCCGGCACGATGCCGTGCGACGGCAAGGTCGATTCCGACACGCAGCGCGCCGTACCGGTCATCGACCAGAAGCATCGCGTCATACGCCTGTTGCAGTAATTGCGCCGCCTCGGCGGGCCGGGAGGCGGCAAGCACCGTGACGCCTTCGCAGGCGATGCCTGCGATTTCGATGTCTGACCAGGAGCAACGCGTCGGCGCCGGATGGCGGTACCGGATCTCGCCAATCTCCTCGACGATCCGCCGCAGTTCGGCCGCGCTGACGCGCCCGGCAGTGAATCTCGCCTGCTCGAGCAGGAAGGCGGCTACCAAGCGGTCCCAGCCGCGCTCGCGCGCAAGCTCTCGGCCGCGCTCCAGCACGTTGACCACGCGGGCCAGGTCGTCGCGAAGATACGCGGCTCGCGCCATCACGAGGTGCGCGGCGAGAAAGCTCTCGTGAAAGACGGACGTTTCGATCAGATCCAGCTCGTCCAGCACTGCGATCTCCGCGCCGCTGACGTCGCCAGCTTCGTAGCGCAGGAGCGCACTCAGCCCAGTTGGAATGGCGGCGGCCGCCGACCGGCGTCCTGCGTACTTCTCGATGAGCTGGCGCGCTTCGGCATAGCGAGCAAGCGCCTCGTCGCTCTGCAAGCGCTGCGCGGCGACCATGCCATACAGGCACAGCCGGTATTGCTCGGCAAGCACGTACGTCGCTTCACCGTCGGAGATGGCTGGCTTGGGAAGGGTGTAAAAGGCCTCGTACTTGCCCGACTTCCAGCACCCGAAACGCAGGACGTTGCAAAGCGCGTTGCGATAGAAGGGATCGTATTGGATCTGGCCCTGGCAGGCCGTCCCCAGCGCCAGCGACTGCTCGCTGTCGTCCGACATTGCCGCCAGAACGCCCCGGGTCGCCTTGCATCGCCACCATAGGTCGGGAGTCCGCCCTTCGTCCGCCGCCTCTTCGACCTGCGACAGCAACGCGGCGCCTTCGGCGAACCGCGTGACCAGAATGAAGCTCCAGGCGAGCGCAAGCTTGACTTCGACCTGTCCGTTCATCATCTCGACTGGCAGCTTGCGCTCCCAACTCACGAGGGTGAGCAGGTCGCCCTTGACGACCATCTGCATCGCACATTGCTCGACGTACTGCAAGGCTTGGCCGAAATCCCTGGCCGCAATCGCGTGCTGCACCGCCTGGGTCCACATCTCCTGAGAAGCGAACCAGCGGTGGGCTCGACGATGCAGTTCCGGCACCTTGTCCGGCGCGCGGCTGTTCAGGCGGTCCAGCAGGAAATCGCCCATCAGGTGGTGATAGCGATACCAGCCTTCCCGCTCGTCGAGGGTGACGAGCAGCAGCTGCTCGTGATCGAGCGCCTTGAGCAGCTCCGCGCTGCGCGCAATTCCCGTGACGGCGTGGCAAAGCGGGCCGTACAGCCGCTCGAGGATCGCCGTTTGCAGCAGGAATTCGATTACCTCGTCCGGCTGAGTGGCGAGGGTGTCCTCTATGTACGCCGAGATCTTTCGGGAAGCGCCCGAAAACGACCGGATGGTGCTCGGCAAGTCCGGTGAGTTGCGCACGGTGATGCGGGCGAGCTGAAGGGCTGCCGGCCATCCCTCGGTCGCTTGGTGGAGCTTCTCGATGTCCTGGTCGTTAAGCGTTGGCGCCTGCTCTGCTCGAAGGAAGCTGCGGGTCTCCTCGAACGTAAAGCGCAGGCTTGCGACGTCGATTTCCGCGACGTCGTCGGCGAGCAGCAGTCTCAATACCGGCAGCGGGGGCTCGGTCCGGGAAAGGATCGCAAGGTGAAAATTGGACGGCGCATAGCGCAGGAGAAAGGCCGTGAAGTCATGCGGCCGCTCATCCGAGATCAGATGGTAGTCGTCGAGGAAGAGGTAGATCTCCTCGTCGCTGTCGGCGGCCGCATTCAGAGCGGCGGCGGCGACGCTACGTGTCGCAATCAGCTTCGTCTCAGCCAGCAGATCGATCGCGGATTGGCCTATCCACGGTGCGGCCCGATGCAGCGTGCTGGCGATGTGATAGGCGAACGCGCCCGGCTCGTTGTCGTCCTCGTCGATGCTGAGCCAGGCGATCACGGCCCCGCAGCGGCGCAATTGCTCGCACCAGTCCACGGCGAGCGTTGTCTTGCCGTATCCGGCCGGCGCCTTGAGCAATGTGAGACGGCGCGCCGCGTGCGCCTGCAATGCATCCAACAGTCTCGGCCGCGCGACGCGGAAGCGGTTCGTGGCCGGGGGAACGATCTTCGTGGCCGCGATCCGGGACAGGCTCCCATCCGAGAGGCGCTCCTGCCCGGCACTCATGCTGCTGCGCACCATCGTTCGTCTGCGGCCATTGGTCGGATTGTCCCACGGACGGCCGCCCGATCCGCCGGCGCAGTCCCCCAAACGGGGGACTGTGCTCGCCTTCTCTGGGCCGTACCTTCAGGCCAACGTGACCTCGAATAAGGAGCCATCGCATGACCACCCGAAATTCGATTCTTGTGTCCGCATTGACGGCGGCGCTCACCTGCGCAACGGCTGGCGCGCAACAGGTCCCGCCACCCACTTCGCCCGTCGAGGTGACCCAGCCGGCACCGAACTCGAGCCTGTCTGCGGGCTACGTCAAAACCGTGGCCCGCATGGCGTACGTGTGGGGCTGGCCGATGGTGAACCAGCATAACCGCCGTGCCAATATTACGCAGGCACCGAAGCCGGGGCTCCTGAACGGCGTGCTGCCGGTCGCGCCGCGCGGGCAGCTCGGCATGCTTCACGACTACATCGCGCCGGACGAAACCTTCGTCACCTGCCCGAACCAGGACGTGGTCTACGGCCTGGGTTTCTTCTCACTCGACGTCGAGCCGGTGGTCGTGCAGGTGCCGGACTTCGGCGATCGCTTCTGGGTGTACGCAATCTACGACGCGCGCACCGACCAATTCGCGGAACTGGGAAAGCCTTACGGGACCAAGCCCGGCTTCTATCTGCTCGTCGGGCCGAACTGGAAAGGCTCGAAGCCCGCCGGCATCCAGGCAGTCATCCGCAGCCCGACCGAGCTCGCCAACATCATTCCGCGCGTGTTCATGAACGACACGCCGGAGGACAAGCAGGCGGTCCAGCCGCTGGTGAACGGGATCGTGGCGTACCCGCTGAAAGAATTCGACGGCAAGACCAGGACGATGGAATGGGCGAAACTGCCACCGATTCCCGGGCCGAAGTCGACCGGACGGGAAACGGTCTGGGTGGTGCCGGAGAAGTTTTTCGACCAGCTCGGCAGCGTGCTCGACAGCGTGCCGCCACTGCCCGGAGAGGAGGCGCTGTATTCGCAGTTCCGCGCGCTGCTCGCCGCTGCGCAAACGGATCCGGCGGTCAAAAAGCTGCTAGTGGAGACTGCGGTCGAGACCGAGAAGGAGGTGATCGGGCAGTTCTTCCAGTGGAAGCACAATGGCCGCCCGGCCGGAAATGGCTGGAACCGCTCGGTCAACAATGCCAGCTACGGCGTCGACTATTTCAATCGGGCCTCCACCGCCAAGTCGAACATGTTCGACAACAAGCCGAACGAGACGCAGTACTTCTACACCGACGGTGACTCCTCCGGTGCTCAGCTCGACGGCTCCAAGACGTACGAGATCACCTTCGCAGAAGGGCAGGAGCCACCGGTCAACGGCTTCTGGTCGCTGACGCTCTACAACGAGCATCACCTCTTCCACCCGAACGACCTCATGCGCTACTCGCTCGGCACAAAGAATAAGACCCTCAAGCGCAACGCGGACGGCTCGCTGACGCTCTACGCTGGCGCCAAGTCGCCGGGCACGGACAAGGAATCGAACTGGCTGCCGGCCCCCGCTGGGCACTTCTCGCTCTACATCCGAGCTTATTGGGGCAAGCAGGCGATCCTCGACGGCTCCTGGACGCCGCCGGTCATCAAAGTAGCGAACTGAAGAGGAGCGCCATCATGAGTTGCAACCCAAGGCTCGCCGTCTGCCTCTGCCTCGTGGCGCTCGCCACGACCGCCAAGGCGCAGTCGTCCCGCTTCGAGGAACTCGCCAATCTTCCCTTCGAGCAGAACCGACCCACCGAGGCGACGGCGAGGACGCTGCAGGAGGAGCTCACCTTCCAGCGGGCGACCCAGACTTATCTGTGGGCCATGCCGCTGCTCAATACCATGGGCATGCGCGACGGGTTCGCGCAGTCGTACAGTCCGACCTACAATACGATGGCCATCTGGGAGAAGCGCCTGGATGCGAAGACTCGTATCACCACGCCCAACTCCGACCTCATCTACGGCATGGTGTTCGTGAACCTGGCGGACACGGGGCCGTTGGTGTTCGAGGCGCCGCCCAAGCTGCAGGGCATTCTGCTCGACATATGGCAGCGGCCGATACCGCACGACGGCGGCAAGTTCTTCGGCGATCTGGGGCTGCCGGGTCCCGACGGCGGGAAAGGCGGCAAGTTTCTGCTTCTGCCTCCCGGCTACAAAGGCGAGGTGCCTGCCGACCACTACATCTATCGCTCCAGCACGAACAATGTCTTCATCTTTCTGCGCTCCTTCTATCAGAGCCTGGACAACATCCAGCCGGCGGTCGACGTCCTCAAGCAGTCGGTGCTCTATCCGCTGGGCAAGAAGGAAAGCGCAGCGAAGATGAAGTTCGAGTACGCCTCCGGCAAGCCGCACGAGATGCTGCCGCGCAAGGACGCCACTGCATTCCAGCAACTCAAGTATCTTGTGGAAACCGAAGGGGACAACCTCGCCGACCCCGACTGGCTCGGCATGCTGGCGGGCCTGGGCATCGTCCGCGGCAAGCCGTTCGAGCCGGATGCGCATACCAGAGAGATCCTGTCCCACGCCGCGATGACGGCCTACAAGACCAGCCGCGTGATCGGGCTGCAGGAGGCGATCGGCTCTGTCGACCTGCACATCTACGGCGACCGGCAATGGGTAAATCCGATCAACAACATGGTTTCACGCTGGCCGGAATCCCTGGTCGATCTAAGCTTTGCATCGAGGACCGGAGATGGTTTTCGCGCACTGGACGCCCGGGTCTGGTTCTTTACCGACTACTACTCGATCAGTCCAGGCATGGTGTCGATGACGCCGGGAAAGGGCGCTTTCTACATGATTGCCTTCAGTGACAGCGACGGCAATCCGCTGGTCGGCGCGAACAGCTATCAGTTGAAACTCCCGCCGAGCATTCCCGCGGCACTCTTCTGGTCCGTGACGCTGTACGAAGCCGAAAACGCCTCCGGCCTGGACAACGGCCAGCCTTTTCCGTCGCTGGGCCAACTCGACAAGCCCGCGCAGGCGGCCGACGGCAGCACGACGCTGTACATCGGTCCAAAGGCGCCGGCGGGCAAGGACGGCAACTGGCTCGCCACGGTTCCCGGGCGCGGATTCTTCGCGATCCTGCGTCTCTACGCGCCGACCCAGCCAGCGCTGGACGGAAGCTGGAAGCCGGGCGATATCGAGCATATCGATTGAGCCGTCGGCGGGAGGGGCATAGGCGATCCGCGCATTGCGCAAGATGTTCGGCACGGAGGTGGACATAGCGTCTGATCATCTCCGGGCTTTCCATCTGGGAACGCGGGACGGTCGCGAGAGGGCCGGAAACGTCGACGGTGATTGATCGGCGCCGTCGCAGCGTGGACGTCGGTGTCAGATTCTCCTGACCTGCCCCCAAAGCGCTGCGCCAATCGGTTCAGCAGTCGGAGTCCGTTATGGAGAAGTGCATAATTGGAAGTCGTCGAATGTGCCGACGCTCGTATCACAACTTAAGCGTCTCCGGCCACAGAAAGTACGCACCGAACCTTGAGCTAAAGCGAAACTCTCCGCCAGCTTGCTTCCCGAGATCGGTCAGATAGTGCTTTCCATCCCTCGGCTCCAAAAGCCCGGTGGAGACCAACTTCTCGAGCAGTTCTGCGGTCTTCATCCCAAGCCTTTGGGCAAGCTTGGAGGTCGGTAGCTTGTCTTGAGAGTCTGTTGAATCGCGCGGCGCCTCGCCATCTGCACTCACCCGCTCGAGCGAGATCCGAACCTCTTCGCTGATCCGAATGATGCGTTGCGCTTCCTCGTACGCGTCTTTGTAGAGGTCGCCGTCGGACGAGCGCTGCATCAGCACACCCATCTCATTGTTGTTGATCTGACTGAACTCGTACAAGTTCAGGCTGGTGATGATGCACATCTCCTCGTTCAAGTAGCACTTCGCGTGCAGATTCTTGCAGAAGCTGGTGCGTATGTAGGTGAGCTCTTTCAGCCAGTTGATCTCCTCCGGTTGAAGCTCGCTCTTGCCATACACGATACGCACGTCGATCTTCAAACGATTCTTGTCGGAGAGAAGCTCCTTCATCCGGTCGTTCAACTTCAAGAACGGACTGATGAGGATCAAGCGATCCTTGGCTTCCTTGATCAGTTCCTCGATGAAATAGTTGGTGGCGCTGGTATTCAGGAATTTGGCCATGAGTCACATTCTCTATGCGAGGGGCCCATCTGACTAGGAGCGGGATCGGCGTGTGAGCGCCGCATGCGTTGATGCGCCAACGACGCGGCAGTAGACCTGTGAAAAATTCACGACGGTCAATGTTCCGGTCGATGAGAATGCTACAGCACGCGTAGGGGTCTCGCGGTGCACGAGTGCGCGACGCCGGCATTACACCGCTGTTATCGCTTGCGACCTACGCACGGGTCCTACCTCGCGGTGGATAGCGCTCCGCCACCGGTTCGAGCGCCCGCGCAATCACACCCCGGAACCACGCATGCGCCGGATCCCGATGAGTGCGTTCGTGCCAGACGAGGGCGGATTCGACCGCTGGCAACTTGATCGGTAACTCGACGACCGCGAGTCCGAAGCGCGTGGCAAGCGTCTCGCCGGCCAGTTCGCCGATGAGGAACACCATGTCAGAATGCCTCAGCGCTTCCGCGGCCGCGGCAAAGTGCGGCGTGGAGAGCGCCACCTTCCCGGTCTGACGCGCCATCTGCGGAGACTCGATCGGACTCGCCAATCGGCCCCCGCTCAGCGTTGCTGCCACGCGCGGGATCTGCCGCAATGCATGCAGGGTGAGTTTGCCGCGCGCCGCGGGATGTCCCTTACGTACGAGCCCCACGACACGCTCCTCCCGCGCGGCGCTGCGCCGATGCATCCCCGGGCGAAGCAGCACATGCGGCGTGATCGCAACGTCCAACTCGCCGGCTGCCAGGCGCGCCTGAAAACTTTCGTAGTCGAGGTCGTGCACGGCGAGCCGCGCATGCGGTGCCTCGCGCGCAAGCAGGGGAAGTAGGCGCGGGATGAGGACGAGCTCGACGACGTCCGGCAGGCCCCACCGAAACAGCTGGTCCACGCGCTCGGGCGAAAAGGCGGGCCTCTGCAGACTGCCTTCGAGTCCTTCCAGAAGCGGTCGTACGACCAGCGCAAGGGATTCGGCCCGAGGCGTCGGCGTCATGTCGCGGCCGTTGCGCACGAACAGCGGATCGTCCAGTGCCGTGCGTAGTCGTGCGAGCGCGTGGCTCACGGCGGGCTGTGAGAGAAACACACGCTGCGCGGCGCGCGTCACATTGCGCTCGGCCATGAGCGCATCGAAGACCACGAGCAGATTGAGGTCGAGCTTTGCGATATTCACAGCGTGCATGCCAGGAATGAAGACAATGCACTTCAATAATACGCGTGCGGCGCTGAGAATGGCTGCATTCACTTGTCGGCCAGGAAGCCGCCACGAACGCCGCCCCCATGAGGACTGACACGACGCACGATACCGAAGTCCTCATCGTCGGTGCCGGCCCGACCGGTCTCGCCCTTGCCACCACGCTGGCCCGAGCCGGCATCTCCCCGATCGTCGTCGATCGGCTTGCGATCGCGCAGAACACCTCCCGGGCCGCCGTGATCCATGCGCACACCCTCGAGGAACTGCAAGCGCTCGGTGTCGCGCCACGTCTCGTTGATGCCGGCATCCGACTTCATCACTTCAGCGTGCGCGACCGCGATCAGGTGCTCGCTCGATTGAGCTTCGATTGGCTACCCAGCCGCTACGCGTGCCTGCTGATGTTGCCCCAGGACCGCACCGAAGCGATCTTGAACGATGCCCTCATGGCCGCCCATGCATCTGTGCGGTGGGGATGCACGCTCGCGTCACTGCGCGAGGATGCCGATGGCGTTGACGCGTCGATCATCTCCGCGGCGGGTCCGGAGACGATCCGAGCACGCTACGTCGTGGGCGCAGACGGCATGCACAGTCTCGTGCGTCAGGCGGCAGGCATCGGTTTCACCGGACACAGCTACGAGCAATCGTTCGTGCTGGCCGATGTGGATATGGCGTGGAATCCGGGGCGTGAGGAGGTGATGCTGTTCTTCTCGCCGCCCGGCCCGGTGGTCGTTGCGCCGCTTCCAGACAACCGCTTCCGGGTCGTGGCCGCACTGGAGAACGCGCCGGCGCAGCCCGGTATCCAGGACGTGCAACGCATTCTCGAGTCGCGCGGTCCCGCCACCGGTATCGTACGGGTGACACGCGTGCACTGGAGTTCGCGCTTCCGCCTGCATCACCGCATCGCCGACCACTATCGAAAGGGGCGCCTGATCCTGGTGGGGGATGCTGCGCACGTGCATAGCCCCGCCGGAGGCCAGGGCATGAACACCGGGCTAGTCGACGCATGCGTGCTAGGCAAGTTGTTGACGCGGGCGCTGCGTGATCGGCGGCCCGACGTGATCCTCGACCAGTACGAGGTACTAAGACGGCCCGCAGCCAAGCAGGTGCTGGAGCTCGCCGAGCGGCTCACGACTTTCGCGACGCTGAAGAGTCGACCCCGCCGCATCCTGCGCAATCTGCTGTTCCGGTTGGTCGGCACGGTGGCGCCAGTCCGGCGGCGGCTCGAGCTGGCGCTCTCTGGGCTGAGCCGGCGCAATGCAGCGCGTGTGCGCTTTCCCGACGGGGCGGCCGGCGCCTCGGCCGAAGCGCGTGAGGCTTCCGATGCCCGGTGGCATTCAAGATCGCGCGCGTGACTGGCCCATCTCCCCGTGCGAGGCGCTGATCTCACGGGGATCGGGAAGCCAGCCCGCGAGAGGATCTACTCGGGAAGACCGTTTGTAGCCCACACTGCCAGGAGCAGCGGCGACGGTTTCCCAAGCTTGCCGAACCAGCGGTCATATACCTCCCGGATCTGGCCGCTGCGCATGATTCCGGCGATGACCGTGTTGACCGCAAGCCGAAAATCGGGGTCACTCCGACGCATTGCCAGCCCGTATGGCTCGTACGAAAACAACTGTTCTCCGATGAGCACTTGGAACTGGTCACGGACGGCGAAAGCTAGGCCGATCAATACGGCTTGGTCCGAGGAGTAGGCATCGATCTTTCCCCCTTGAAGCGCGTTGAGTCCTTCCACGTGATTCTTCATCGCAACCAACTCGAGAGACAAGTAGTCTCGCTTGGCGATGTCAGCAATCGCGCGTTCCGTGGTCGTCCCGGTGATCACGCCGATCTTCTTGCCGTTCAAATCCGCGAGCTTGCGTGCACTCGACACGGCGGGGTTGACGATGAAGCTCGCTCCGTCAACCCAGGTTGTAAGGCTGAAGTCGACCAATTTCTGGCGCGTAAGCGTGTTGGTGGATATCCCGCATTCCAAATCGATACTGCCATCACGGACTTTTTCGAAGCGGTTCTCGAGGTTCACGGGAACCCATTTGATCTCGAGGTCTGACAGACCCAGTTGCTTCTGGATTCCCGTCGCAACGTGCCTGCACAAGTCCACCGAATACCCGACAGGCTGCTTCTTATCATCGAGAAAGGAGAACGGTACCGAATCGACCTGATACCCAAGCTTGATTACCTTGGACTGCTGAATCTGCTGAAGCGTACCCGCTACCTCCTGTGCACTGGCGGATACTGAAAGGGCGAGGAATGCAACTACCGCAAGCATCGTTCTCATGGGTTCTCCGTTCTATCTGGCTGCGTGGGGGCGTGTACTATAGCGGGAATTACACGAATGACATTGCTTATATTGGTTGATGAAGCCGAGCGCACCACAGGATGATCGACTACCCTGGCGGTGACCCGGAAACTCGCGATGATTGCAGCATAGAGGTTGGCATCGTCCTTCTGCCGCCCGGTCATCTCGTCGTAGGCCGTGGGATCACGCGACGGTCGGCCACCGTGGGCTCGCACGGGTACAATCGTGCTGTTGGATCCACTCGGACGTGAGGACGACCTCACGGCTCCGTCACACCCGGGACGACCCTGCATTTTGGATGGATACCGAAATGTCTTGGGCGATCCTGTTCGTTGCTGGTCTCTTCGAAGTCGGCTGGGCGGTCGGATTGAAGTACGCCGATGGATTCACACGCTTGTGGCCTACGATTCTCACTGTTGTCGCGATGCTCATCAGCCTGTGGCTGCTCGGCATCGCCATGCGCAGCCTGCCCGTCGGTACCGCGTACGGCATCTGGGTGGGAATCGGGGCAGTGGGGACCGTGCTGCTCGGAATCGTGCTGTTTGGCGAGCCGGTCAGCGCTGGGCGGCTCGTGAGTGTGGCCGCACTCATCGTGGGAATCGTTGGATTGAAGCTGACTTCGCAATGAGGAAGCGCGGTCTTCTGCCCGCTCGTCCCTCGCGTCGTGCGCGCTCCGGTCGGCTGCACTATGATGTCCCGTACTGCTGCGCGACGAGCGCAAGCCGAAACGCCGCACGCGATGCCTTCGGGCCTTTCCCAGTCGTGCGGTCCACCTGGCCATCCACGGAGAATCGAGCCATGTCCGTTCACCCGCTGTCCGCAAGACGTGCAGTCGATCCGGTGATGGAGGCGAGGATCCAGCTTGCCGCCGCGCATCGGCTGGCGGTGCTGCACGACCTCGAGGAAGGCATCGATAATCACTTCACCGTCACCGTGCCGGGGCGCGACGACCGCTACCTGATCCTGCCGTTCGGCTTGCACTGGTCGGAGGCACGCGCAAGCGACATGATCGTGTTCGACGAGTCCGGGGCAACGCTCGAGGGCGACGGCATCGTCGAGCTTTCTGCGCAGTGCATCCACGCGCCGATCCACCGGATCACCGGCGTGCGCGTGGTGCTCCACACCCATCAGACCTGGGCGGTGGCGCTGAACATGCTGAAGAACAACCGCCTGCTGCCCGCGAGCCAGACCGCGGCCTATTTCTGCGGGCACATCGCCTACGACGATCACTACGCTGGTACCGCGGACACGGTGGAGGAGGGCGAGCGGCTGGCGCGGCTGCTCGGCGACAATCAGGTGATGTTCATGAAGAACCACGGTGTGCTGGTGGTCGGCGACACCATCGCGCAAGCCTACGAGCGCCTGTACAAGCTCGAGCGCGTCTGCCGCGCGCAGGTGCTGGCGATGTCGACGGGAGAGCCGCTCGAGATTCTCTCGGACGAGATCGTGGCCCAGGTCCAGGCCGTTCCCGCGGACGATCGTCATTCACCGAGCGAGCGCGAGCGCCTCTACTTCGAGGCCATGATGCGCGTGCTCGACCGGGAACTGCCTGGCTACGCGGACTGAGAACGGGTCCTGCTGCGCTGAAGGCCATCCATCAGCGCGACGGCGCTGCTGCACTGCTCATTCCCGTCGGCCTACTCGCCACTGCAGCAGCGAGTAGGGTGGCATGGCGTCCGCGTGATGCTCGAACACTCCCTCCACCGCTGCACCGATCTCGAGCGGCTGGAGGGGATCGCCCAGAAGATTCCCGACGAGCCGCACCCTGTCCGCGTGTGGAAGCTCCACCAGTACGATGAGGTACGGGCCCTGGGCACGCAGCGCGGGATGCACCGGATGCCAGACGCGTTCGTGGCTGTATAGGATCCCGCGCGGTTCGACCTCGGCGAACTCCAGCTCGAAGTGCAGGCAGCGGTGGCAGATCCACTCCGGCCCCCACTGGAAGCGCCTGCACGCGGTGCAGCGCTGCAGCAGAAGGCGTTCTTCACGCAGTCCCGCCCAGTACGGTGCATCGAGGGCCATCGGCGTCGGCGCAGGCAGGCCGGTTTTCAAATACGCATCGCTCATCGCGTCGCCTCGCTGCCGAAGATCAGACTGCTGACCGGCGTGACCAGCGGCCCGGCGGTGACCATCGAGACATTCGCGCCCGGCACCTGCGCGGTGGACGTGCCGCGGATCTGTCGCACGGCTTCGTTGATCGATCCGAATCCGTGCATGTAGCCCTCCGCCAGATTGCCGCCGCTAGTGTTCAGCGGCAGCTTCCCACCTGGTGCCAGCAGGTGCTCGAGCCTAAAGAAGTCGTTCGCCTCGTCCGCTGCGCAGAACCCGTGCTCGACGACGCTCATCAGCACGCCGCCGGTGAAGTTCTCGTAGCTCTGCAACACATCGACGTCTTTCGGGTCGAGGTGCGCCATGGCAAAGGTGCGGTGCGCGACGGTCCGGAAGTTCGCGCTTGCATAGTCGGGCGCGTTGTGAACCGGCGCGCCGGCGCGGTACGGACTGCCTGCCGCTGCAGCGAGCAGGTAACAGGGAGCGTGCATCGCATCTCTCGCTCGCTCGGCGCTGACGAGCACGAGGGCCGCAGCGCCATCGCTCTCCTGGCACAGATCGTAGAGACGCCAGGGCTCCACGATCCAGCGTGAGGTGTCGTAGCGCTGTGCGTCGAGTGGTCGGCCGTGCATCACTGCGCGTGGGTTCGACTGCGCGTGCCGGTAGCTGGCCATCGCAATGGCGCGCAGGCACGCGGGATCGATGCGGTGTTCGCGTGCAAAGCGCCGGTACTTCATCACGAACATCTGCGCGGGCGATAGCATGCCGTAGGGCAGCGTGTGCGAATCGAAGGTGTCGTCCAGCACCGATCCCGGGCCCTCGCCATAGCGACCATGCTGACCCTGGGCGAGCGCGCGGAACACCACGACGCACTCGGCCATGCCGCTGACGATCGCCGCCGCGGCGTTGCCCACCGCTGCCGCGGCGCCGCCACCCCCGCCGCCCCACTGCATGTTGGCGAAGCGCAATTCGCGACAGCCGAGGGCCGCGGCGAGCCGTGAGGGATCGCTGCGGTCGTTGCTGTAGGATGCGAACCCGTCGATGTGCCGGGGATCGATGCCGGCATCGGTGCAGGCCGCGAGAATCGCCTTCAGGGCGAGCTTGAACTCGTCGTCCGGCGAGCCGCCGCGCCTGGTGTAGGGCGTCTCACCAATGCCGGCGACGGCGGTCTGGGCGCGCAGGGTTCGGGATGGCATGCCTGCAGCTTACCGCAGGCGGCTGGCTTTACGGGTACGTGGAGCGCGGGCTCGATGGTCCCAAGCGATGTGCCGGGTCGCCTTGCCTGCGAAGCTCGGAAATCCGAAGTGACAGAGTCCGGGTCAGTACGTAGAGTGGTCGAGCATCCCATGCTCATCGCCCAGCTTTCCGATATCCACATCCGTCCTGCCGGCGAACTCTACAAGGGAGTCGTCGCTGCACTCTGCCTGAGCACGACGACGGAGATTGCACTGCAGCTGAGGTGAGTCTGGTCTGGCCGGACCCGGTGACTCACTGCATGCCTTTCGCCTGAGACGCACGATAGTGCGCCGGCGGTGCCCCGAACTCGCGCTTGAACGCGCGAATGAACGAAGGCTCCGATTCGTAGCCGACCGCGAGGCCGATCTGAAGAACGTCCATGCGGGTGTCCTGAAGCATGCGCGACGCCAGTTGCATCCGCCAACGGGTGAGGTAGGCGATCGGGGATTCCCCGAGATACTGCGTGAACCGCTCTGCGAGCACCGAGCGGGAGCTGCCGATCTGTTCAGCAAGCTGCGCGAGCGTCCAGGGCTCGGCAGGGCTGCGATGCATGAGGGCGAGCGCTGCGCCCGCGATGGGATCGCGGGCACCCGCCAGCCATCCTTTCGAATCGTCCGGCAGGCGCGCGATGTAGCAACGCATCGTCTCGATGAACAGCGCCTCGGACATCTTGGACAGGAGGATGCTGAATCCTGGGTCACCCGGCTGCTCGCGCGAGACGAGATAGTGGATGGAATTCTCCAGCCATGCACCGGCCGGTTCGTTACGAATATTGATCTTGATGACCGTCGGCAGTCCCGATAGAAACAATCGTTCGGCGTGGCGATCGCATCCCATGAAGCCACACACGAAGCGCGTCACGCTGCCGCCGCCTCCATGCCGCAAGGTGTGCATCGCACCGGCGACGTGCTTGCGTAACGACGCAGCGCCGTCGAACGCTTCGCTCGGTGTGCCATTGCCGAAGCTGTGCGCCTCGCCGTGCGGGATGACGACGATCTCGCCCGCCTCGATGGGTATCTCGGGTAGTCCCGGAATCGTCACGCTCGCGCTGCCGTCGATCACGAGGTGATAGATGATGATCGTGTCGGTGCTGGGCGCCAGGACGGGCGCCGCGTGACGCGCGGGCGGAGAGGCGAAACTCCACGGTGCGGTGAACTCGGCCCTTAAAAAGATCGCGCCGGTCATCCGGACGGCACGCAGGGCTTCGGAGAGTGCATCCATTCGTGTGTCCCCACCGATCGAGCGCGGGCTGCACAAACTTCAGGACGATCGGCAAAGCCCGTTAAGCCGGTCGTGGGCACACTCGTTCACGTGCCATAGCGGATCGCGACTGCGGAGTGAAATCGACTATAGCACGGGGGCGCCGGTGCGCAGGGTTGGAGTGTTGTCCTCTCCATTGGAGGCAGACATGACGCAATTGAACCAGGACAAGTTGCAGATGTTCGTAGGCAAGATGCTCGGGGATCTGGGTGGCGCATTCAGCGTATCGACGGCGCGGCTCGGCCTGCGGCTGGGACTGTTCGATGTGTTGCGTGCCGATGGCTCAGCAACTTCGGCACAACTGGCCGAGCGCGCGGGTGGACTGGCGGAGCGATACGTGCGCGAGTGGGCGCTGGCGCAAGCCGCGAACGGGTTCATCGATTACGACCCGGAGAGCGGGCTGTTCAGCCTCAGTCCCGAACAGGCAATGGTTTTCAGCATCAAGGACAGCCCCGTCTATCTCGCGGGTGCGTTCGACCTCGCTGCGGCGATGATCGAGGGCGAGCCGAAGGTCGAGCAGGCGTTCCGCAACGGGGGCGGCGTTCGCTGGGGCGACAGCGCGGGATGCCTGTTCTGCTCAGTCGGGTCGTTCTTCCGACCCACGTACGCGAACGCGATCATACAGACCTGGCTGCCGTCGCTCGACGGCGTCGAGGCGAAGCTCAGATCCGGAGCACGCGTTGCCGACGTCGGTTGCGGTGTCGGCTTCTCGACCCTGCTGATGGCGCAGGCGTATCCGAAGAGCACCTTCGTCGGCTTCGATTTTCACGATCCGTCCATCACCGAAGCCCGTCGCCATGCGGACGCCCACGGCGCGGCAAACGCCCGCTTCGAAGTGACTGCCGCCAAGGATATCGCGGAGGGCGATTTCGACCTGATCACGATGTTCGACTGCCTCCACGACATGGGTGATCCGCGCGGGTGCGCGGCGCACATGCGTCGGATCCTCAAGAAGAACGGCAGCTGGATGATCGTGGAGCCGATGGCTCACGACGGCATCGAGGAGAACATGAACCCCGTGGGCCGGCTCTACTACAACGCATCGACCATGATCTGCGTGCCGACGTCGCTCGATCAGGAAGTCGGAGAGGGCCTCGGCGCCCAGGCAGGGCCGGCGAAGATCAACGATGTCGTCACGAGCGGAGGCTTCTCCACGGTGCGCACCGCCCATGCGGGGCCGTTCAATATGGTTCTGGAAGCGAGACCCTGACTCCATGCACACCCGAGGGGCAGGCGCGCTTCGCAGCACTCACGCGAAGTGCCAGCACACTCCGGCCGGATCGATGAGGTGCACTTCGCGCTGCCCCCACGGGTACAGCGTAGGCTCCTTCGCGCGGACGTCCTGGTAACGTTCGAGGATCTTCGATTCCTGAATGTGACGCCACCACGCGTCGAGGTCTTCGACGGACACGAACATCATGAGATTCTCCTGCATCTCCCTGTTGTGCAAATCCTGCAGGAGGAAGGCAACGTCATCGCGAGCGAATTCGGCCAGGCCCGGCATCTCCCAACGAAGCGTGAAGCCGAGATCCAGAAAGAATGCTTTGGCAACAGCGAAGTCGGGGCCGGAGGGAATGAACGGTTTGAGGGCTTGGAGCTGCATACCTTTGTCTCCAACGTGCACCATGCTAGGATCGTCCATACATCACATATTCACATAGGAGCTCCCTTGCATCCACGAGTTCGTGCCGTTGCATTCGGCTGGCTTCTCATCCTGCTGTCGTCGCCTTCGTACGCGGACATCGATCGAAGCGCCGTCGACTTCCAGACCCCCTCGGACATCAAGTGGGTGCGCAATGCGGCCGGCACGAACGAGCAGGCGGTCCTGTTCGGCGACCCGACCAAGCCGGGGCCCTACGTCGTACGGCTGCGGTGGCTGCCGGGCAACATGAGCCGGCCGCACTTCCACGAGAACGACCGGCACTTCGTGGTCATCTCCGGAACGTGGTGGCTCGGCAGCGGAGACAAGTTCGATCCCGAGAGCACGGTGCCGGTGCCACCGGGAAGCTATGTCATCCACTACGGCGGCAAGGTGCACTACGACGGCGCGAAGGACGAGGAGACTGTCATCCAGGTGTGGGGGATGGGTCCGGCGACCTCGTTTCCTGCGGAGCAGCGCTGAGGAGTGACACAACTGGGTTGGTGGTGATCTAGAGCCTGAACCGCGCGACAGAGCGCCCGAGCTCCTCCGCCAGCCCGCTCGTCGCCCTCAGCGACGCCTCGGTCTCGCGCAGGGAAGCGCTGCTCGCCTGGGTTACCGCATTGACCTGTTCCGCCCGTCGTGCCATCTCGTTCGTCGCGCTCGCCTGTTCCGTGGTGGCAACCGAGATGTCCTTCATCCGTGCCACCACGTCGCCCATTCGTGTCCGGATCGCCTCGATGCCGTCGGTCGCGGTATTCACCAGCGACACGGTCGTGGTCACTGTCTGCTGGGCCTCGCCCATTCCGCTCACTGCATTGCCCATCTCCGTGCGGATCGACTCGATCATGTGACCGATCTCGATGGTCGCCTTCGAGGTGCGCTCGGCAAGCTTGCGAACCTCGTCGGCCACCAGGGCGAAGCCGCGACCCTGTTCGCCCGCGCGCGCAGCTTCGATCGCGGCATTCAGCGCCAGAAGATTCGTTTGATCGGCGATGTCCTTGATCGCGCCCACGATGCCCGCGATCTCCTTGGAGCGGCTGCCCAGGCGGCCCACCACGTCGGAAAGCGCGTTCATCGCGCTCGCCACCCGGCCGATCTCCTGCTTGACCTGGTGCACCGACTGCGAACTCTCGTGCGAGCGCACGTCGGCGTTGGAGAGGGTGACCTCGGCATCCTTCACCACATCCGCGATGTGGGTGATGCTGACCGTCACCTCCTCGATGGAGGCAGCGGTGGCGGCCAGGTCGTTCGACTGACGTTCCACGTCCTGGCTCACCTGCGTCGTGGTCTGTGCAGCGCGTGCAATGTCGCCGGTAACCTGAAGTGCCTGTGCGCGTACGTCGCGGAACATCCCGTGCAGACGCTCGAGGAACTGGTTGAACGCCGTCGCCGCCTGGGCCACTTCATCGTCTCCCCGCACATCGAGGCGCACCGTCAGGTCGCCTTCTCCGCGAGAGATGTCGGCCATCGCATCGCGCAGCGAGCGCACACCGCGCAGCAGCGAGCGTAAGGCCACCACGCCCAGCGCGGCGGCAAGTAGGATGACGACGAGACTGGCGGCGATGAGCGTGGAGAGCAATTGGTGCAGCGGCGCCAGAGCGGCCTCCTCGTCGACCATGACTGCCACCAGCCAGTCGGAATCAGGAATTTGGCGCAACTCGAGCAGATACGCAGTCCCGTCGGTGTAGGTCACCGGCACTGCCTGCGAGCTGGTTGACAGTGCGTCCAGCTTATCTGCCGTCAGGCCGGGGACGAGGTCGGCGATCGGCTTGAGGGCTGCATCCGACCGCCGATGACCGATCACGGTGCCGTCCTTCGACACCAGGAATGCATGGCTGTCACCGACGAGCTTGAGCCCCAGGACGCTCTGCACCATGTCCTGCAGAACGACGTTCGCGGATACCGCGCCAATGAATTGACCGTCGCGCTCGACCGGCGCCGCGACCGACACGATCAGCGCATGATCCGATACGCTCATGAACGGAGCCGTGACCGACGCGTGTCCCGTCTGCAGCGCCAGCTTGTACCAGGGGCGGACCGTCGGATCGAAGCCCGGCGGAACCGGTGCGTCGTCACCGTGGATGAGGCGCTTGTCGGGGAACCCCATGTAGCAGTAGGTGAACCCGCCCGCCAGTTTCGTGCGCAGGAGCATCGGACGAAGCGCTTCAGCGTCGGAGGCTGCCGCGACGGCTGCAGCATCGATGAGGCGACGCTTGGACTCGAGCCAGATGCCGATCTTCGCCGCATGCAAGGTTGCGGCCTGGTCGACTTCGCGGTCCAGCGCTGAGAGAACCTCCGCACGCATGCGGGTGTAGCAGAACGCAGTCAGGACCAGGGCAACCGTCGCCACGGACACGACCACCAGGGCGATAAGGCGGGACGACAACGTGCGCATGGCACCTCGGGATAGTAATTGGCGTAAGGAACCGCGCGCGGCGGAGTGGGAGTTCCACCTATCGACCGTCCTCCTGGGGAGCTTAGGAATCCGTGCGTTACGGGTAGAAAGTGCAACGCGACCGTAAAGACAATGCCGGCTGCGGGGTCGATGATCGCGCAGGAGCGCGACCTGTACAGACCAGACGCGGTCAAACCCGATGCGTCGATACTGAACGCGCATTAAGGAACTTCCCATTGCAGGCGGTAGCATTCTTGCACGCGTCGCACTCGCCTCCTTCTCCTCTCCCCTCGACTCGGTGAGTTGCACGCCACTCCAGAGCCGGCTGCCTGCATGGCAGCCGGCATTTTTTCCGGTAGCGGTATGGCCAGACATCATCTGCTTGCGCAATTCGCCCGGCGAGTCATCGGCGCCTCCGTCGTTGCATCCTCGGTGATCGCACCCGAGGGTGGACGCGAATAGACCGGTATGGCGATTCCCATTCCGGCGCTCGTATGCCCCGCCGGTGCGCTGCCCGCCCTGCAGGCTGCGGTAGACGCGGGAGCGGATGCCGTCTACATCGGCTTTAGGGACGGCACCAATGCCCGCAACTTTGCCGGCCTGAACTTCGACGACCATGCCGCGCGGGCCGGCATCCGCTATGCGCACGCGCGTGGCGCGGCCGTGCTCGTAGCCATCAATACACATCCCCAGCCGCATGCGTTCTCGAAGTGGACTCGCGCCGTCGATCGGGCCGCGGCACTGGGTGCCGACGCGATCATCCTGGCCGACCTCGGGCTGATGCAGTACGCATGTAAGGCTCATCCCGAGCTGCGGCTGCATCTGTCGGTGCAGGGTTCGGCGACAAGCGCGCATGCGATCAACTTCTACGCCAGACACTTCGGCATACGGCGCGCCGTCCTGCCGCGCGTGCTTTCGCTCGTCCAGGTCGAGAACATGGTGCGCGGAACTTCGGTGGAGATCGAGGTATTCGGCTTCGGCAGCCTGTGCGTGATGGTGGAAGGACGCTGCGCACTGTCCTCCTACGTGACCGGTGAGTCGCCCAACACTGCTGGCGTATGCTCCCCGGCACGCGCCGTGCGCTGGACGCAGACGGGGCAGTACATGGAGGCGCGCCTCGGTGGCGTGCTCATCGACCGCTTCGCGCCAGAGGAGCGCGCCGGTTACCCCACACTGTGCAAGGGGCGCTTCGAGGTCCGTGGCGAGCGGGGTTATGCCCTGGAGGAGCCAGTCAGCCTGAACGCCATGGCGCTCCTGCCCGAGCTCATGCGTATCGGTGTTCGGGCCATCAAGCTGGAAGGGCGCCAGCGGAGCCCGGCCTACGTATCCGCGGTTACGCGAGCGTGGCGCGAGGCGATCGATGACTGTGCCAACGCTCCTGATCGCTTCCAGGTACGGGGCCACTGGGCGGCGACACTGGCCCGGGTGTCCGAGGGACAGCAGTGCACGCTGGGCGCCTACGATCGGCCGTGGAAATAGGCGCAGCGGGATGAAGCTGGCACTCGGTCCACTGCTTTACCTCTGGCCGCGGGAGCAGACGCTCGCCTTCTATCGACAAGCGGCATGCTGGCCCGTCGATATCGTCTACCTCGGCGAGGTCGTCTGCTCGCGGCGCAGGGAGTTGCGCCTGCAGGACTGGCTGGACGTCGGGGAGGCGCTGGCGGGCGCAGGAAAGGAAGTGGTGCTGTCCACTCAGGCGCTGCTGGAGGCCGAAGTGGACGTGCGCGCGCTGCGCGCGGTGGTCGGCAACGGGAGATTCACGGTCGAGGTCAACGAGCTGGGTGCGCTCGAACTGCTCGAGGGCGTGCCCTTCGTGGCCGGCCCGCACATCAACGTCTACAACGCTGAGGCGCTGCGTTGCCTTGCGCGACTCGGCATGCGGCGCTGGGTGCCGCCGTTGGAGCTGGGCGAGCAGACCCTCAGTGCCATCCAGCGAGCCCGCCCCGAGGGCGTGGAGACCGAGGTCTTTGCATTGGGACGCATGCCGCTCGCCTTCTCCGCCCGCTGCTTCACTGCCCGGCATCATGGTTTGCGCAAGGACTCCTGCGGTTTTCGCTGCCGCGAGGATGCCGACGGACTGCTCGTGCGCACCCAGGACGGCAACCCGTTCCTGGTGCTCAACGGCATACAGACCCAGTCATCGGCCGTGTATTGCCTGGCACAGGAGGTCGATGCGCTGCGTGAGATGCGCGTCGATGCGCTGCGCGTGAGCCCACAATCCCGACATATGGCGCAGGTGATCGAGGTGTTCCACGATATGCTCCAGGGCCGGTGCGACGGCGCCAGATCGCAGGCGAGGCTCGTCGGCTTGCTGCCCGGCGAAGCGGTCGCTGGCTACTTTCGTGGCCGGCCCGGCATGCAGGCATGAGGCTTCCCGTCCCGCCTCGCATCTTGACTGCCGTGCTGGAGCAGCTGCCGCAGTGGCCGCCGTCTGCCGCGCTGGCGCTGGCGCTCAATCGCGCACTCGGTCGTGTCCTGCCGCGAGATGCGGTCGAGCCGCTCCTGGGTCGCAGCGTCCGGCTGCGCGTGCGCGATGCAGGCATCACGGTGACCGTGCGCTATCTGGAAGGACGGTTTGTCGCGGGCGATGCGCAATCAGAGGCGGATGTCGCGATCGAAGCCGATCTGGCCACTTTCGCTGTCCTGGCGTTGCGTCAGGAGGACCCCGATACGATGTTCTTCGACCGTCGCCTGCGATTCACCGGCGATACGGAACTGGGGCTGGTCGTGAAAAACGCATTGGATGCCGTTTCACTGCCGTCGATGACGCGGGCCCTGCGCGTCATTGCCTCGCTCTAGAAGTTCGTGTGCATGTGGCCAAGCGCTATCGCCGAGACTGCGATGCCGACGCCGCTGCGTCCCCATCTCCGGTGAGGTAACGGATCACGTCCTCGGCGCGATAGCGTTCGCGCCCGCGCAGAAACTCGTCGATCCGCTCGAGATCGTTGCCGCTGGTCACGATCGGCGGCTCAACGCTGCCCTTGCGCTGCTGCGCATGCCCGGCAGTCGCGAGCAGACCGTTGCACAGGCACTGGCGGCCCATGGTGTCCTCGCGGCGTCCACCCTTCCTGACGTAGATGTCCTCCGGTTCGCCCGGGCAGCGGAAGCCGACGGTGCCAGCCGGGGTGATGTAGGCCTCGCGAAGATAGCCGAGGTCGCACACGCGCGCTCTGGTCGCCCCTGCGGCGGGGTTGGCAGGCCACTCGACCCGCTTGAAGGGATAGCCGGTCGGTGATGCGCGCATGTCCGTGCGCACCTGCACGGCATGACGGGCGGCGTGCGCCAGGACCGAGCGTTTCAAGTGCTCTTCCATGCCCGATTCGTCGCAGTAGGCAAAGAGGGTCCCGACCTGAATTCCTGCTGCACCGGCTGCGCGGGCTTCGCGCAAACCGCGTGGGCTTCCCATGCCGCCGGCAATCCAGAACGGCACGCCCAACTCCCGAATTCTTGCCAGGTCGACCACGTCGCGTTCGCCGTAGATCGGCTCTCCCCGATCATCGAGGCGCAGATCGCCGCGCGGCGCGGCGTTGTGCCCGCCGGCGGTCGGACCTTCGATCGCCAGTCCGTCAATGCTTCCTGTCGATTTCTTCACGAGTGCGGTTGCCAGGAGCGTACTCGAGACGATCGCGAGGAACTTGGGCCGAGCAAGCGGGGGCGGCAGTCTGTCCCAGTGCTGTTGCGGGTCGAAATGCAGCTTTGGTGCGTCGCCCTCGACCGGGCCGGTCAGCTCGAGCCGCAGCTGTGCCGGTCGGTGCAATGCGAGAAGATCCAGGGCGCCGGGGATCTCGCGGGGGATTCCTGCACCCATCAGCACGTAGTCCACGCCCGCCAGCATCGCCCCGTACAGCGTCGGCAGGGTCGGCGGCTGAATCTTGGTGAGCAGGTTGATGCCGATTGCGCCTTCGTGACCGGCCTTGGCCAACCAGACCTCGACGAATGCGCCGAGCATGGACAGCTGCTGGCGCGCGGGGCTCGCCTGCAGCTTGTAGAGCGGAAGCAGGGAATATCGCGCGCCGGCATCGTGGCGGCGCGGTCTCACATAGCGCTCGAGCGCAGCCAGTGCGCGAGGAATCGGGAACTGCGCCATCGCCTGGCGCACGTGCCCGCCCGGGTCGCCGTCTTCGAGACGACGCACCAGCAGGGTGTCGAGTCCCACGCCCGAGACGACGCCCAGCTGTCCGCAGCGCGATACCGCGCGCGCGAGTTGCCAGTTCGAGATGCCCACCCCCATGCCGCCCTGGATGATGCAGGGCACGCGTTCGCGTCCCATTGGTGCGGCTGGAGCCACGGGCCGTTGCGTAGGTGCGTTGCTTTGCGAGTCGGGGAGGGTGTCGTGCGGGACGGCTTGTCCCGCCGCGGAGGTTCTTGGATCCAGGTTCACCGTGCGAATATGACCGGTGCCATGGCGACAGGCAAGGCGCCGATGCGCTTCACTTGATCCATGTGAAGAAGTTCCTTGCGCCGCAGGGCGAACTGACGCGCGGCAGGCGCGATCGCCGCTTACCATACATAGAACATCTGCACCCACAGCCATACAACGGGTACCGAGCAGCCTGCCATGCCACCCGCGGCGTCCAGGGCTCGCCGTGAACCGTTTGCGCGCGCCATGCCCCAGCCAAGCCATACGCTCCACAGTACCCCGAATGCGAGTACCGCAGCGCGGGCCCAGTTCACCCATGCCAGCTGAAAGCCGTCGCTGCGCAGCAGCGTGACGGTATGTCCGGACAGCCCCAGAAACAGCGATACGCCAGCGAGCGGGATCAGGGCGCAGGCCAGGCGCCGAGCGGAGACCCGCGCCCGCGCGGCGCCAACCGCCAGCCAGCATGCCATCCATCCTCCTACGGCGACGCCGGTAAGGGCAACGTAGGCCAGGATCAGCGCGCCGTCCAACCAGGTGAGTACGTCATTGCTGTCGGGAGAATTCGTGAGCACCCACCAGGGTGCGTCGGCTCTCAGTGTCCACATCCATCCATGCTCGACCAGCCACGTGGCCGCGAGCTGCTTGGCGGCAACGAACCAGGGCGAGGCGCTCCACTGAAACGCACCGAGTGCCACGCCGAGCATACCGAACAGCAACAAGGCAGCCTCCCACCGCGTGGCCGATGCCGGCTCCGGCTCGAGAAGCTCAGCGCCCGGCATACGGGCGACGAGCGTCACTGCGTTGCGCTCGCCGGCGCAACGGCCGCAGACGTGGCAGGCAGAGGCGCTGCGCATGCGGCGGACGTCGATCAGGGGTGCGCAATCGACCGCGCTTCCGCGTCTGGTCCTGGTGCCGGGCGGCGCGGTGTCCCAGACCTGGCGATCCACTCGAAAGTGCACAACGGAGAGGCGGGCGAGCAGGGCGAACACACCGTTCGCAGGACACAGGTGTCGGCACCAGACGCGCTTGCCTCGCCCGTACACGAACCCGATCGCAAGCGCTGCGAGCGTCGAACCGCCCAGGATGAGCGCGGCTGCCTTGGGATACTCGTATACGCTGATCAACTGGCCGTAGACCGTGATGCCGAGGAAGGTCACGAAGGGCCACCCGTTCCACCTGATCCACCTTGGGATGCCGCGTCCCAGACCGTGGCGGGATATCCACTCGGTGAGCGCGCCCTCCGGGCATAGCACCCCACACCAGAGTCGGCCGAACAACACGATCGAAACCATGACAAACGGCCACCACAGTCCCCAGAAAACGAACTGCGCGAAGCGTGTGACATGGTCGAAGATTCCGGCGTGTTCCGGTGGCAGTGCCAGCACGGCCGGTACCGACAGCAGTACGCAGTAGATCAGAACGACTGCCCACTGGACCCGCAGGATCACTGCACGATTCCCGCGCATCCAGAGCCCCACCGCTTCGATACGGCCCGCCGCCGAGAGCGTCATGACGTTGTGACACAGTCGCGATCGGGGCGCATGCGAAGTCAGGCTCAGTACGCCCCCTTCTTGCCGGTCCCGGCGAACGTGAAGTGGAACTCGACTTCGAAGGGCTCGAACCACGCGCGCACACCGGTGGCCCGGTCGGTGTGCCGCCCGAACATGGCAAGTCCCTCGTGAGCGCCAGGCGGGGAGACCCGGAAGACCAGTCGGTATATGCCTGGACCCTGCAACTTCACGTTGTCGCCGTAGTGCGGACCGTCACTCGCTACCATCGGCATCAGCACGCCGGTAATGGGCCGCTGGGTCGAGTTCTGCTTGACGAGCTCGTATCCCACATGAAGGTAGGGAATCCAGTCCCCGTCGCGAAACCCGTTGCGATTGTCGGAGGAGGCGTGGATGTCGGCCTCCAGATGAATGTCGGACGACGTGGGCACACGCATCATGCCTTGGGGATCCATCGTGACCGGCTGAAGGTACACAGCGCCGATTTCCATTCCCGCACGCCGATGCGGGGCGCCGATGGGATACTCCGCAGCCTGCACCGCGCTCAGGAGGGCGATAGCCACGCATGCGAGAACGAACTGGTGGCAGCGGGTGCTTCGACGCATTGCGGATCTCCTGTGTGCAGCCGGTCGGTATGGTGCAAACGCGTGTCATTCGCATTCTTGTCGTAGGGAGATCCGACGTCAAACTCGACCGTGCACGAATCGACGTTTTCTTGATGCAGCTTCAGAGGCGGCGGGAGCGGATGCCGCCGTAGGAAGGTCCACGGCTGCGCAGTCGAGTGCGGGCCGGTCCTCGCATTGCGCAACGGAGGGTCGCGCCGGGAAAAAGGGCAAGGCCGCGAAGGCGCATCGAAGGGGAATGGCACCTCATCGGGTCCAGCGACGGCGGCCTTGCCTGGCGCGCCGGCAGCAACCACCGTGCCGGGCTACGCCTTGCGCCGTTGCACGACCGCCTCTGCCAGTATTTCGAGCACCTGAACCGAGTCGTCCCAGGCGAGGCACGCGTCGGTGATGCTCTGTCCATAGGTCAGGGCGGACGGGTCGTCCTGGCCCGGGGTGAACTTCTGGCTGCCGCCGTTCAGATGGCTCTCCACCATCACGCCGAAGATGCAGCGCGAGCCGCCTGCCACCTGACCGGCGATGTCTTGCGCCACGTCGACCTGGCGCTCGTGCTGCTTCGCCGAGTTCGCATGCGAGCAGTCGACCATCAACGTCGGGGGCAGGCCGGCGGCCTCCAGTTCGGCGCAGGCCGCGGCAACGCTCGCCGCATCGTAGTTGGCAACCTTGCCGCCGCGCAGGATGACGTGGCAGTCCTTGTTGCCGCGCGTCTCGACGATCGCCACCTGTCCGTTTTTGTGCACGGACAGGAAATGGTGCGCGCGGCCGGCTGCCTGAATGGCGTCGGTTGCGATGCGGATGTTGCCATCCGTGCCGTTCTTGAAGCCGATGG
>CAYLTE010000025.1:4680-31174 GCA_964386195.1 uncultured Burkholderiales bacterium | reverse complement strand
TCCTCGGCGGCGTCACCGGCACGCTCTACAAGCAGTTCGCCATCACCATCACCATCTCCACCCTGCTCTCCGCGCTGACCGCGCTCACGCTCACGCCCGCGCTGTGCGCGCTCATCCTCAAGCCGGGCGCGCACAAGCCGAAGCCGATCCAGCTCTTCGACCGCTTCTTCGATCGCGTGACGGGCGGCTTCGTGGGCGTGGTCGGCTTCATGATCCGCCGCGGCATGCGCTTCATGCTGATCTACGCGGTGATCATCGCGGGCGTGGTGTTCCTGTTCAAGTCGATCCCCGGCGGCTTCGTTCCCGAGGAGGACAAGGGCACGCTGTTCGTCGCCATCGACCTGCCCTCGGGCGCCTCGCAGGAACGCACGCTGGCGGTGATGGAGCGCGTCGAGGGGATCATCCGTTCGGAGCCCGCGGTGAGCGACGTCATCAGCGTGCTGGGCTTCTCCGTGTTCTACCGCTACGCCAACCAGGGTTTCATCTACGTCACGCTTAAGGAGTGGGACGAGCGCGAAGGCGAGGACGAGCACGTCCTGGCGATCATCCAGCGCCTGAACCGGAAGTTCTTCTCGATCGACGAGGCGCGCGTGTTCGCCATCAACGAGCCGCCGATCTCCGGCATGGGCTCCATCTCCGGATTCGACTACCGCCTGCTCGGACTCGACGGCGACCGCGCCAAGCTGAACGCAACGGCGAACGAGATCGTCGCGGCAGCGAACCAGGATCCGCGTCTCGCCGGCGTGCGCAACGTCGCCGCGCCCGACGTGCAGACCCTGTTCCTCGACGTGGATCGCAACAAGGCCAAGACGCTCGGCGTGCCGCTGGCCGACGTGTACGCCACCATCGGCACGCTGCTCGGCTCGAGCTTCGTCAACCAGTTCACCGCCTTCGGCACCAACCTCAAAGTGAAGATGCAGTCGGATCAGCGGTTCCGCTCCGACCCCGCCTACCTGCAACGCTTCTACGTGCGCAATGCCAACAAGGACATGGTGCCGCTGACCACGCTGGTGCAGACCGACTTCCGCTCGGCACCGATCGCCCTCAACCGCTACAACGGCTACCCTGCGGTGCAACTCAACGGCACCGCCGCGCCGGGCCGCAGCTCGGGCGAAGCGCTCGCTGCAATGGAAGACATCTCGTCCCAGAAGCTGGCGCAGGGTCTGGCCTTCGAGTGGTCCGGTCAGTCCCTGCAGGAAAAGATCTCGGGCGGCCAGGCGGGCTTCATCTTCCTGCTCTCGTTCATCTTCGTGTTTCTGTTCCTCGCCGCGCTGTACGAGAGCTGGACGTTGCCGGTGTCGGTGTTTCTGATCGTGCCCATCGGCATCTTCGGTGCGCTCGTTGCGCTGCTGCTGCGCGGGACACCGAACGATGTGTTCTTCCAGGTCAGTCTCATCACGCTGGTCGGTCTGGCCGGCAAGAACGGCATCCTGATCGTCGAGTTCGCCAAGCAGCGCCACGAGGAAGGTCTGTCCATTCTCGACGCGGCGATGGAGGCCGCGCGCCTGCGCCTGCGTCCGATCGTGATGACCTCGCTCGCGTTCATTCTCGGCGTGCTGCCACTGGTCAAGGCATCGGGCGCGGGCGCCGCCACCCAGCACTCCGTGGGCACAGGCATCCTCGGCGGCATGCTGGCCGCGACGCTGATCGGCGTGTTCTTCACGCCGCTGTTCTATTACCTTGCCATGCGCTATCTGGGCGGGCGCCGCGATCAGCCGGCCGCGCCGCCGCTCGATTCCAAAGGCGGCGGCACCGAAGGCGGGGGACCGACACTGCACGGCGCGCACGCACCGGAGCGCGTGGCATGAGAACCCTGCATGCTGCCACGGCGCTGCTCGCCGCCATCCTGGGCGCCTGCGCAACCACACCCTATGAGCGTCCGGCGGTGGACACGCCCGAGACCTGGCGCGCCCCGGCAGACACCTCGTCCGCGCTCACCGACCGGCCGTTCGGTTCGCTGCTGGCATCCGAGGAACTGCACGCGCTCATCGAGACGGCCCGGGAGAACAACCGCGACCTGCGCATCGCGGCGCAGCGCGTGGAGCTGGCGCGCGCACGCTACGGCTTCGAGCGCTCCTTCCTGTTTCCCGCGGTGCTGGGCGACGCCGCCTACACGCGTCAGCGCCAGCCCGCCGGTGGCGATCGCAACGTGACCAGCTCGTTCGCAAGCATCGGCCTTGCGGTGCCGAGCTGGGAGATCGACCTGTGGGGCCGGGTGCGCGCGCAGACCGAGGTCGCGCGGCGCGACCTCATGGCGCTCGCCGAGACGCGCTATGCCGTGGAGGTGAGCCTCACGGCGCAGGTGACCAGCGCCTACCTGCAGCTGCTCGAACTGGACGCTCAGCTCGACACCGCGCGCTCCACCGTGCAGACGCGCGCGGAATCGCTACGCGTGGTGCAGGCGCGTTTCGAGGGCGGCGTGGTGTCCGCCGCCGATCTGATGCAGGCGCGTGCGAACCTGGCCGAGGCGCAGGCCGCCTTGGCAAACATCGAGGGCAGCCGGCAGCGCGCAGAGAACGCGCTGTCAGTGCTGCTCGGGCGCAACCCCGGGCCCATCGTTCGCAACCGCACGCTGGCCGATTACGACGTCGACCAGCAGCTGCCCGCCGGCCTGCCCTCGCAGCTGCTCGAACGCCGACCCGACATCCGCAGCGCCGAGCAGCAGCTGATCGGCGCGCAGGCGAACATCGATGCCGCGCGCCGCGCCTACTTTCCGACCATCTCGCTGACCGGCTTCCTCGGCTTCGCCAGTCCCGAGCTGAGCGAGCTGTTCGACGGCGACCGCACCGCGTGGTCGATCACCCCCGCGATAACCGCGCCGATCTTCACCGCCGGCCGGCTGCGCAGCAACGTCGAGGCGGCGCAGGCGCAGCAGCGCATCGCACTCGAGCAGTATCTGCAGGCCATCCAGAACGCCTTCCGCGAGGTGGACGACGCACTCACCTCCTATGACGAACTGCGCCGCCAACGCGCGGCGCTCGAGCAGGTGGTGGAGGCGAACCGCGAGCGGCTGCGGCTGGCGGAACTGCGCTATCGCGGCGGCGTGACGATCTATCTGGAAGTGCTCATCGCGCAGCAGGACCTGTTCGACTCGGAGCTGCGTCTGCTGCAGGTCCGGCGCGGCGTGCAGTCCGCGGTGGTCGAGTTGTACGCGGCGCTGGGCGGGAGCTGGCGCGAGGTCCCGGTGGAAGTGCCGCCCTCGACGCAAGCTCCTGCAACGGCGGATGCGCCGGCGATGGCGGCGAACGCGGACCGCGTCGAGGTCACGATGGAGGGATCGGTTTCAGTGGTCCACATCCGACGCGTGCGTGGCATGGGCGGAATGTCGGTGCGACGGCCGGCATCGGGCTGGCCGCCTGCCGTGCGCCTGCAGTTCCACGACTTCCCGGCGCTCGACTTGGTCACCGCACGCAGCGGCGAGACCACGCTGCGCTGCGAGAGCCAGGGCGCCCTGCCCGATGCACCGCACGTGTGCGCGCTGGGGAGCGAGGGCGTCCTCGACCTGATGCAGCGGGCGGACGATGGCTACCGCGTAGAACTGCCCGCGACGATGCTCGCCAAGGACATCGACAGCGTGGAAGTGCGGTGGGTGGACCGCTACCGCTGAGGCGACGCGACCGGTTTCAGCTGGCCGCCTGCAGGACTGCGGAAATGTCGGCGGGCAATTCGCCCTCCGGCACACCGCTCCAGGGACCGCCGAGCGAGGGGGCGCGATACCAGCGCTCGCCGATCTGCACGTAGAGCTGTCCCGTCGCCTCGTCGCGGAACATCACCGACTCGCTGTTCACCACGCGCGAGAGCTCGGTGCCCGGGACGCGCTGGAATCCCGGCGGTCCATCCACCACCACGAGTGCCGTCGGCTGGCTGCTGACGATGACGCGCGGCGCGCCCAGTTCGAGTGTCGGCGTGCGCCCGGTGCGCGGATTCGGCACCGCGGCGAACAGGTCGAGCTGGCCCGCCTTCAACGCCTCGTCCTTGCCCTTGTACAGCACCTTGGGAATCGGCTTCGTCGCGATCCAGTTGCCGTCGAGCTTCTTCGAGTGCATGAAGCCGTCGTAGACCGGGATGTAGTAGTTGCCGCTCTTGCCCTTGAGGACGACCCCCGGCGTGTTCTCGATGCGGGTGAGCGCGGTGCCCGGCACCTTCACCATGCGCGGCTTGCCGTACAGGGGTACGAGGATCGCCGGCCGCGTGGACACGACGATGCGCGGCGGCGTGCGGGTGTCCGGACCGGGCAGCGGCTGCACCACGGGTCCTGTTGCTTCGGCCGGTTCGGTGGCTTCCGCCGGCGCGGTGGCTTCCACGGGTGCGGGGGGCGCTGCCTCGGCAGGCGCCGCGTCCGTGCGCGCCGCTTCCACGGCGGGCGCAGGCAGGGATGCCTCGTCTTCCTGTTCCGGTACAGGTTCGGGCGTCACCAGGTCATCGGTCAGGCCGCCTGCTTCGTCGACCTCTTCACCGGCTTCGGCCAGGGCGGCGTCGGCAGCAGCAGCCGCTGCGACGTCCGCGGCAGCCGTATCGGCCGCGGCCTGCTGGGCCTCCTCCACCGCCGGCCGCGCCTCGGAGAATTCGTCCGCGAAGGTCGGCGAATCCAGCCTCATTTCCACGCCCGCCTGGTCGGATTCGGACGGGGCGTCACCTTCCGCAGGCGCTTCGTCGGAAGCGGCCGCCGTCCCGGTGCCCGGCTCGGGCGCGGGCGCCGCGGCGGGGGCGGCCTGCTCCAGCGTCGGCGGCGGGAACACCTCGCGCAGCGGCGCACGCTCGCGACGCGCTTCGCGCACTTCGCTGCGTACGCAGCCGCCGAGCATCAGCGCGGCAAGGAGGATGCAGAGTAACTTCGACATGCTGGGCGATCCGTCGCACTGGCGCGGTCGCACGACCGCTCCAGGGATGATTGAGTGTTGGAGATCGAGTGGGGAGAGATCAGACGATACCGCGCTTGCGCAGCGCAGCGATGATGACCTTGGCGAATCCGGTCGTTTCCTTCTTCACGTCCTTGGGCGAGAAGGTCTCGGTCGTACCAGACCACACGAGCTTCGACTGCGGCGGGCTGTAGAGACTGGTCTCAGCGATCACCACGTCGTACTGGTAGACGCTGGGCGGATCGTAGTAACCCACCCAGGCCGACGAATACCACCCGTAGAAGCCCGGACCGAAGCTGGGACGATACGAGCCGGGGGTGACGTCGACGCGCTGCTCCTGCTTGACCAGCCGCGTCACCAGCACGCCGTCGGCGCCGATGTCCTGCACCGCCTGCTCGAGCACCGCCTGTTCCGCCTGGCCGTCCTCCTTGAGGAGGGTGTAGCTCGGCACCGCTTCCACGCCGGCGGCGCGGAGCTGCGCGGCGAACTCGTCCTCGAACACCCGGCGCACGCTCGCCTGCTGGGTCACGCCCACCACCAGGACCTTGCGCACCGCCGCCGGGCTGTCCGGGGTCTGCCACTCGTTCACCAGGCTGGTGGATGCGCAGCCGGCCGCGAGCAGGGCAAGGAGGGAGACCCAGGCGAGCAGGATCGTTCGGTAGGCAATGGACATGGTTTTCGTTCTCCGGTCGGACGATCGCGCATTGTGCCGCAAGCGCGATGCGTCGGTCAGCGCCAGTTATCGACCCACTCGAGAATCACCGTGTCCTCTGCCGCCTGGAACAGAGCGGCCGGGATGGAGACGGTGAAGCCGTCGTCGACCAGCTGCACTTCGCCGGCGGATTCCTTGCCGAGGCGGCAGTAGCGGGTGGTGCTCACGCCGCCCTCGCGCTGCAGTTCGCACAGGAGCGTCAGCGCACCGGCGGTCGCCCGAAAGTGCTCGATCTCCGAGAACCCCTTCAGGTGCACCGTCATCGGCGTGCCCGGCCACTTGCCATCGTCGCTCAGCAATTGCCCGCTGCCCACCCCGCTCGGACTCTGGATCTCCAGCACGCCCTTGCGCAGCTGGACGCTGTCGGTGGTCTTGGCGGCGACCGCCGTCAGCGCCGCGCCGGCGCCGGAGGCCGCCAAGGTCAGGACGAGGCCCAGGACGGCCTTCGTCACGGACGTGCGCACCGTCATGCCTTCACCCAGGTCTCGGAGAAGGCGAGAAAGGCGGTGCTGCTGTCGCTCTTGCCGGCGAACTCGCGCGGGAAGGGCTTGCCCTTCACGCCCCGGCCATTGATCGAGACATCCACGGCGTGCGCGTCGACGAACAGCGAGAACATCTCGTGATGCCCGGTCGCCGACTTCTCGCGCGGCATCTCCACCATGAACGGCGCGCTCAGCTCGCGCCACGTGAGGCACACCTGTCCGAGCGTGCTGCGGAACCACTCCACGTGCGTGGTCGTGCCGTTGCCCGAGGGCTGGAAGTCCCAGCCCGGCACCATGCGCACGCCGGGGAGCCCCGTCGCGCCCTTGAAGACACCGAATTTGGCGACGAAGCCGTCGCGCACGTACTGCGCGAGTGGCTCGTTGTCGGTGATGCACAGGTTGGGACGATCGGCGTCCTTCCCGTTGCCGCGCGGGTCCTGCAGGATGAACGCGGCGTGGCCCTTCCCGTGCGGCGAGGTCACCACGCGGAAGAAGCTGATCAAGGTGACGAAGGGACCGTCCGCGGTCTCCTTCAGGTACATGCCCGGGTTCTCACCGGACCAGTCCACCGCGCCGGGATTGATCGTCGGTCGCATCGCGTCACTCCTCCTGTTCGGAATTCGTTCTGGTTCGAGGCTGGAGAGTCTAGCGCGAGACCGAGGGCGGGTGCACGCGGGGGTCGTCGTCACTGGGCTTCGGTGGTTATCGGCCGGTGACGGGAGAGGCGGCGTTCGGGTGGACCGCAAGTTCGGTCCGCTCGAGCCGTCTGCACAGAAAGGCGGACGAGGCCGGACAAAGCCCAGAGAACTGAGAGGTTGCCTGAATGGACTGGGGAGCTTCCTCGCGCGAGACCGGGCGGTAACCCAGCTTCAGGAAGAACGTCTCTGCGGTGGTGGTCAGCAGGAACAGGAACTCGATGCCGTGGGAGGCGGCATAGGCCTCCACGTGACTCACCAGTACTCGGGCCAAGCCGCGGCCTCGGTGGCTGGGCGCGACGGCGAGGGATCGCAGCAGACCGACTGCCGGGAACTGCTCCAAGCCGATGACGGCAACCAGGGAATCTGCATCGCGGATTCCGAAGAACTGCGGCGGCGATGTGGCAGTGATATCGGAAACCGGCAGCTCACAGTGCGTGAGAACGGGAAGGACTTCGTCGAGCGATGCAAGCTGCTCGATGTTCATCTTGTATTCCGTCGACGATGTAAGGTTTTGCGGGTGGAGATCGTTCCGGCTCCGCGGATCGCTTTCAGGAGTTTCCAGCGCTCGAATGTCCCGACTTTCCCTGAATGCTTGGGCATGGCGGATCACTCGTCATCCTCGAACAACCTGTCCAGCATGCGCTCGGGATTGTTCAGAAAATCCCTGGTCACCGCGTAGTGCTCGGTATCTTCGTAGGCCACCTCTGTGAAGCCGGTCCCATCCAGCAAGTAGATCTTTGCGCCGGGATACGCCATGAGGATGGGAGAATGGGTGGCGACGATGAATTGCGAATCCTCCAGTACGAGCTGCCGCATGCGTCGCAGGACGGCAAGTTGCCGCGTCGGCGAGAGAGCCGCCTCGGGCTCATCGAGGATGTAGAGCCCCAAACCACCGAAGCGGTTGAGCAGCAACGCGAGGAACGATTCGCCGTGCGACTGCTCGTGCAGTGAGCGCCCGCCGTAGGCATCGATCACAGGCGCACCGAAGGCAGGATCCGCATCCATGCGCTCGATGTCGGTGGCAACGTTGAAGAAGCTCTCGGCGCGCAAGAAGAATCCGTCCCTGGGGCGGCGAATCGACTTGACCTGGCGAAGGTGGTCGTGGAGTGCCGAGTGCGAGGCGCGCGTCGAGAATCGGAAGTTGACGCTACCACCCTCCGGATTGAAGCCCCACGCAGCCGCGATACCTTCGAGAAGCGTGGACTTTCCGCACCCGTTCTCTCCGACGATGAAGGTCACGTCAGGGTGGAACTGGAGGCCGTACAGCTCCCGGACCGCAGGGATGCGGAAGGGGTACGCGTCGTAATCTGCCACGTGGTCTCGCTTCAGCGAGACTTCGCGGAGATAGGGGCGGTCTGTTCGTGCCAACTACGCTTACCGAAATGAAGAGGGGCGACCACTGGCCAGGACTTCCAAGAACGCAACTGACCATACCGAAACAACTGCGCGAAGCTCGGGTGTTGAGGCTCCATGTCGACTCGCCTACTGAGCCTAGTTTCGGTTGTACCCGTACTCCCCGCGCGCCAACAGAATACCCTTCCAGTACTGCTCTCTCTGGATGATCGCGCTGTCATCCGTCTTCATCTGCCGGTGCTCCAGCAGAGCAGAACGAAGCAATCCCGGGGCAGTTCATACAGCTCACTTGAGATGCTTGATATACGACTGCAAGCGCTTGCGTCGGCCAAAACTATCGAATCGTTCTTGAGATTGGGAGGGTTTCCATTTACGCGTAGTCAGGCTTGCTGCGCCGCTCAAGACGAAACATGGCTTCCAAGACATCCCGAAATTTCTCACAGTTCTCACGGTTCACGCCTTCAAGGGCAGCAACATGCATTAGCTTGTTTCTCTTAGCGAAAAGAGAGCTCAGTTCTTCCTTGATCGTTCTCTTGTAGTCGAGTCGAGCAGAATCGCTAAGGAGAGCAGGAAACATGTGCGCGACAAATTGGTTGATGTTTGCTTCTTCGATAACGCGAACGGTTTCATCTAGAACCCCAGGTGGTAGGGCGTTGATTACTGCCGTTCGGAGATACACCTCACAGGCGACGCTGAGGTCAACAAGCGCTCGGCGGTAGTCTCCCACGTCAATGCAGTGCTTCGCGTCGTCAAGCAGGACGGCATGCATCGGCGGTTCGTCTCTGGCTGATGCGTGCGAGTGGGTCGTTTGCCACTCAACAGATGTAACCGTGTGAATCCCGGGCACGACAATGACCATTTCTTCGATCCAGACTGGCTTTTTAGTTGTGTGCTCATGAAGGTAAGTTGACCATCCTGAACCGCTTCCGGCTCGGACTTCTCGACCGATGCGATGAAACCTAGTCACCCATCTCAGGAGCGAGATCCAGTACTCGAAGGCTGAAGAAGCCACGGTGGCAGCTTTCCCGGCGACGGCATTGAGAGTGGTCTGTGTGTCCTTGTCTATGAATTCGTAAGCATTTGGACGCCTTCTCAGGACACTGTCCGGCAGGTCTACTTCGGACGCGCAGACCGTGATCACGTCAATCGCGTGGACGTGGAAGTAGGTCGCTTCTCCAGTCTTGCTGTTCCAGGCGCCGCAAGTGGCAAGCACGTCCTCATCGTGCTGATCGCCGACTTGTCCCAGCGAAGGGATTCTGATCGTGACGGTTAATCCGTCATATACAAAAGAGGTCGACCCGCCCATTAGGCTTGGCTCGACCGCAAGAGCCCTGATCTTGAAGCGGTTCCAGGATTGAAGCTTCATGAGAATGACGGCGGTGTCTGCAAAGCGTAACGACGACGCTCAGAGGGCGAGCAACAGCGACACGCTGCGGCGCCGTTTACGGCGTCCATGTCGATGTACGGGTTACGCCGCGCCCATGCGCCGGTTTTCATACAGACACCTACTCCCTCCACCATCATAGGGCGGTCTCAGACCCTTCGGTGTTGTCCGGGGCGCGTGTGGCTGGGGTAGCGCCGTTCATAGATGCCATGGCCTGGATGATGCCGCGACTCAAACGAATTGTAGGGCCGGGTAGGAAGTCCAAGCCCCTAAACAGCTCTGCACCTTCGTATGGCAACGCCACGACAACCTCGTTGTCCGACGCCATTAGCAACCTTACCGGGCCGATGGCCGCACCGTTCCCCTTTACGGGAAGTCCAAGCCTCGCGGACGCTGCCATCCCCTCCGCAGTCAGAATGATCACTATGTCGGGCTTATGTCCTCCTCCGTACGCAGGAGAAAGATTGGGGTATACGAACATTGAGTACATCGCAAGATGAAGCAGCATTGTGGGGACGGTCCATGCCATCTGCCGGGTCAAGGCTTCCACGTCATCTGATTTGTCGTGCGCAGCAGCTCGATCCACTGCCGATTCCCAAATCGAACGCGCGAGAGAAACGACCTCCCACGCGAAGCGCGTTGTCGTTAGCGTAACGAGTATCGCAACCCACAATCTCCAATCGTCAAAGCGTAGTCGAAAGTCGGAGAGGATGACTAGCGCACTCATCACCGCCAAAAACAGTAACGCTATCGCACGCACGATGGTCCAGGAGCCGGCTAGTACATGGCCTTCGGCAGATTGCTCAACTCCTCCCTTCGCTTGGCGTTTTACATACGAACCCGTTAAGGCCGTACCCACAGTAAGAAAGAGAAAGAGCGCTCCCGCAAGGACATACTCACTACGAACGAGATCTGACGAGAAGACACCGTGACGTCCCAATTGAACGTTCACGATGAGCAATCCGATCGAAAAACAAACGGCGGTGACTCCAACGATACCCGTAGGTAGGACCGTGAAGAGGTCGCGCGCCGTGATTGCTTTTGAATATAATGCTCTTGCCATGTGTCTATCTAGAGCCGCCTAACGCCGTTCATCGGCTTGTTAGGCGCTTTATTCGTTCCAGTAGAGGCCGAAGCCAGAAATACTCTTCTAGCTCTTCCTCAAATATTCTCTGTATTGCGTCGAGATGCTCTTGCATCTTCAGAATCCGGCCATCACCGAGCGATTTCTGTCCGTGCAGTACCCAATAATGTTGCACATGCTCGAAGAACTCTTTACGACGATCTTTGGGAAGGTACAGCCTCACCACATCCCGTTGACGAAATGTTGGCGCGTAAGCGTCATGAATCTTTATCCCAAGTAAAGGTTCTTCCAGCTCTTTATCGTGGATTAGGTCTGACGTAGTTATGTAGGAATGGCTTATTTCGTTCAAGAACTCGGAGAAAGCCTCTGCCCGGCGCTCCAACAACCACTTATGGTGCTGGGTCTGCCGTGTGAGGAAAGCGCCGAAGAACCCGCCAGCGAGCGCGGACACCGCAGTTAAGAGAATTGACCCCATTTCCCTAAAGTGCCCAACTAGAAAGAGCCAACCTAGACAACGCAAAGTGAGGCGTCAATATGACGCCTAAAGCGATTGCCCAGCCGACAACTGATTCTGTATACGTATATCGTAAGGATTCAAACGGCCTAGAGCGCCGACAAGCGCATCAACTTGCGCACTGCAGCAGTGCCGGCTAGTGGGCATGTTGCGAAACAAGGTCCGCCCGATACGCTTGTAGCATAGGCAGGTAGTGGACGCATGTCATTGCGTGCAATCCCGATGGGGTGGGCAGTATCCTGTTGCGTGGGTCGCAGCATACGGAGACTCGGATTTAGCGGGTAGTCAGCCTGCCGGTACCGAATCCAGCCCGACACCGCCCAACCTACCCCGCCCTAACCCTTCAACCCCCCTCAATCCCAAGGCGCGCGCTGAATCCTCGGCGTACACCCGAACGTCCCGCAGCCGCGATACAGCCGCTCGACGACCTTCGGCTTGCGTGGCGGAGAGGTGCAATGCCGCCTGCCGTCGCGGCAGGGGCGGGCGTGGGGAACGCCGATGGGGACGCCGACCGTTCCATAAACCTGGGTGTTGGGGCGATCGGCCAGATCGTCCAGGCGCTGTTCGATGCGATCAAGCCGCTGGTCCGCCAGTGCCTCGCGCAGCAGCCGGTTCTCTTCTTCCAGCCGGGCGAGTTCGGGAGCCGGCGCGCTTGCACGCGGCGGGGGATTGGCGATGGCGGCCTCAACCGGCGCCTGGGGGAGCGGTGCCGGCGGACGGGCCGGCTCGACTGACTCCACCACCAGTTCGGTGCGATAGCCGGCTGGGCACGGCCGGTCGGTCAGCAGCACGTTGTCGTCCGTCGCGCTGACGCAGCGGAACACGTCCGCGTGCGCCGGCAGCGCGATGATCGTCAGCGCGCCGGTCAGCAGGAGAATCCGCTTCGCATCCATGCGTCTGTGACCAGGCCGGGAGTCGGTTGGTTTCAGGAATGGTCGTAACGCCACCCGGTGATGTCGACACCTGCCGAACTTACCGGGCGCTCCCATTGCCTTCACACTGTAACGCTGCAGTCCCACCACTCACGGTCCACGCCATGCGCCGCCTCCTCTTCGCCCTCGCTCTGCTGGTCTGCCTTCCTGCCCGCGCGGATCTCGCCGGCTACGTCTCACGGCCGGATGCGGCCTACGCCTGGTCGTTGCTGAAGAACGACGCGAGTGGCGACGGCACGGTCTATCGCCTCTCGCTCGTCTCGCAGACCTGGCGCGGCATCGACTGGAAGCACGAGTTGCTTCTCGCCGTTCCCGAACAGGTGCAGTCGCGCCAGGCGCTGCTGTTCATCGGCGGTGGTGCAGGCAGCGACGAAGCGGGCCTGCGCGCACTCGCGCAGCGCCTGCGCGCGCCGGTTGCCGCGCTCCAGCAGGTGCCCAATCAGCCGTTGCTCGACGGCCTGTACGAGGACGACCTGATCGCCGAGACCTTCGTGCGCTTCCTGCGCACCGGAGAGGAGGACTGGCCGCTGCTGCTGCCGATGACCAAGAGCGTGACGCGCGCGATGGATGCGCTGCAGGCGCTCTCGCGCGAGCGGCTGGGCGAGGAGATCGGCCAGTTCGTGCTGAGCGGCGCCAGCAAGCGGGGCTGGACGGCATGGCTCGCTGCCGCGGTCGACCCGCGCGTGGCGGGGGTCGTTCCTCGCGTCATCGACATGCTCGACGTGCCGGCGCAGCTGCCGCACCAGCTCGCATCGTGGGGGCGCTACTCCGAGATGCTTTCGCCCTACACGCAGCCGGGCCTGCCGCAGTTCGTGCAGACGCCGCCCGGACAGCGGCTGATCGCGCTGGTCGATCCCTGGTCGTACCGCGCGCGGCTGACCATGCCCAAGCTCATCGTGCTCGGCACCAACGACCGCTACTGGACGCTCGACGCGCTGAATCTCTACTGGGACGGACTGCCCGGCGAGAAGCGCGTGCGCTACGTGCCCAATGCCGGACACAACCTGGGAAGCCGCGACGGTTGGATCGACAGCCTCGCCTGCTTCTTCACGCACGTGCGTGCAGACGAAGTGCTTCCCATGGTGGAGGCCGAAACTGAAGCGCGCGACGACGCCGTGCACCTGCGCGCGACCACCGATCGCAGCGCCGTGCGCGCCACGTTGTGGCATGCGCAGGCGCCGACGCGCGACTTCCGCGAGGCGCACTGGAATGCGCAGCCGATGCAGACGGCTCAGGGCAACACCTACGTAGCAGATGCCCCGCGAGCGAGCGAGACGTGGACCGCCGCTTTCGCCGCCCTGGAATTCGACCTCGACGGGACCGCCTGCACGCTCTCCAGCCAGGTCACGATCCTCCCGCCGGCGCGCTAAGCCGCGCACGCTGCGTGCTCCCCGCCGGGCAACGGCCCAGGAAACAGCCCGGCAAACGGATACGCGAATGGCACAACAGACACAAGGCGGCATGCACGCAGATGCAGCGTGGTGGAAGCGCGGCATCGTCTATCAGATCTACCCGCTGTCCTTCCAGGACAGCGACGGCGACGGCCAGGGCGACCTGAACGGCATCCGCCAGCGCCTGGACCATCTGGTCTGGCTGGGCGTCGATGCATTGTGGATCTCGCCGATCTACCCCTCGCCGATGGCCGACTTCGGCTACGACGTGTCGGACTACTGCGCGATCGCTCCGCAGTTCGGCACGCTCGAGCAGTTCGACGCGCTGGTGAACGAGGCGCATGGACGCAGCCTGAAGGTGATTCTCGACTTCGTGCCCAACCACACCTCCGACCGCCACCCGTGGTTCGTCGAGAGCCGAGCGTCTCGGGAAAATCCGAAGCGCGACTGGTACATCTGGCGCGATCCTGC
Organism: uncultured Burkholderiales bacterium; assembly: GCA_964386195.1. Taxonomy (GTDB): domain Bacteria; phylum Pseudomonadota; class Gammaproteobacteria; order Burkholderiales; family SHXO01; genus SHXO01. Next base: position 17,294 of record CAYLTE010000025.1, on the reverse strand, counting down.
GCCCGACGGCGGACCGCCGAACAACTGGATCGGCAACTTCGGCGGCAGCGCGTGGACGCTCGATCCGGCGACGGGGCAGTACTACCACCACGCCTTCCTCGAGGCGCAGCCCGATCTCAACTGGGAGAATCCGCAGGTGCGCGCGGCGATGATGGACGTGCTGCGCTTCTGGATGGATCGCGGCGTGGACGGGTTTCGCATCGACGTGCTGTGGCACCTGGCCAAGGACACGCAGTTCCGCGACAACCCGCCCAACCCCGGTTACCAGCCGGGCGATGCCGAGATCCGTCGCCTGCTGCAGGTGCACTCCTGCGACCAGCCGCACATCCACGACATCGTCACGGAGCTGCGCGGCGTGCTCGACGAGTATCCCGAGCGGGTGATGATCGGCGAGATCTATCTGCCGGTCGAACGGCTGGTCGCCTACTACGGCAGCGGCCGGGGCGTGCACCTGCCGTTCAACTTCCAGCTCATCGCGGCGAGCTGGAACGCGCCCGAGCTCGACCGCATGGTGCACGAGTACGACACCCTCGTACCCGAGGGGGAATGGCCGAACTGGGTGCTGGGCAATCACGACAAGCCCCGTATCGCCTCGCGCGTGGGCGAGGGACAGGCGCGCGTGGCCGCGATGCTTCTGCTCACGCTGCGCGGTACGCCGACGATGTACTACGGCGACGAGCTGGGCATGCACGACGTGCCGATTCCGCCGGAGCGCGTGCAGGATCCGTGGGAGAAGAACGAACCGGGACTGGGGCTGGGGCGCGATCCGCAGCGCACGCCGATGCAGTGGGACACCTCGCCCAACGCCGGCTTCAGCACCGGACTGCCGTGGCTGCCGCTGTCGTCGGACCACGAGTCGCGCAACGTCGACTGCCAGGCGCGCGATCCTTCATCGATCCTCACGCTCTATCGGCAGCTGATCGCGCTGCGTCGCGCGCACTCGGCGCTATCGCTGGGCAGCTATGCGCGGGTGGCATGTACCGATCACCTACTGGCGTACGAGCGCCGCGGGCCCGCCGGCTCATTGATGGTGGTGCTGAATCTCGGGCACACGCCGAAGACGCTGGAGCACGCGGGGTTGGCAGGGGAGGTGCTGCTGTCCACGCACCTGGACCGCGAGGATGAGCGCATCGACGGGCGCATCGCCTTGCGCGCCGACGAGGGCGCGATCGTACGGCTACGCTGAGCGGCTAGGCGCCGGTTTCCCGCGCGTCGCAGTCGCGGCCGATGCGGCGCATCCACACTGCGATGGTCTGATAGCGCGTCAGGTCGCTGGCACGCGGGACATCGCCCACGTCGCCCAGCTCCTCGGCCCAGGTGCGCACCTGCTCGTCGGTGGGCCGCCACGCGTAGGCGTCGCCGATCCAGTCGCCGATCACGTCGGTCACCCAGGTGGGTGTGCCCTGCCCCAGCCCGGCCGCGCGGGTCTTGGCCTCGGTGTAGTCCTGCTCCCAGCGCGCCCACGCGATGGTGCGCCCGAGCTGCTGCGCCACCCAGTAGCACACGACGCGGTCGAACTTCTCGGGTAGCTGATACGGGTTGCGCGGGTCGGCAGAGGCAGGCGCGGAGGCGAGCAAGGCAACGGCGCAGGCGGCGAACGTGAGACTTCGGGGCGCGATGCGATTCATGCTGCTCTCCTGTCGCGCCCCGACGGGCACGCGTTAGTCGTTCTCCGTCCCGAACTCCGCCGGCGACACGATCTCGATCAGTTCGAGGTCGTCCGAATGCGCAAGCTCGGTGTGACGGATGCCGGGCGGCTGGTGCACACAGGTGCCCGGCGTCAGCGTCACCTCGCCCACGCCCTCGTAGTCAAACTTGATCCAGCCCTTGAGGACGTAGACCATCTGAAACTCCACAACGTGGTGATGGCGCTGCGGCATCGCCTGCACGCCAGGAATCGCGCGGATCACGTGCGCGATCACCTTGCCTGCAGTTGAATCCTTGATACCCAGGTCGCGGTACTCGAAGAAGGCACGCAACCCGCGATCCCACTCCGCGTCCTTGGCGTGACTGACAGAAAAACGCATATTCTGGTCCATGCCCTCCTCCTCCATCGGCTGGTGTGAGGGGATTATGGCAGCAGGCAGGCGCGGCTGCCGCCGTCTGTTATTCCGCCCGGCTGGCCTGGAACAGGTAGCGGTTTAGGCTGAAGAAGTACTCGTCACGCTCGCCCAGCGCCTTCAAGTCCTCGGCCCACGCGGCGGCAATGTCCGCGCCGATGCGCTTACCCGCATACGCGTTGAGCATGCCGATCATGCCGTGGCTGTAGGTGTCCGGATCGAACCGATGGTTGAGCAGCACCACGGCCTTACACGCGTCGACGCGCAGCCCCGCCTGCTCAATGCGCTGGCGCAGCGAGCGCGGCAGGTGCGGATGCGGGCAGTGGCCATCCCAGGTTTCGAGCATGCGCTGCATGCGTGCCGGATCGGACGCGTTCCACACGCAGGAGGCCCAGTCGGTGTCGACCACCACCGCGCGGCCGCCGGGCTTGAGCACGCGATGCAGTTCGCGCAGCGCGAGGTCTACGTCGTGCACGTACTCGTACACCTGGGTGCACACAACGGCATCGACACTGGCGTCGGCATACGGCAGCCTGGTGACGTCGCCGGTCTGGATGTGCACGTTCGGATGCGCCGCGCAACGCTGCTGCGCCAGCGCCAACATGTCGGGCGATATGTCCAGGCACTCGATGCGCCCGGCCGGACCGACCTGCTCGAGCAATGCCAGCGCAACCAGCCCCGGCCCGCAACCGAGATCGGCGATGCACTCGCCCGGACGCGCGGCGAGCGCAGCCAGCACCTCGCGCCGCTGCTGCGTGACGTCGGGCGTGAGGTAGATCGCCTCCATGCGGCGTGAGGCGTTCGCGTCGAAGTGCATGCTCATGCCTTGTCGCCCTGCCCTGCCAGCACGGCTTCGCACCAACGCCCCACGGCCAGCACGGTGGCATCGGCGCCGGGACGACCGACCAGTTGCAGGCCGACCGGAAGCCCGCGCGTGTCGCGGCCGCAGGGAATCGTCAGCGCCGGCAGACCGGAGAAATTGAACGGGGAGGTCAGGCGCGTGAGCGCAGTCGGCACCGGCAGCGTGCGCTCGCCGATCTGCAGCGTCGTCGTGCCCTGGCGCGGGATGCTGACAGGCAGCGTGGGCAGCACGAACACGTCCGCATCGTTCAGCGCTGCAAGCATGTTGTCGCGCAGCCAACGACGCAGGCGCTGCGCCTTCACGTAGTCGACCGCGCCGATGAACTGCCCGATCTCGAGGCGCAGGCGCACGTCCGCGCTCAGGCCGTCGGGCCGGTTCATCAGCAGGTCCCAGTTCGACTGGCAGGCCTCGGTGCACAGGGTCAGGAACTGCGTGGCTGGCGCGTACTGCGCGCCCTCCACGTCGCGCTCGTCCACCTGCGCACCGGCCGCGGCGAGCGACGCTATCGCGGCCATGACGCGCGCACGCACCGTGTCCTCGACGTGGTCGAAGAAGAACGCCACCGGCCGGACCAATCGCGGACGCTCGATGCGCTTGCCGCCGATGCACCCGGCCGGCAGCCCGGCCATCGCCTCGAAGGCGAACACCGCGTCGTCGACGCTGCGCGTGAGCGGGCCGATGTGATCGAGCGACCACGCCAGCGGCCACACGCCCTCGCGCGAGACCGCGTCGTGCGTGGGCTTGAATCCGACCACGCCGCAGCACGCGGCCGGTATGCGGATCGACCCGCCCGTGTCCGTGCCGATGCCGATGGTGGCCAGACCCGCCGCGACGGCGGCGCCGGATCCGCCGCTGGACCCGCCGGGCAGATGGCCCGGCGCGTTCGGATTGTTTACCGCGCCGAAGTGCACGTTGGCGCTGGTGACGCCGTAGGCCAGCTCGTGCAGGTTCGTCATGCCGATCACCAACGCCCCGGCCGCGCGCAGGCGCGCAACAGCTTCCGCGTCGCGCTCGCTCTCCCGCGCGTCGATGGCCTTGGTGCCGCAGGTGGTCGGATAGCCGCGCACCCCCATCAGGTCCTTGACCGCGACGGGCACGCCGGCCAGCGGGCCGACATCCTCACCCCGGCCGATGCGCTGATCCAGCGCGCGCGCTTCCGCGCGCACCCGCTCCGGCCGCACGGTGATGAACGCGTTCAGGTCGCGGTGGCGATCGATCGCGGTGAGAAAGGCGTCCGCCACCTGCTCGGCAGAGAGCGTGCGCGCCCGCACCTGCGCGGCGATGCGCGCGACCCCGGCGAAGGTGAGGTCGTCGACGGGACCGCGCTCGACCTCCTGCGGGCGCGGCGGCAGCACCTCCAGCTTGCTGCGCGGGGGCAGCACCAGCATGTCGCCGGTCTCCGGCGCATCGAGGATGGACTGCATGTCCTTCAGGTGCATCGCCAGGCGCTCTTCCCACAGCGCCGCCCGCTCGATGAACGGATAGCCGCGCGAGTGCGCGGAGGCCGACAGCAGATCCTTCAAACGCTCCTCCACCGGGGTGTTCATGCTAGGTTGTTCCTCTTTTGACTGGGTATCGTTGGGTGATTACGTATCGTATTGTGACGACGTACCGCTGATTGGGGCATGTTGCCGTCACGCCTGGGTGTTGTCGCGCTTACGGTGTCATGGCGAGCGCCCCAACGGTGTCATTTCGAGCGCAGCGAGAAATCCTCGCCATGGACGCACCACTGCGAGGATCCCTCCCTGATGGCTCGGGTTACCACCGATGGGAGAGCAGATCCTTCGCCCCTGACGACCCATCACATGAACAGCGTCAGCACGCCGGTGTAGCCGTACAGGCGGTTGTGGGAGATCTCCCCGTTGCCGAAGAACCCCACCAGCGGCACGTCGCCGAGTCCGTCGGCGATCATGCGCAGTTCCTGCGAGTCGTCGCCGAACAGGCTGGCACCGCGCCCCAGGCAGGAGAAGTACAGCGCGCCGCGCGGCGGGCGGTACATGCCGGTGCGGATGCTCTCGAGCATGCGCGCCAAGTCGTCGCTCGCGGTGCCGCGGTCGCGCCGGCAGAACAGGATCTCGCTGCCGAGCTTCACCGGCTCGCTCACCGCGACCATCTTGCCGCGCGCATCGAAACCGGTGAGGTTGCGCACGACGTAGTCGCCTGTGTCGCTGCCCTCCACCGGCAAGCCGACGAAGAGATAGCCGCCTCCGGCGCCGAGCGCCGCGCCCTGCGCCGGACCGGCGTCCTCGCGCAGCACGTCCAGCGCGGGACGTCCGTCGAGCCTGACCAGGACGTTTTGATGCGCCTCGGTGACCCGGTGGCGCGGGCCCAGCGGCGAGCAGCCCTGGGTGATGCGCGTGGCAATCGACACTTCCTCGGAGAACAGCACGCCTGACACGCCGCCCTCCGTCAGTCCGTCGGCATACTGGACGGCCCGCCCACGCGAACTGGCCACGCCCCCGACGACGAAGCCGCTGGCGGTGCGCCCGGCGATCTCCCGCACCAGGCTGGTGAGCGAGCGACTGCTGGGATCGGCGTGCAGCACGGCGAAGTTCACGTCGTGATTGCCCCAACCCATGCGCGCCTGCGCAACCTCCCGCGGCGAGCGCAGCGCGGGCAGCACGCGAAAGGCGCTCTGGTCGAACGGGCAGCACATCACCGCCAGCGCCGGTTCGTCCAGGTACTCGCGTCCGGTCGCGCAGATGCCCACGCCCACGGTCCCGCACCAGTGTTCGATGCCAGTCTGCTGCCGCAGATAATCGACGATCTCGCCGAAGCGCTCGCTCCAGAGGTCGGTGGCGTAGACGAACCCGAGCGAGGCGTTGCGCGCGCCCACGCCGCACTGCTCGAGACAGGCGTCGGCAGCCGCGCGCCAGTCGCTCGCGCCGGCGTGGCCAAAGGAAAATCCGTCGGCAACTACGCTGGTGGTCATGGTCGTTCCGCTGGGCTCAGCGAATCATTCTAGCCAAGGGCGAAGCGGGCCGGAACCGGCTCATGGCCGGCCGAGGAAGAGGTACAGCGCATAGCTGCCCTGGTCCGCAGCGCCGACCGCGAGATACAGCGGCCCGAACGCCGAGTCGTATGCCAGATAGACCGAACCGGCGACAACCGAGTCGTCGGCGTCGTCGAGCGTGTTGATGCGCCCCCCCACGTCCGCCGCCTCGAGCGAGGCGCCAAGGAACAGCTTGTCCGCGAAGCTGCCCGGCGCACCCAGCCGATAGGCATACTGGACGCTTCCGTAGACGAAGCGATCCGCCAGGATCTGGCGCGGCTGCAGTCCGGATAGATTGAGGAATCCGCCGAGCGCGAACACCTCGCCCAGCGGCAGTTCGGATCCGAAGGTCGTACCGCCGCGCAGGCCGAGTGTCGCGCGATGGCGCTTGCCCAGCGGAAGCGGCAGGTCGAGGCGGCCAGCCAGCTTGTCGAAATCGAGGTCGCCGCCCAGTCCCTTGCCTGCGCGCATGGCGTCGCCCTGGAAAAACAGCCCCGACGTGGGGAAGACCCAATCGTCAAGCGTATCGACGACCAGCCGCGCGCGCAGCGCGCCGTAGTCCTCCTTCAGATCGGGAAAGATCGGCAACCCGATCTCGCGCTCGCCCGACACTTCATTCCACTGGTAACCCAGCCGAAGCTCGGCGGAACGCCCGAAATTGATGCCCAGGTCCAGCCCCAGACCGAGCTGCCGCGTGCGATAGCTGGCAATGGCATCTTCGTCGATGAAGATGCTACTCTTCTCCTGGCGCCAGAGGGCGAACGGCGCGACAAAGACGCGGCGACGCGCATCGAGCGGCTGGTACAGCTCGGTGGCCACCACCATCGTCTCACCCAGCGAGAGGCTGTTGCGCCATTCGAGTCCGCGCCGGTTCAGCCAGGTGGCGCGGTGATCGGCAAGGACGTTGAAGGCGCTCTCGCCCTCCAGGTCGCTGGAGAGGTTCAAGCCGAAGCGCAGGTAGTTCGGCCCGATCGACTTCGCCACCGGTTCGACGACCAGCTCGCGCCGACCGTCGCGGTCGTCGAAGCGATAGCGCACCTGCTCGAAGTCGTCGGTCGCCATCAGCGCGTCGAATTGCTCCACGACGTGCTGCCGATCGGACGTGCGCGGATCGATGTCGAAGGCCTCGCGCACCGCCTGCGGGTTCACCTTCCCCAACGACGACTCGTCCAGCCGCACGCTCTGCACGGGGAACTGACGACGCTCGCGCGCCTGTTGCCCGGCGCGAAACGCCGCGTAGTCCTCGGGGCTGAGCGAAAGCGCCTGCAACTTTTCGGTCACTGCGCGTGCCGACTTCTCACCCACGGGAATCAGGCTGGTCGCTTCGCGGAAGTTGGCGGAACTGAAGCTGCCCACGTGCGTGTCGATCAACACGTCGCGCTCGCCCAGCTCCGCCAGGGAGCGCTCGACGTTCGCGTGGATCAGCAGATCGACCATCTGCTGCGTGATGCCGAGCGCCGATTCCAGGGATTCGCGCGAGCGCGCAGTGGTGGACAGGTTGACGGCGATGACGATGTCGGCACCCATCGCACGTGCCACGTCCACCGGCAGGTTGCGCACCAGCCCGCCGTCGACCAGCAGGCGCCCGTCCAGTTCGACCGGCGAGAACACCCCGGGTACCGCCATGCTCGCGCGCATCGCGCTGATCAGATCGCCCCGGTCCAGCACCACCATCTTCCCGTTGAGGATGTCGGTGGCAACCGCGCGATAGGGAATGGGCAGATCGTCGAAGCTGCCGATGTCGGACACCGCCCCGGCGAGATCGCCGAGGAACATCTCGATGTTCTGTCCGACGATGGCACCTGTCGGCAGCTTGATTCCATCCTTGCCGATGCCGAACTCCGCGCCCAGCACGTTGCGGCGTTCCAGTTCCTTGCTGCGCTGGGATCGCACGCTGCGCGGCCGGTCCACCAGGATCGACGGAAGATCCGCTGCACGCACGCGACGCTCCATCTCCTGCGCGCTCAGGCCAGTGGCATAGGCGCCCGCTACGATCGCCCCCATGCTCGTGCCGACGATGATGTCCACCGGCACGTGCAGTTCCTCGAGCACCCGGAGCACGCCGAGGTGAGCCACCCCCTTGGCGCCTCCGCCGGCGAGCACCAGTCCGATTCGGGGCCGATCGAGCGGCGTCAGCATCCGGGCCGGTACCTGGACAGGCGGGGTCTGCGTCCGGGGTGCCTGAGCCTCGACGATCTGGCCCTCGGCGGTGTGGCCCTGGAGGATCTGACCTTCGGAGGTCTGAACTTGGGGGGTCTGAACCTGGGGTGGTTGACCCTGGGCCTGCTCGGCACGGGCGACTTCCGCCCCCACCGGGCACAGCGCCCAGAGCAGTCCCGCCAGCAGCCATCCCGGCTTTCGATCGCCTCGCCTCATCCCACTGTCCTTGTCCCTCTGCACGGCCGGCGCCGCATTGCGGCGCCCACTATAATCACCCAGGTCAACCAAGGGAACGGAGGGAGCATGAACGCACCAGACACGGTCGCCGCGGCCGCGGACATCCTGCTGCGCACGGATGCCGGCGGTGTCGCCACCCTCACGCTCAACCGGCCGGGCCAGTACAACGCACTATCCGAGGAACTGCTCAATGCGGTGATCGCCGTGCTCGAGGCGATCGAGAAAGACGACAGCGTGCGCGTGGTGGTCCTGGCGGCCAATGGCCCGGCGTTCTGCGCCGGCCACGATCTGAAGCAGATGCGCGCCAACCCTGACCGTGATTACTACCGCCAGCTATTCGCGCTGTGCAGCCGGATGATGATGACAGTCACCCGCATCCCGCAGCCGGTGATTGCCCGCGTCCACGGCATCGCCACCGCGGCAGGCTGCCAGCTGGTCGCGCAGTGCGACCTGGCGGTGGCCGTGGAGAGCGCGCGCTTCGCGGTGTCCGGCATCAATTTTGGGCTGTTCTGCTCTACGCCAAGCGTGTCGCTCGGACGCAATGTGCTGCGCAAGCAGGCGATGGAGATGCTGCTCACCGGCGAGTTCATCGACGCGCACACCGCACGCGACTACGGACTGGTCAATCGCGTGGTGCCCGCTGATCAGCTCGACGCCGAGGTGGCCAACCTCGCGCAGCGCATCCTGGACAAGTCCGCCGTCGCAGTGGCCACTGGCAAGCGGATGTTCTACAAGCAGCTCGAGATGGGAATGGAGGCGGCCTACCAGTACGCCGCCGAGACCATGGCGTGCAACATGATGGCGGCCGACGCCGGCGAGGGCATCGACGCCTTCATGCAGAAGCGCAAGCCCGGCTGGACGCACCGCTGAGCCCGCGAACCTTTCCCCCGGTTCGCGGTCTGCCCGGGTGCCGCCGGCCGATGCGTTCTCGCCCGGCCCTGTGCACCGCTCCACCCCTCGGCGCGTTGATCGGCGGGTATCGCCAATCCCGACTCTGGAATCCATGTCCGTCCGCGCTTCGCCGCGAGCGGCGCGGCAGTGTGCGCGCCGCGTCCTGCTGATCCTGTTCACCCTGACCGCGTCCACCGCCAGCGCGCAAGGCCGCAGCGACCCCGCATCGACTGCCGCGCAGCGCCCGCCCGCCGCCTCCGCCTTCTGGGAGGGCGAGCGCGTGCCCTGCCCGGAGAGCGCGGCGGTGCCCGATCCGCTCACGATCGCAGATGCGGTCGACCTGGCGCTGTGCCGCAACCCGCTGACGCGGCAGTCCTGGGCACGCGCCAAGGTGCAGGCTGCGGAGGTGGGCATCGCCCGCTCGGACTTCTATCCGCAGGTCGACGCGCTGGTCGGCCTGCAACGCTCGGAGGTGCGCAACGTTCCCGGCGACGGGGGGCGCACCGACCTGGATGCGAGCATCGGCTTCGACTACCTGCTGTTCGACTTCGGCGGGCGAGCCGCGAATGTCGAGCGCGCGCGCCAGGCCCTGCTCGCGGCCAACTGGACGCACAACAGCACGCTGCAGTCGGTGCTGTTCGACGCGGTGCAGGCCTACTACCAGTTGTATGCGACGCAGGAGGCGGTGGTGTCCACGCAGGCGGCTGAGAAGGCCAGCCTGACCAGCCTCGAGGCCGCGCGCGCGAGGCTGAAGGCCGGCAACGCAACCCGCGCGGATGTACTTCAGGCGCAGACCGCACACTCCGAGAACCAGCTCACGCGCACGCGCGCGCAGGGCGAGGCGGCGGTCGCACTGGGAGCGCTCGCCAGCGCACTCGGGCTGCCCGCGCAGTATCCGGTACGCATCGCGCCGCCGCCCGATCTGGCCGTGCAGCGCGAGGGTGAGCAGGCGGTGGAGGAGCTGATCGCCGCCGCGCGCGCGCAGCGGCCCGACCTCGCGGCAGCGGATGCGCAGGTGCGCGCGGCGCGCTCCGCCATCGACGTTGCGCGCGCAGCCGCGCGTCCGAGCCTGTCCGCGTTCGGCAGCGTGGGGGCGACGCAGTCGACACCGGGCGGCGATCCGCGCTCGGGTGCGATCGGCCTCCAGCTGCGCATTCCGATCTTCACCGGGTACCGCAACACCTACCGCATCCAGCAGGCACGCGATCAGCTCGAACTGGAGCAGGCCACGCGCGACCGGGTCGAGAACGACGTGGCGCTCGAGGTGTGGACCGCCTGGCAGGATCTGCGCACCGAGCGGGCGGCGCTCGACACCGCAGGCGATCTCGTCGCCAGTGCGCAGGAGAACTACAGCGTCGCGCTGGGACGCTACCGCGCCGGCGTGGGCACGGTGACGGACCTGCTCAACGCGCAGAGCGCGCTCGCCAGCGCCGAGCTGCGCCGGATCGAGGCACGCTATCGATGGAACGTGTCCCGCGCGGCACTGGCGCGCGCGATCGGCGTGATGCAACCCGGGCTCGCGCGCAACACGGCGGGAGGCCCGCGATGAAGAGGATTTCGATGTCGGACCTGCTTCTGCGCGCAGCCATCGTGGTGATCCTCGCCGCCGGGGCCTGGGCGGGGTGGAGCTTCTGGAGCAAGCGCGCGCAGCTGCCGCTCGAGGCGCGTTACGAGTTCGAGGAGGTGACCGTCGGCGACATCACGCAGACCGTCACGGCCAACGGCACGGTCAATCCCGTGGGACTGGTCAACGTCGGCACGCAGGTCTCGGGCACGGTGCAGAAGCTATACGTCGACTTCAACGACGAGGTGAAGGCCGGGCAGGTGCTACTCGAACTCGATCCCACCACCACCCAGGCGGCGGTCGAGCAGACCACGGGCGAACTCGCCAGCGCCGAGGCGACGTTGCGCCTGACGCAGGCGGAGGAGGCGCGCATGCGCGAGCTGTTCGCGCAGGAGTACGTCTCGCGCCAGGACCTGGAGCGCGCGATCCAGGCACGCGAGGCGGCGCAGGCGCAGGTCCGCGTGGTGCGCGGCAAGCTGCGGCGCGACCGCGCCAACCTCGGCTTCACCGTGATCCGCTCGCCGGTCGCCGGCGTGGTGGTTTCGCGCGAAGTGGACGTGGGACAGACGGTGGCGGCGAGCTTCCAGACACCGACACTGTTCAAGATCGCGCGCGATCTCTCGCGCATGCAGATCGATTCGAACGTCGCCGAGGCCGACATCGGCAAGGTGCGCGTGGGCCAGAGTGTGCGCTTCACCGTGGACGCCTTCCCGGATCGGCGATTCGAGGGCACGGTGCAGCAGATCCGGCTTGCGCCGATCACCGAGCAGAACGTGGTCACCTACAACGTGGTCGTCGAGGTCGCCAATCCCGACCAGACGCTGCTGCCCGGGATGACTGCCTATCTGAGCATCGTCATCGACACGCGCGAGAACGTGCTGCTGGTGCCGAATGCCGCGCTGCGCTTCCGGCCCTCGGAAGTCAAGCAGGCCGGCACGGCCCGGAGCCGCGAGGCAGCAGGACATGGCGCCGGCGGCCCGGCAAAGAAGGTGTACGTCCCGGCCGGTCAGGCGCTGCAACCGCTGGAGCTCTCCGTGGGCATCACCGACGGGCGCTACAGCGTCGTCACCGGCGGCGAGGTGAAGGCCGGCGATCGCGTCGCCGTCGAGGAAGTGCAGACCGAGCGCGGGGCAGGCAGCAGCGCGGGCCAGCCGTTCCGCTTCCGCTCCTTCTGATGGGCACGGCTGCACACACGCTCATCCGCGTCGAATCCCTGCGCAAGCAGTACGAGACCGACGCCGGGCCGCAGCCCGTGTTGCGCGGGGTCGACCTGAGCATCGATGCGGGCGAGTTCGTGGCCGTAATGGGTGCGTCGGGATCGGGGAAGTCCACCTTCATGAACATACTCGGCTGCCTCGACGTCCCTACTTCCGGCCGCTACCTGCTCGACGGCAACGACATCTCGCGTCTGTCGGGCGACGAGCTGGCGCGGCTCCGCAATCGTTTCATCGGCTTCGTGTTCCAGGGCTTCAACCTGCTGCCGCGCGCGAACCTGCTCGACAACGTCGCGCTGCCGATGCTCTACGCCGCGCGGCCGGCCGCCGAGCGCAACGCGCGGGCGCTGGATCTGCTCAAGCGCGTGGGCCTGGAGCGCTATGCAAGCTACCTGCCCAGCCGCATCTCCGGCGGACAGCAGCAGCGCGTGGCGATCGCGCGGGCGCTGGCCAACCGACCGAAGCTGCTGCTCGCCGACGAGCCGACCGGAAACCTCGACACCGTCACCAGCCACGAGATCATGGAGCTGGTCCAGTCGCTCAACCGCGAGGAAGGCACCACCGTGGTCCTGGTCACGCACGAGACCGACATTGCCCGCTTCGCCCGGCGCATCATCCGTTTCGTGGACGGCCA
>CAYLTE010000025.1:0-4670 GCA_964386195.1 uncultured Burkholderiales bacterium | reverse complement strand
GACGCAGCCCCTACCCACCAGCCCCCACTCCCCAGCCCCCAGTCCCTAGTCCCCAGCCCCCAGTCCCTAGTCCCCCACCCCCATGGTCCCCAACATGCTCCGCGAAGCCTGGCGCGCGATGGCCGCCAACAAGCTGCGCACCTTCCTCACCATGCTCGGCCTGGTGATCGGGGTGGGCGCCGTGGTGCTGATGCTCGCCATCGGACAGGGTGCGCAGACGCTGGTCCGGGAAGCGGTGGCGACCATGGGCAGCAACCTGTTCATCGTGCTCTCGGGCGGCACGACGACCGTTGGCGCGCGCTCGGGCAGCGGCACCGCGCCCACGCTGACCATCCAGGATGCGCAGGCGATCACGGAGCTGCGCAGCGTGGCGGCCGTCGCCCCCACCCACAGCGGCTTCGTGCAGGTGGTCTACGGCGGCATGAACTGGCGCAGCCACGTGATCGGCGTGACGCCCAGCTACCTCGACGTGCGGGAGTGGCGCATCACGCGCGGGCAGCCGTTCACCGACAACGACGTGCGCGCCGGCGCGCGCGTGGCCGTGATCGGCGACACGGTCGCACGCGAGCTCTTCGGCGACCAGGATCCGGTCGACAAGACCATCCGCATGCTCAACAGCCCCTACGTGGTGATGGGCGTGCTGGCACCGAAGGGCCAGAGCTTCGACGGTCGCGACCAGGACGACACGGTGCTGGTCCCGCTGACCACCGCGCAGCGCAAGCTCTACGGCTCGAAGTTTCCGAACAGCGTGCGCTTCATCATGGTGAAGGCGGTGTCGGACGCCGCGATGGACCGCGCCGAGCAGGACATGATCCGCCTGCTGCGCGAGCGGCACCGCATCCAGCCGGACGAACCGAACGATTTCTCGGTGCGCAACCTGAGCGCGGTGGCGGACGTCCAGGCCCAGAGCACGCGCGTCATGTCGATCATGCTGGGCGCGGTGGCGTCGATTTCGCTGATCGTCGGCGGCATCGGCATCATGAACATCATGCTGGTGTCCGTGACCGAGCGAACGCGCGAGATCGGCATCCGCATGGCCATCGGCGCGCGACGGCGCGACATCCTCTGGCAGTTCCTGCTCGAGGCGCTGATCGTGTCGGTGGTCGGCTGCCTGATCGGGGTGGCCATCGGCGTCGTGAGCGCCTACGCCGTGAGCCAGACGGTGGGCACGATGGTGGTGGTGACCGGCAGCGCCATCGTCCTGGCCTTCGCGGTGGCCTCGGCCGTGGGCATCTTCTTCGGCTTCTATCCCGCGCGCAAGGCGGCCGGGCTCAAACCGATCGAGGCGCTGCGCTACCAGTGAGGCCGGTCGGTCACTGCGTGCGCTCCATGCTGACGACGTCGAGCCGATAGCCGCCGGGGACGCGCGTGGTGCGCGTGAATTCCATGCGCTCCGGCAGACCGTCCTCGAGATTCACGGTGTAGCGGGCGAGGTCGCGCACCTCGACCTCGATGCGTGAGGTATCGACGTTGAGCGGACGCCGCTCGGGCGGCAGGCGCTCGAGCAGGGATTCCACCGCGATGCGCACGCTGTCCGGGTGCAGCGCCTGCTCCATCGTCACCGAAGCGAGATTCCTGTTGCGGTCGATCCAGTCCACCCGCAGCACGCCGTTCGCGGGCAATCCTGCGCCGCCAAACGGATTCGGCAGCTGCGCCTCGTACTCGCTCGGCGCATCGAGCGTGAAGCGCTTGCCCAGGGGAAGGAAGAACAGGCGCGGCTCGCGCAGCAGGACCGATTCCATGTTGGCACGGCTGGCGAACAGGCGCCTGACCAGCGCCGTGGCCTGCTCCGCGGCCTGCGCATTTCCCCGACGCGCGAGGATGGTGCCGATCTCGTCGAGCATGCGGTCCACCAGCGGACGCACTTCCTCGTAATTGCGCAGCTGGACGAACTCTCCGCTCGCATCGAACTCCAGGTCGTAGTGGATGTCCTGCACCAGTTCCCAGATCACATCGGCGTCGTCCGGCATTTCGGGCGCCGACTCCGCAGCCTGTGCATCGGGTCGGCTGTGCGACCAGCGCACCACCATGCCTTGCGGACCGGATTCGAGCACTTCCAACGTCACGTGCAGCAGGCTCGACGAGCGCTGCAGTGGCCGATTGGGTGCCATGCGCTCCTGTGCCTTGCGCAGTTCCAGCTGGATCACTTCGCCTGCGGGGGGACGCGCCGACAGTTCCAGGATCCGCGCAGGATCCTGCGGCGCTTCCTCGGCCCGGGCGATGCCGGATGCAGCACTCGCGAGGATCATCAGCGCCGCCCCGAGCAGTCGGGCCGCTGTCCTTGTCGCCCTAGCCGGCCATGAGCCCATTGACCTGCTCCGCTTTCTGCATCCGTGAGAGATCGACCGCGCGCCACAGGTACCAGCTCGCGACGCTGCGATACGGCCGCCAGCGTTCGCCGCGGCGAACGAGTGCACTGCGTTCGGCACCCGAGCGGCTGCGGAAGGTGAGCGCGAAACCCTGTTGCACACCGTAGTCGTCCACCGGCAGCACGTCCGGTCTGCCGAGCCGGAACATGAGCAGCATCTCGACCGTCCATCGCCCGATGCCGCGCACCTGGGTGAGGCGTTCGATGAGCGCTTCGTCGTCCATGCGCTGCGCCTGCTCCAGGCTCGGCAGCTCCGCGTCGAGCGTACGCCGCGCCAGATCGCGCAGCGCGAGTAACTTGCCGTTGGACAGCCCGGCAGCGAGCAGACGGGCGTCGGACATGCGCATCAGCAGCGCGGCGTCGGGTCCGTGATGGGCATTGGGGAACAACGCGCACAGGCGCGCGTGGATGCTCGCGGCGGCGCGTCCGTTGAGCTGCTGGTAGACGATGGATTCCGCCAGCGCGGCGAACAGACTCGGCGTGCGCTTGAGCTGCAGGCGATAGGGGCCGACCCGCTCGACCAGTCGCGCCAGCGGCTCGTCGCGCGTGCGCAGATGCGCGAGCGCGGCAGTCGCATCGTAGGGCAGGCCCTGTGCCGCGGTGTCGCGATAGGCCTGTTCGATGCGCAGCAACCGCAGCTTGGTGGCAATGCCGCCGTGGGCACTGAAGCCGCCCACCCGGCCGCCCGCGGCCAGGACGCGATGGCAGGGCACGACGATCGGAAACGGATTGCGTCCCATCGCCTGTCCCACCGCGCGCGCCGCCCCGGCCGCGCCGACCCGCGCGGCCAGCTCGCCGTAGGTGAGCGTCTGACCCGGCGCGATCTCGCGCGCGGCGACGTAGACACGGCGATGGAAGTCGGGGACGCGGCTGAAGTCGAGCACGATTTCACTCAGATCCGCCGGCTCGCCGCGCAGCAGCGCGCCGATGGTCGCGAGCGCACGCGCCACGGTTTCGTCCGGCACCGCCTCGACCGCCCCCGGAAAGCGGCGCTGCAACCGCTCGCACGCCGCCACCTCGCTCGCCTCGGGCAACTGCACCGCCACCAGCCCCGCACTGCTCCACGCGACCGCGCAGCGTCCCACGGCGGTATCGAACAGTACGTAGCGAATCGCTTCCATGCGGGCACTATAGCAAGGGGACGCGCTTGCCGGGGTGCAAGCGAAATTCTTTAACGCCTTATCTGACCGATAAAGCACTCACCCGCCACACGGTATTCCCGACATCGTCGGCGACGAGCAGCGCGCCGCGTCGATCGATCGCCACGCCGACGGGACGTCCGCGCGCGTCGCCGTTCTCGTCGAGGAAGCCGGTCAGCACGTCGATCGGCATGCCGACGGGCTTGCCCTCCGCGAACGGGACAAACACCACCTTGTACCCGCTGGGCGGCCGGCGGTTCCAGGATCCGTGCTGCCCGATGAACGCGCCCTGCGCGAACGGTGCCGCGAGTTCGCTGCCCTGCGCGAAGACCAAGCCGAGCGACGCGGTGTGCGGTCCGAGCGCGTAGTCGGGCACGATCGCCTGCGTCACGAGATCGGGGCGCTGCGGCTGCACGCGTTCGTCGACGTGCGTGCCGTAGTAGCTGTACGGCCAGCCGTAGAAGCCGTCGGACCGGACCGAGGTGAGGTAGTCGGGCACCAGGTCGCTGCCCAGCTCGTCGCGCTCGTTCACCACGGTCCACAGTTGGCCACTGTGCGGTTCGAACGCCATCCCGACGGGGTTGCGCAGTCCCGACGCGAAGATACGGTGGGCGCCGCTCGCGCGTTCGATCTCCCAGATCGCGGCGCGCTCGCGTTCGGCCTCGAGTCCGTTCTCGGCGACGTTGCTGTTCGAGCCCACGCCGACGTAGAGCCTGGACCCGTCGGGGCTGGCGAGCAGGCTCTTGGTCCAGTGCTGATTGATCTCACCGGCGGGAAGGTCGACCAGTTTCGTGGGCGCGGCATCGATGCGCGTCTGCCCCTCCTGGTACGGCACGCTCACCACGGCGTCGGTGTTCGCGACGTAGAGCGTGTCCTCCACCAGTGCCATGCCGAAGGGTGAGTGCAGTCCGTCCAGCAGGACCGAGCGGAACTCGGCCACGCCATCGCCATCGGCGTCGCGCAGCAGCGAGATACGCTCGGCGCTGGGCACTGCCGCGCCGGCGCGCTTCATCACCCAGTGTGCGATGCGTGCGCGAATACCCTCCACCTTCTTTGCCGGCGCAGCCGTTTCGGCCACCAGGACGTCGCCATTGGGAAGCACGTACAGCCAGCGCGGATGCGACAGTCCGCTCGCGAACGCCTCGACCTGCAGAGCCGGGGCT
>CAYLTE010000024.1:25854-31904 GCA_964386195.1 uncultured Burkholderiales bacterium | reverse complement strand
CCAGGCAGAAGTGCATGTTCTGCTCGGCCAGCAGCACGGTCACGCCCATGTCGCGCAGCTTGCGGATCAGCTCGCCGATGCGGTCCACGATCACCGGCGCCAGCCCCTCGCTCGGCTCGTCCAGCAGCAGGGCGACCGGGTTGCCCATCAGCGTGCGCGCGATGGTGAGCATCTGCTGCTCGCCGCCGGAGAGGTTGCCTGCCATGCGGTCCTTCAGCGGCTCGAGCAGCGGCAGCATCTCGTAGATGCGCTTGAGGGTCCAGTAGTCCTGCCCGTCCGGGCCGCGCTTGGCCGCGATGACGAGGTTGTCCTCTACCGTGTGCTCCGGGAACACCTGCCGGTCCTCCGGGACAAATCCCAGTCCCGCACGGGCGATGCGGTGCGGCTTCGCCCCCCTCACCTCCAGGCCGAGCACCTGCACGCTTCCCTTGCTCGGTGGCGCGATGCCGGCGAGCGCCTTCATCGTGGTCGACTTGCCCGCGCCGTTGCGCCCGAGCAGCGCCATGGTCTGCCCCTCGGTCACCGACAGGCTCACGCCGAACAGGATCTGGCTGGTGCCGTAGAACACGTCGATGTCCCGGGCCGAGACGATCTCGCGCGCGCTCATTGCTTGTCCTCGAAATGCGAGCCCAGGTAGGCCTCGATCACCTTCGGGTGCTGGCGCACCTCGTCGGGCGTGCCCTCGGCCAGCACGGTACCGTAGCTCAGCACGCGGATCGTCTGGGCGTACTTGAACACGATGTCCATGTCGTGCTCGATGAAGATCAAGGTCATGTGCTTGCGCTCCCACAGCGCGTGCACCGTCTCGATCATCTGCCAGCGCTCCTCCGGCCCCATGCCTGCGGTGGGCTCGTCGAGCAGCAGCACGCGCGGCTCCAGCGCGAGCGCCAGCGCGATGTCGAGCAGCTTCTGGTCGCCGTGCGACAGGTAACCGGACAGCGTGTCCGCCCGCGAGGAGAGCTTCACCAGCTCCATCACCTCGTCGGCCTGGGCCATCGCTTCTCTGAGCGGGAAGCGCCGACCCAGCCGCGCATGCCACCCGCGATGCGCGTTTACCGCGCCGAGGATGGACTCGCGCACGGTGAGCGAGGGATAGATGCTTGCGATCTGGAATGCACGCCCCATGCCGCGCCGCACGATCTGCGGTGGCGACATGCCGGCGATGTTCTCGCCGCCGAGCAGGATGGTGCCGGCATCGGGCTTGAACGCGCCGGTGATCAAATTGAAGAAGGTGGTCTTGCCGGCGCCGTTCGGACCGATGATCGCGGTCAGCGAGCGTTCGGCGAAGTTCAGGGTCACGCCGTTCATGGCGCTCACGCCACCGAAGGACTTGCGCAGGTTCTCGATGCGCAGCATGTCAGTGCTTCTCCGCAGCGAGAGGACGGCCGCCGCGGCGGTCGCGCCACAGTTCCCACAGGGTGCCGAGCAGGCCCTTGCGCAACCCGAGCGCGAAACTCAGGATGACCACGCCCAGCACCAGGCCGAAGTACTCGGTGAACCCGGTGACGATGTCGCTCAGCAGCAGCAGCACGATCGCGCCGACCACCGGGCCGAGAAACACGCCAATGCCGCCGAGCAGGATCATGAACACCCCTTCGCCGGAGATCGTCCAGTAGGCAAAGTCCGGGTAGGCGCTGGAGACGAACAGGCTCATCAGCAACCCGCCGATGCTGCCGAAGATGCCGGCGACGACGAACGCGAGCAGCCGCACGTGCCACACCTGCACGCCGAGGAAGCCCACGCGGCGCGGGTTGTCGCGGATCATGCGCAGCGTGTAGCCAAAGGGCGATTGCACGAAGTGGTACATCAGGAACAGCGAGGCGACCAGCACGAAGCAGCAGAACAGGTACAGGTGCTCGGGATCGTCGAGGCGGATGCCGAGGAACTCCGGCCGCGGGACACCGCCCGTCAACCCCTGGTCGCCGCCGGTGACCGGCGTCCAGGCGATGATCAGGCTGTGCAGCAGCATCTGGAAGGCGAGCGTGAGGAAGGCGAAGTAGATCTCCTTGAGCCGGATGCAGATCGCCCCGACCACGGTGGCCACGCCGGCGCTGATCAGCACCGTGAGCAGGAAGGCCATCGGAATCGAGGTGCCCATCTTCTGCATCAGCAGCGCGAAGCTGTACGCGCCCAGGCCATAGAACATGCCGTGGCCGAAGGAGACCATGCCGCCATAGCCGACCAGCAGATTGAGCGAGGTGGCGAACACGGCGAAAGCCGACATGCGGATGATGAAGTCGGACAGATGCTTGCCGGGGAAGACCAGCGGCAGCGCGGCGAGGATCGCCAGCGCCGCGCCGGCCAGCAGCAGATCCCTGAGCGCGGAGGACTTGCGCATGGCTCAGCGCTCCTTTCCGAACAGGCCGCTCGGCTTGAGAATCAGCACGAGCGTCATGAACAGGAACATCAGTCCCTCGGTGAACAACGGGAAGCCGATCGTTCCGAAGCTTCTCACCAGCCCGATGAGCAGCGCGCCCACGAGGGCGCCGGCCACCGAGCCCATGCCGCCGATCACGGTGACGATGAACGACTCGATCAGGATCGAGAAGCCCATCCCGGCAACCAGCGAGCGCACCGGCACGGCGAGCGCCCCGGCCAGCCCGGCCAGCATGCCGCCCAGCGCGAACACGCCACCGAAGACCAGTGCGGTGTTGATGCCCAGCGCCGAGGTCATGGTCGGATTGATTGCGGCGGCACGCACGATCTTGCCGAAGCGCGTGCGCGCGATCAGCCAGCCCAGTGCGATCGCCACCAGCAGGCTCACCCCGATCAGGAACAGGTAGAACACCGGCAGCACGCCGCCGGCGATGATCACCGGCGGGCGCTGGAACAGTTCCGGCATGCCCATGGCAAGGAACTCCGCGCCCCATACGATCTTCACCACGTCGTCCAGGATCAGGATGAAGCCGTAGCACACCAGCAGCTGCAGCAGTACGTCCGAACCGTACACGCGGCTCATGAACAGGCGCTCGAACAGCAGCGCGAACACGCCCACGCCCAGCGCCGAGCCGACCACCGCGATGGCGTAGTTGCCGCTCAGGTTGTACAGCGTGTAGGCGAAGTAGGCGCCAAGCATGTACAGCGAGCCGTGCATGAAGTTGGTCACCTTCAGCGTGCCGAAGATGAGGGACAGACCGGCCGCGACCAGGAACAGCAGCATGCCGCTGATCAGCCCGCCGGTGGCCTGCGTCACCACGCACGAGGCGGTGCCGAAACAGGAAATCAGGGCGTCGAAATCCACAGGATTCTTCTCGAGAGGGAATGCGCGCGCGGGCCGCGCAGCACCTGCCGCGCGGCCCGCACGTCAGCGGGGACGATCAGACGTAGCCCGACTTCTTCTTCCAGGCGGCCTCGTGTTCGAGGATGGCCTTCCAGTCGCCGGGCACGACCTTGGGAACGTAGGGCTCCTTCGGCACCGTCGTGCCCCAGCCGATCGCGTAATTGATGATCGTCTGGTCGTCGCCGCGCATGGTGACGGTACCGTCCGCGCCGAAGTGCGACGGAATCGTCATGCCGCGCAGCGCCTCGGCCAGCTTGTTCGCGTCGGTCGACTTCGTCTTCTTCATGGCGGTAAACAGGAAGTCCATCGCCAGCGCGTTCTCCCACGCCCAGTTGGTGGGATAGTCCTTGTACTTCGCCTTGTACGCGTCGGCCCAGGCGGCGTTCTCCTTGCCCGCCGGGAAGGTCTTGAGGTAGCGCGTGGAAGAGTGGATGCCCGAGGGCAGGTTCTTCACCGCGGTCAGCGTGGTGTAGTCCGCCATGTTGATGGCGAACAGGTTGGTCTGCTGGAACAGCCCGTAGATGCTCGACTGGTCGACGAAGGAGACCAGATCGCCAGCCCACAGGGCCGAGTACAGCGCCTGCGGCTTGGTCTGCAGGATCTTGGTGATGTTCTCGGTGTAGTCCGC
This sequence comes from uncultured Burkholderiales bacterium, assembly GCA_964386195.1. Classification (GTDB taxonomy): domain Bacteria; phylum Pseudomonadota; class Gammaproteobacteria; order Burkholderiales; family SHXO01; genus SHXO01. Next base: position 27,996 of record CAYLTE010000024.1, on the reverse strand, counting down.
CTGGAACAGCTTGGGCCAGGCCTCACCCACCACCTCGATCTCGGGATGGAACAGCTGCAGATACTCCATGAACAGCGCGGTGTTGTCGCGGCCATAGGCGTAATCGGGCGAGCAGCTCATCCAGCGCTTGAGCCCCTTGGCCTTGGCCACGTTGCCGGCGTAGGCGGCGCTGACGATCGCATCGTGGATCCCCTGGCGCACGCAGCGGAAGGCGGTCGGCACGCGGATCTTGGGATCCGCGGACAGTGAGGAGGTCTCCGAGCAGGTGTGGATGCACAGCACCTTGAGCTCGCGGATGACCTCCTGCACGGCGAACGCCCCGGAGGACGCCTCGGCGTCGATGATGATCTCGCAGCCCTCGTTGTTGATCAGCTGGCGCGTATTGTTCGCCGCTTCGTCGGGCTTGCCCTTGGAATCGCGGGTGACGATCTCGACCTTGCGCCCGCCCAGACCGCCGGCGGCATTGAACTTCGCCACCGCCATCTCGATCGCGTTGCGCGAGGACAGGCCGAGCTGCGCGACCCGACCCGAGAGGATGGTCGGCACGCCGATTCGGATCGGCTTGTTCTGCGCCCGCGAGACGAAGGGGAAGCCGAGCCCGGCCGCGGCGCCGAGCGCCCCCGCCCCCTGGATGAAGCCGCGTCGTTTCGACAGCGGCGATTGACGATCGGACATGTTATTCCTCCCTCTTATGCGAGCGTCGCAATGCGCTCGATTATCGCCCAAGCTTGCTGAAACGAACGGATCGGGGCAATGACAAATCCGTCAACGCGGACTTCGCATACTGCGAAGGCTCAATCCCGGGCCGGACGCGCGGCTTCGCGCAGATGATCGACCAGCCGCCTGGCAGCCGCCGGTAACGCATCGTACTCCCGGTAACAGACGTACATCCGCCGCGTCGCCCAGTCGTCGCCCAGCCGCACGATGCGAAGGCGCATGGCGCCGGCGAACGGCAGCGCCGCCCCCTCGGGCAGGACGCCGATCCCCAGGCCCGACTCGATGATCTTGCACAGGGCGGCGAAGCTGTGCACCTGGATGCGCGCGCGCAGCGGCTTGCGCGCGACCGCAGCCTGGTCCATCAGCAGGCGGGTCAGCGCCGTCCCGTCCTCGAGCCCGACGAAATCGTGATCCAGCAGACTGGAGAACATCACGCTGCGCCCGCGCAGGGCGTGCCCCTTGGGAACGACTGCCACCAGCCGGTCGGTTCGGTACTCGAACGCCTCGAGTCCGTCGAGGGGCGTCCCCTCCATGATCACGCCCACGTCGGTGGTTCCCTCGCGCACTGCCTGCACGATCTCACCGCTGAAGCGCTCCTCCAGTGCGATCACCGCCTGGGGCACGGTCTCCGAGAAGCTCGCCAGGTCAGCGGGCAGATACTGCGAGATGGCCGACGCGCTCGCCTGCACCCGCACGTGCCCCTTGCCCCCGCTGGAATACTCCGACAGTTCCAGTCGCAGCTGCTCGGCCTGTCCGAGGATCTGCCGCGCCCGGTGCAGCAGCGCACGTCCGGCTGGCGTGAGTTCGGCGCCGCGCGCCGTGCGCTCGAGCAGACGCACGCCGTACTGGTGCTCGAGCAGGCTCATGCGCCGGCTGGCCGCCGCCAAGGCCAGGTGGCTGGCCTCGGCGGCCTTGGTGATGCTGCGGGTCTCGGCGATGCGCACGAACAGCGCGAGCGAGAACAAGTCGGGGAGCATAAGGTCGGAGTTGGATGCCGGCTCGGCCGCTATTCTATGCATTGCAGCGGCAGGTGCGGCGCGCGCCAGGATACGCAGTATCATCCCGGCACGAGAAAGCAGGAGAATCCGTAAGTGAGATCGACCGTCGCATTCATTGGGTTGGGCGCCATGGGCTATCCGATGGCGGCGCGCATCGCGGCCACCGACGTCGCGCTGCACGTCTTCGACATCGCCCAGGCGAACGCCGCACGTTTCGCCGCCGAGCACGCCGCCCGCGCCTGCAGTTCGCCGGCCGAGGCAGTGGCTCGAGCGGACTTCGTCATCACCATGCTGCCCAGCTCGACCGAGGTGGAAGCCACCCTGCTCTCCCCCGACGTGAAGCGCTCGATGCGGCGCGGCGCCACGGTCGTCGACATGAGTTCGAGCGAGCCGATGCGCACACGCGCGCTCGCCCAGTCCCTCGAGG
>CAYLTE010000024.1:853-25844 GCA_964386195.1 uncultured Burkholderiales bacterium | reverse complement strand
CGTGGCGCTGGTGGATGCACCGGTGTCGGGGGGCGTGAAGAAGGCACGGGACGGTTCGCTGTCCATCATGTTCGGCGGTAGCCCGGTCCAGCTGGAGGCGTGCACGCCGCTGCTGTCGTGCATGGGCGCCAAGATCTTCCGTACCGGAGAGGTCGGCTCCGGCCATGCCATGAAGGCGCTCAACAACTTCGTCTCGGCGGCCGGGCTGGTGGCGGCGGTGGAGGCCCTGCACATCGGCGAGAAGTTCGGGCTCGACCCGCACGTGATGACCAGCATCCTGAACGCGTCGACCGGAAGGCACAACACGACCGAGAACAAGGTCGAGCAGTTCATGCTCTCGGGTCGGTTCGATTCGGGATTCGGCCTCGCGCTGATGGAGAAGGACGTGGGCATCGCGGTGAAGCTGGCGCAGGCGCTGGGCGTGGCGGTCACGCAGGGCGAGGTGTGCCTGCAGCTGTGGGCCGAGGCGAACCGCCGCGCGAAGGGCGCGGATCACACCGAGATGTATCGCCTGGTGTAGGCGGTACTGTTCGGAACGCCAGGTCGCACTCGCCGTGTGAGGTTTTCGCCGATCGGAAGCGTACGTGCTCTGGTCTGCGCGAAGTCGGCCTGATACGCTGTGCGGGCCGCCAACAAGGAGAACGCGCACATGTCCAAGCGTCCGGTCATCGCTCTCGCGCGCGCCTTTGCACTAGCCGGCGCACTCGCGCTCCCCGCCGCAGCTTTTGCGCAAACGGCAGCCAAGGTCGTCTTTCTCACCAACTGGCTGGCCCAAGCGGAGCACGGCGGCTTCTACCAGGCCGTCGCCGAAGGCATCTACCGCAAGCACGGCCTGGACGTCGAGGTGCGCATGGGCGGACCTCAGGTCAATGTCGTGCAGTTGCTGCTCGCGGGACAGGCCGACCTGGTGATGGGCTACGACCTGCAGACCATCAAGCTCGTCGAACAGGGCCTGCCGGTGGTCACGGTGGCGGCAACCTTCCAGAAGGATCCGGCCGCCCTCATCGCTCACCCCGATGTCGAATCGCTCGCGGAACTGAAGTCGCGCACGCTGCTCATCGGTCAGGCCAGCGAGACGACCTTCTGGCCCTGGCTCAAGGCGAAGTTCGGCTTCACCGACGCACAGAAGCGCCCGTATGCCTTCAGTGTCCAGCAGTTCCTCGTCGACAAGAACGTCGCGCAGCAGGGCTACGCCACCTCCGAGCCCTACACGATCGAGAAGGGCGGCGTGAAGCCCAACGTCTTCCTGCTCGCCGACGCGGGCTATCCGCCCTATGCCCAGACCATCGTCACCCTGCAACGGACCGTGCTCGACCGGCCGGATATGGTGCGACGGTTCGTGCAGGCAACGGCCGAGGGCTGGAAGCGCTACCTCGCCAATCCCGCGCCGGGAAATGCACTGATCAGGAAGGCCAATCCGCAGATGGAAGAGGAACTGCTGGCCTACGGGCTGCGCAAGATCAAGGAATTCGGCCTGGTGACCGGCGGGGACGCCAAGCGCGAAGGCATCCTGACGATGACCGACGCGCGCTGGCAGCAGACGTTCGAGTTCATGGCAGGGGCGGACCTGGTGAGCCCGAAGACGCCCTACCGCAAGGCCTACACCCTGGAGTTCGTGAAGGCAGTCAAGGTGCTGCCCTGAGCCGGCTCGAGCCAGCCCAGGGATAGCGCCAATCGAGCGCGCTGACCGGCGGCAAGTGCGTCAGTCCCGGGTGCGCCGCCTGCGCACGAGCGCCACGCCGCCGAGCGCGAGCGCCACGAGCAGCAGCGACTGAGGTTCCGGCACCACGGCTGCGAACATGGCGTTTCCAAGGATCTGGTGCGCCTTGGCCGTGGGATGGATGCTGTCCCAGAACAGATACGCATCGGGATTGGCGCAGGGCGCATCCACCGGGAAGGGTCCCAAGGTCGGCAGGCAGGGATCGGTCGTGTTGGTGAACCCGAAACCTCCCGCGACCGCCTGCTCGAACAGCCCGTACGCATCGAACAGCTTGATCTGCGTCGTCGAGTTCGTCGACGCCAGGGCAGCGAAGAACTCCGCGTCGAGGAACTGGGTGGAGAACGCGAACAGGAACGCCTCGAAAGCCGGGTCGAGCGGATCGGGCGTGAGCGGCAGGTGGGCGAGGTTGGGCAGGTTGCCGATGAGCATCGTCTGCGCACCTGCAGCGGCCAGCTGCAGGATCTCGTTCTCGACATGCTCGGCGGCAGCGATGCCAGCCTGGAAGAACAGGGCGCCGATGTCGACATCCGGCGCGGGCGGGGACTTCTCCAGCTGCGAACCGAGCATGAACGCATCGTTCGCACCGGCCCACACCACGAACAGCGAGTCGGAGAGCGATCCGGGCGCGATGTTGCGCGACTGGAACTCGTCCACCTGATCCTCCAGCCCGATGCCTACCAGCGGCTTGATCGCGTCGATGCCCAGACCCGTACCGAAGTCGTCCCCTGCGATGTTCTCGCTGTTGGAGGTCGATCCGTTGGTCGCGAAGTTGTTGCCACCCAGCACCGACGGTGTGAGCGGCAGCCCAAGCCGGGCCGCGAGAACCTGGGACGCGACCGGTCCGTTGCTGAACACCCCCGCGTAGGGCGGAGAGATTGGGTAGACGCCACCGGTCAGGAGATAGGAGTTCCCGGAATCGAGCAGGCTGTCGCCGAAGACATAAAGGCTGTCGAACGGCGCTGACTGGGCCGCCACCGAAGTCAAGCCGACGACGCCCGCCACCGCGCACATCAGCTTCCGCACTGCGCTTTCCATTGGTCCCCCATGTTTGGTTTCACGCCCGTCTGGGCGAGGCGACAGATTGACATGAAGTTGACGATAGGGAAAGTACGCAGTTCGGCAGAGCGGCGGTGCGTTGCGCAAACGCCGAAACTCTGCACGGCGGTGCGCCCCTGCGGCACAATCCCCGCAGCGGGCGGCGCTGAAGTCCCCGGTGGTCATCGCTGAAGTCCCAGGCGGTCGGCGCCGATAAGGAAGCAGGCTTCGACCGGTCGAGGCTGCCACTCGCAACAGGAGACGCCATGTCCATCATCGACCTGCTTCCAAGTGAAACGCCGATCAAGGCCATTCCACCGGGCGAGGTCGTGTTCACCCAGGGCGATCCGGGCGGCGTGATGTACGTCGTCATCGACGGCGAGGTCGACGTGCTGCTCGACGGCAAGCTCATCGAGACTGTCCGCAGCGGCGGGGTGTTCGGCGAGATGGCGCTGATCGACTCCGGCCCCCGCAGCGCCACCGCCATCTCGCGCACCCGCTGCCTGCTCAGCCCGGTCGACGAGGTGCGTTTTCGCGAACTGATCGTGCGCGAGCCCGAGTTCGCATTCCTGGTCATGCGCGTGCTGGCGCGACGTCTGCGCCGCATGGACGTCGCCCGCTGACGGACCTGCCGACGTGGACTCGCCCGAGTTCTCCACTCTGATCCGCTCGATGGCGGCAGCGGTGTGCCGGGGAGACGGGCGTGGCGCGGCGCGCTGCTTCAGCGCCGACGGCGTCTATCACGACCACTTCTACGGAGAGTTCGCCGGGCGCGAAGCGATCGAGAAGATGGTGGTCGGCTGCTTCCATCGCGACGCCGAGCGACTGAAGTGGGACATCCTCGACCCCTGCAGTGACGGTGCCAATGGCTTCGCGCGTTACGCCTTCAGCTACACGGCGAAGCTGCCGGGCAGCGAAGGCAGGCGCATCGCCTACACTGGGATGCTGCACTGCAGACTCGAAGGCGGACTGATCTCGCACTATACCGAGACCTTCGACCGCGGCCCGGTCCTGCTCCAGTTGGGCTTTCCCGACGCGCGCATCATCAAGTCGCTGCGCAGAACACTCTCCTGATCGACGCGCGCGCGATGCGCGCATGCATCGTCCCTCCTCCGCGCCGAGGCCACCGCGCACGCGTGCCGCAGTGCGTCCGGCAATCCTTCTACGACGCGCGCGCCACTGCAATGCACAAACGAAACTTGGTGACTCGGAATTGACACACTCCGGCCGTCCGGTATTCTTGACGGCGACCGCAGCACGTCGATGATTCGAGGTGTCAAGAACAGCGCGGGCAGTCGAGGCGCGCACGGGTCCATCGGTGTGATACGGCCATCACACAAGAGCCAACCGATAGATTTGGGGGAATGGAGATGACAACCATCAAGAAGGCCGTGCTCGGCTCGCTGGTCACGGCTGCGCTCGCGGCCGCTGCCGGCGGTGCTGTTGCCGCAGACTGGCCGCACTACGGCAACGACCAGTCGAATACGCGCTACAGCGCACTCGACCAGATCAACACCGGCAACATCGGCAACCTCAAGGCAGTATGGGCGTACTCGCTCGGCACCGCCGATAGCCAAGAGTCCTCGCCGCTGATCATCGACGGCACCATGTACGTGACCAGTTCCACCGGTCCGCGCTACGTGTTCGCGCTCGATGCCAAGACCGGCGCGAAGAAGTGGGCCTACCAGCCCGAACTGCCCAACGACTACATGGCAACGGTGTGCTGCGGCCTGGACAACCGGGGCGTGGCGGTGCACGACGGCAAGGTCTTCGTCGGCCGGCTCGATGCGAAGATGGACGCACTCGACGCCAAGACCGGCAAGCGCCTGTGGACGGTGACCGTGGCGGACTACAAGAAGGGCTATGCCATCACTTCCCCGCCTCTTGTCGTCAAGGACCTGGTCATCACCGGCATGGCCGGCGGCGAGTACGGCGTGCGCGGCTTCGTCGTCGCCTACAAGCAGTCCACCGGGGAACAGGCCTGGAAGACCTACACCATTCCCGGACCCGGCGAACCCGGCCACGAGACCTGGAAGGGCGACTCCTGGAAGACCGGCGCGGGCTCGACCTGGGGTGTCGGCTCCTACGATCCCAAGCTGAACACGGTGTACTGGGCAACCTCGAACGCCGGTCCGTGGGGCGCACAGACGCGCGGTCCCGATTCGTCGGACTACGGGCAGTTCACCAACCTGTGGACCGCCTCGCAGCTCGCCTTCGACGCCGACACCGGCAAGATCAAGTGGGGCTATCAGTGGACCCCGCACGACGCCTGGGACTATGACGGCATCAACGAGGCGGTTCTCACCGAGCTGAATATCGGCGGCACGAAGCAGCCCGTGCTGCTGCACGCGGATCGCAACGGCTTCTTCTACGTGCTCAACCGCGACAGCGGCAAGCTGCTTGCAGCCGATCCGTTCGTGACGGTGAACTGGGCGACGCACGTCGACCTCGAGACCGGCAAGCCGGTTGAGGCGCCGAACAACGAGAAGCGGCCGCAGCTGGGCAAGTGGGCGCGCGACGTGTGTCCGAACCTGATCGGCGGAAAGAACTGGCAGCCGATGTCCTTCAGCGCGCAGACCGGGCTGGTGTACCTGCCGGCATTCAACATGTGCATGGACATCGCCAACCGCGAGGAAGAGTACTCGCCGGGCAAGTTCTATCTTGCCTCGGAGTTCGACCTCGGCAAGGCCGGCGCATCGGGCTCGCACCTGGCCGAGTTCATGGCCTGGGATCCGGTCGCGAAGAAGAAGGTGTGGACGATCGAGGAGCCGAACATGTGGGCCGGCGGCGCGATGTCCACGGCCGGCGGACTGGTCTTCTACGGCACCATCGACGGCCTGCTCAAGGCGGTCGATGCCAAGACCGGCAAGCTGCTGTGGCAGTTCCGGGTCGGCACTGGCATCTCGCAGAGCCCGGTGACCTATTCAATCGATGGCAAGCAGTACATCGCCGTGGTGGCCGGACGCCTCAAGGGTCCCCCCTCGTTCTTCGGCAAGATCGGTCAGAGAATGATCGAGCAGAGCCCCGAGGGCGGCATCCTGATGGTGTTCGCGCTGTAGTCGGCGCACGGGAAACGCGAGCGGCGGGGGCAGCCCCGCCGCTTTTTTGTGATCTCGTCGCCCCGGCGAAAGCCGGGGCCCAGGAAGTACCCGAAGCAGACACGAGCAATCGATTCGAGGAAGACCGAAGTGAAGCACGAGATGTCGTTGAAGCGCGCCGCCCGCTGGATGGCTGCATCGGTGCTGCTTGTTGCCGCAACCCTGGCACAGGCCGAAGAGGAGGCCAAGCCGGTCAATCCGTACGCCGGCGACGCGAGCGTTGTGGAAGAAGGCGGCAGCCTGTTCAACCAGTACTGTTCGCACTGCCACGGCCAGTGGGCCGACCAGGGCGAGCGCCCGCGCGACCTGCGCCGCTTGAAGTTGCGTTACGGCGACGACGCGATCACCGCATTCCTGACGACGGTGAACGAAGGGCGGCTCGACAAAGGCATGCCGGTGTGGAAGGGCGTGCTCCCCGATGAAACGATCTGGAAGATCTATACGTTCCTCATGACGAAGCAGAGTGAGGAGTAGGGCTGGGGACTGGGAACTGGGGACTGGGGACTGGGGATCGGAGTGGTCGTGCGTAGATTGGTTCATTGGTTTGTCATCGGATGGCTGGTGTCCGGGAGCGGTGCTGCGTTTGCGCACGGCGTGACGATGAAGCTGCGTCATCCACTTCCCGCGGATTCCGCCTTTCACCAGCGCTTCGTGATTCCGTGGACCGAGAAGGTGCATCAGGATGCCGGCGGACGCATCAGTTTTCAGATCCAGGCTGGCGACAGCGCGCCGGACAAGCTGCTCGACGCGGTGCGCGAGGGCGATGCCGACGTGGTCTGGACCGATATCGCGGCAACCGGTGGACGCCTCTCCCAGCTCGAGGTGTTCGAACTGCCTCTCCTGACCAGGGACGCCAGGAGCGCCAATGCTGCGCTGGTCGACTACGTGCGACTCAGCGACGCGCTGCAGGCGGAACTGGACGGCGTGCGCGTGATCGCCGCGCACCAGGCAGGCAATCCCGTCTTTCACATGCGCGAGCGGGCGTTGACGAATCTCGACGCGCTGCAGGGCGCGAAGATCGGCGCGTTCACGCCATCGGCGAACCTCCTGCTCGCACAGGCGGGCGCAACGCCGGTACACGTGCCGCTCACGCAGGCGGCTGCCGCGCTATCCGGCGGCGAAGTCGATGGTCTGCTGCTGTCTTGGGATCTGCTCCCGGCCCAGAGCAGCGCGAAGCATCACGTCGAAACGGGCGCCGCGCGCCTGGATGCACCCGTGTTCGTGCTGCTGATGAATGCCGGCACCTACAAGGGCCTGGGAGAGGATCTGAAGAAGGTGATCCAGGACAACAGCGGCGCAGACGTCGCGACCGCCATGGTTGCGGCACTGGAGGCCGACGGTCAGGCTTCCCGCAAGGCCGCCGCAGCGCGTGGCGACGCCATCTCAACCCTGCCCGCAGACGAACTGGCCAAGCTGCAGCCCGCAGCGCAGGCGGCGACGCAAGAATGGTTGAAGGTCCAAGGCAAGCGTGGCCGCGCGCAGGCCCTGGACACCGCTCGCGAAACCCTAGGCAACTGAGCCACCGCCCCCAGCCCCCAGCCCCTAGTCCCCAGCCCCAGTCCCTACCCCTCACTCTCCATCACCGGCGCCAGCCCACGCGCGTAGCGCTTCTGCCACTGCGCGTGCCCGTGTCGGAAGTCGTTCTTCCCCGAGCGGTCTACCCCGCGCATCAGCCACAGCGGCTGGTGGGCGATGTTGAACGGGCTGTTGTCGCGCCGCTGCGCGACCAGCGAGCGGTCGTAGTGAGAGGTCGCCGGCATGTAGCGCATGATCAGTGCCGCCCGACGCTGACCGCTGACATTCGCCAGCGACCCGTGGATCAGCCGCACGTCGTGCAGAGACATCTGTCCCGGCTCGAGTTCGACGTTCACCGCCTTCGCCTCGTCGAACTGGTCCTGATCCAGTTCCAGGTTCAGCACCAGGTTGTCGCGGTTGCTCACGTGATGGCGATACAACTCCTGCTGCCGGTGCGAGCCCGGTATGAAGCGCATGCAGCCATTCGCGGTGGACACCGGATCGAGCGCGATCCACACCGAACAGGTCGCCAGCGGCCGCATTGGCCAGTACTCGCCGTCCTGGTGCCACGGCACCTCCCTGCCCTTCGCCGCCGGCTTGCACAGAACTCGCGTGATCCACAGGATCAGGTCCGGGCCGAGCAGCTGCTCGAGCATGTCGAGGATCTGCGGATGCCGTGCCGTCGCCAGGAACGGATTCGTCTCAGCGCCCTGCGTAGGCGGCAGCATGTGCGGATTGGCGATGTCCTCCTGCGCCACGTCCGTGTACGTCGCCAGCAGTCGGTCGAGCGAAGCGCGCAGCTGCGCGAGATGCTCGTCGGGCAGACGGAACTTCGGAATGACGTAGCCCTGCTCGTCGTAGTGGTCGATCTCCGCCTTGGTCAGTGGCATGGGTGCTCCTGTCGAGAGTTACTGCGTTCAACGCTAAGGGCGCAAAGAGCGCAAAGGAACATCAATAGAACCGGTTGGCGGTTGCGCAATGGTGCAGGAAGAACGCATGCCTTTGCTGGAGTCGGCGCCCCGTTTAATACCACTCGAATCCCTTTGCGCCCTTTGCGCTCTTAGCGGTTGGCGCTTCAATGCCTTTCACCGCCCCCGCCGCAGCACGCGCCCGGGCCGCGCGCCGGTTGGCCTGCCCTGCTCCCACACCATCGCGCCGTTCACCATCACGAACTCGATCCCGCGCGCAGGCGCGATCGGATGTTCGAAAGTCGCCGCCTCGGCCACTGCGTCAGGGTCGAAGACGGTGATGTCTGCCCACGCGCCCTCGCGCAGGATGCCGCGGCCTTCCAGGCCGTAGGTCTGCGCGGTCAGGCCAGTCATCTTGTGCACGGCCTGCTCCAGGGAGAACAGCTTCAGCTCGCGGCTGTAGTGCCCGAGCACGCGCGGAAACGTCGCCCACAGGCGCGGATGCGGGAACGCATCGTGCGGCAGACCGTCGGAGCCGATCATGGTCGGTGCGTAGGCGAGGATGCGCTGCACGTCGGCCTCGTCCATCGAGAAGTAGATCGCACCGGCAGGAATCAGGCGCGCTGCGGCCTCGGCCTGCGACACACCCATTTCGTGGGCGATGTCGGCGAGATCGCGGCCGGCGTGCTGCGGCATCGGCTTCGACCATGTGACCAGGGTGCGGCTGGCAGCCGCCGCCCGATCGGCGGTGAGGATGGTGGACGCGGCGCAGTAGGGATAGGCATCGAGTCCGACCACCTGCTCGTGCCGGTGCCGCTCGATGCAGGCGAGCGATTCCTGCGAGCGCCCGTGATTGCGCACGCCGTTGACCTTGTGATGCGAGATCACCACCGGCACGTTCAGCGCGCGGCCGATGCGGAAGGTCTCCTCGAGCGACTCGATCACGCGATCGGCCTCGTTGCGCATGTGCGTGCAGTACAGGCCGTCGAACTCGGTCAGCGGCCGGCACACCTCGATCACCTCCTCGGTCGGGGCGGCGGCAGCCGGCTCGTAGTACAGCCCGGTCGAGACGCCCGCCGCGCCCGCGGCCAGCGCTTCGCGCGCCAGCGTGCGCATGCGCGCGATCTCGGCCTCGTCGGCCGGCCGCTCGACGTCGCGCATCGTGGCCACGCGCAGCGTGGTATGCCCGACCAGCAGGACGCTGTTGGTGGCTGGCGGCTGGCGATCGAGTGCGTGCACGTAGTGCGCGAAGCTCGAGAAGCGGAACCAGTGTCCGTCGTCGTCGAGCAGGTCGAGCGGAGGAGTGGGCGCACCCTGCATGCCGTCGGGCATGGGCGCCAGCGACACGCCGCAGTTGCCTGCCACCACTGTGGTCACGCCCTGACTGACCTTGGCCGCCATGTCCGGATCGGACAGCATCAGGCGGTCGTCGTGGGTGTGCGCGTCGATGAACCCGGGCGCCGCGACCTTGCCGCCCAGGTCGATCTCTCGCTCCGCGCGCGCATCGCCGATGGCGCCCATCCGCGCGATCACCGACTGGCGGATGGCGATGTCGCCGTCGAAGCGCGGCGCGCCGCTGCCGTCGACGACGACAGCGTTGCGCAGCACCAGGTCGAAGCGCTCGCGCACGCCTACTTCACCTGCTCGGAGGCCGCCATCGCCGCGCGCATCTTCTCCACGTCAAAGCCGGGCGCGCGCGCCGCGTCGAGGATGACCTTCTCCTTGCGCGCCATCAGGTCGATCGCACCGGGCAGCTTCCCGAGGGCAGCTGCCGGGATCACCACGGCACCGTGGTAGTCCGCGTGCACGACGTCGCCGGAGTTCACCACCATCCCGAGCACGTCCACCTGCCTCCCGAACTCCAGCACCTGAATGTAGGCGTGGCTGGGGCTCAGCGTCGCGGCTAGGCACTGGAACTGGGGGTGCATCATGTCCAGATCGCGCATCGATCCATTGGTGATTGCGCCCACGCAGCCCAGCCCCCAGTGCACGTTGGTGTTGACCTCGCCCCAGAACGCCCCCAGGCCGGGCTGGCTGTCGACGTCCTGCACCACCGCGATCGTCGGTTGGGGTCCTTGCGCGAGGTATTCGTAGTAGCCGAGCAATCGCTCCTTGCGGCCGGCGGGATCGAACGGCGCCGAGCAGCGCACGCTCACCGTGCGCGCGTAACCCACGATCGGCGGCAGCTTGGGGTTGCAGGCGATCAGGCGCTGACGCGTGAACCCGGTCGTGAAGCGGCCGCCGAGCGCGATCTCGAGGGCATTGCAGATGGTGGGCGTATCGAACTTGCGCAGACTCTCGAACAGACTCTGAATATCCATGATCGCTCGTGGTTAGTGGGAGGGGGACCGCACCCGTCAGGGCATGGCTGGATTGTGCCGCTGCAGCAGCAGCGCGGCGCCGGGAATCTGCTCGAGATAGCGCGCGGGCGCCATCTCATAGGCGTAGGCGTTCAGACGCTCGAGCAGTTCGCGAGCGCGCTCGGGATAGGTACCCGCCTTGTTCTCGACCTCCTCGGGATCGTTGGCGACGTCGAACAGTTCGACGCGGCTGGGCAGCGCGGCGTGCACCACCAGCTTCCACTCGCCCACGCGGATCGCCCCGCGGAAGTCCTCCACGCCCAGCAGCAACTCCTTGTGCGCAGCACGCTGCGCACCGCTTAGCACCGGCATGATGTCCACGCCATCCGGCTTCTTGCCGGCATCGGCGGTGGCACCGGCGAGCGAGAGCACCGTCGGGTACAGGTCGGTCACGTGGAGCATGTCCGCCGCCACGGTTTTCGCCGGGATCGCGGCGGGCCAGTGCGCGACCGCAAAGCTGCGCACGCCGCCTTCGTACAGGCTGCCGCGCCCTTCGCGAAACGGCCCGTTGTCGGCTCCGGTGGTCAGTCCGTCGGCTTCCCCGGTGGGATGGCGCGTGGGCACGCCACCGCCATTGTCGCTGTGGAACACGAGCAGGGTGTTCTCGAGCATGCCGCGCTTGTCGAGTGCGCCCACCAGCTCGCCGAGTGCCGCGTCCAGCGTATCGACCGCGGCGAGGTGTGCGCGCCGCGCCGGATCGGCTACCGCCGCGTGACGCGCCAGCGCCGCCTTGTCCGCGTCTTCGGCGTGCGCGGGGATGGAATAGGCGAGCACCATGAACAGCGGCACGGCCGGATCGTGCTTCGTGACCGTCGCCACGGCCTCGCGCGTCAGCAGCTGTGTCACGCTGCCGGTTTCGTTCGCCGGCTTCTCGTTGCGGCGCCAGTCGTGCTTGCCGCCCTTGGTCAGCCGGGCACCGACCTGTCCTGCAAGCGATCCGTAGAAGGTGTCGAAGCCGCGCCGCGTGGGCAGCCACTGCGCTTGTGCGTGCCCGAGCTGCCAGCGGCCGATGAAGGCCGTGCGATAGCCGGCGGCCTTCAACCCCTGTGCCAGCGTGCGCTCCTCCTCGGGCAGGCCATAGCGGCTGGCCGGCACGATGTCCTGCGTCTGCAGGCCATAGCGCATCGGATAGCGCCCGGTGAGCAGCGCTGCGCGCGTCTGGCTCGACGATGGCAGGACGTAGAAGGAGTTGAGCGCCGCGCCATTCTGCGCGAGCCGATCGAGGTTGGGTGTGTGCGCCTCGCCGCCGTGAAAGCCGACGTCTTTCCAGCCCAGATCGTCGGCCAGGACGAACACGACATGCGGGCGGTCGGCGGCCGCCAGGGATGGAAACCAGGCAGCGAGCAGACACAGGACGATGGCGACGCGAGGCAGCGCACGCCCGTGCGTGGACGAGGTGAACCCCCGCACCCTCTCCTCCTCTTGTTGTTGCGTGCCCGTGCGTCAAGGCAATGCCGGACACTGCGAGGGCCTATGATACGATGAGTCGCAACAGAGCCGTTCATCGGCCAATGCTGGGAGGAGATCGCGCGGTCCCGCTGCGCCGTATCGCAACGGCTGCGCCGCAACGGAACGGCGCACGTATGTCCGAGCGCGAACACCTGCAACGTTGGCTGTCGACCGGTGCCCGGCGGGAACGTCTCGTCCGCCTGCTGCACGCGCTCGGGACCTGCACCTGCATCGCCGCCGCGGGTTGGCTCGGCTGGCGTGCATTGCCGCTGACCGGCCTTCCCCCCGCTGTCCTCAGCGCACTCCTGCCGCTACTGCTCCTGGGCGCGTTCGCCGCCTGTCTCGTTGCCTTCGTTCCCGCCGCGCGCCGCGTCGGACCACTTCAGGCGGCGCGGCTCGCCGACGTGCGTGCCGGGCTGCGCGACCAGCTGACCAGCGCACAGTGGTTCAGCGCGCACCACGCAACGGGCACCGCACGCGAAGATCCCGGCGTTGCGCTGCTGCTCGAGCGCACCGACCGGACGCTGGACCGCCTGCAGCCCGCCCAGGCGTTTCCGCTGCGCGTTCCGCGGCGCTTCGCGCTCGCGCTGGTGCTGGCGGGCACGGCACTGAGCGTGCCGCCGATGGCAGCGAAACCACGCGACGACGCCAGCCCGGTCGTCGGCACCGCGCAGTCGCCGCGCGCGAACGTGGGCCGCGCGGACTCCCGGCAGCCGGGGCCGGCATCCGCAGACGAAGCACTTCAGGCGGGCGCCCCGGCAAGCACGCAGGACCGGCTCGCCGCGCAGCTCGAATCGCTTGCCGCCGCACTGGGGGGCGAGGCGGATGCCAAGGCGCTGCGCGCCGCGCTTGCACGCGGCGACCGCGCCGCTGCCGCACGTCAGGCCCGTGCACTGGCACGCAAGCTCGCCGAGGAAGGCGATACCGGGCCGTCCGCACCGCCGGAAGAGAAGCTCAATGCAGAGGTCGCGGCATCCATCCTCGAACGGCTGCAGGAGATCCTGCGCGAACAGAGCGAATCGCCCGACGATGCCGCCAAGGCGGCGAACACGATCGCTTCCACCGCCCGGCTCAGCCGCCAGCTGCGCCAGGAGATGCAATCCGCACCCGAGCCCGAGCCGGCGCCGACCGAACACTCGGCCGGCGAGCCCGAGCTCGACCGCCACATCCGCGCGATCGCACGCAACAATCCGGACGGACGCAACGTGGTGCCGGGCGAAGGGGAGGAGGAGGCGCTCGGCGGCAACGTGCGGCAGAGCAACGGGGCGATGGGACGGCGCGTGGGACAGAGCCGCGCAGGCTCCGGGGATGGCGACCAGGATGCCAACGCCAATCCCGAGGGCAGCAGGCAGGCGACGAACGTCCTGGGCCAGCGCACGCAACGTCTGCAGATGCAGTTGCAGCAGGTCCGCGTCGAGCGCGAGGAGGCGCCGGCGGAGAGCGATGGCAAGGAGGACGAGCGCTTCGTCCTCACCCAGTGGGAAAGCGCGCAGCGCGACTACGTCGGCATCGAGGCGCGTGCGCGCCAAGGCGCCGAGACGCGCAGCGGACATGCCGAGACGCCGCTGGCGTGGCGCGACGCGGTGCGCCGCTACTCGCTCTCGCAGCACCAGCACGATGCCGCGCAGCGTCCACCCGCAATGGAATGATCGAAGCGAATGACGAACGGGTGCTGTCCCGGGTGAGCGCATGAGCGGATGGGTCATCTGGCCGCTGGCGGCCGTGGCGAGCGCCATCGTGGTCGCGCTCCACCTGCTGCGCCGGCCAGCACAGCGAGTGGCGCTGCCCTCGGTGCTGCTGTGGGCACGGGCGCTGGAGCACGCGCCCCGGCTGCGCGCACCCTGGCGGCGCTGGCTGGCGCTGGCGCTCGCGCTGGCCATCGCCTGGGCGCTTCTGCTCGGACTGGCGGGACCGGGTCTGCTTTCCGGCGGCGACGGCACGCGGGTCGCGCTCGTGATCGACACCTCGACGTCGATGGACGCGCGCATGCGCGATGGCAGCACCCGACTCGCCCAGGCCCGCGCGCAGGCCGCAGCCCTGATCGATCGACTCTCACCCGGAACCCAGGTCGCGATCCTCGACACCACCGGCGCGCTCGTCCCCACCGGCTTCGTCACGCCGCGCGAGGCGCGCGCCGCGCTCGCGAACATACAGACCGGCAGTGCCGAAAACGCCGCCATGCCGCCGCTGCCCGACCGACGCGCCACGTCCGTACACGTGTTCACCGACGGCGTAACCCTGGCGGTGGATGCCGGCGACGCAACCGTGCACCGCGTCTTCGAACCGGTCGACAACGCTGCCGTCACCGCCTTCGACGTACGCGCGCTTCCGCAGCAGCGCACGCGCGTCGAGGCACTGGTACAGGTGCTGAACGCGTCGCCGGGGAGCAAGCGCGTGCGGCTGATCCTGCGCGGGAGCGATGGTTTCCAGCTTGCCCAGGCACTCGACCTCCAGGCCGGGGAGAGCGTGGACGTCACGGTGGACGTGAGTGCCTATCCGGGTGGCATCCTGGCTGCCGCGGCAGCGATCGAGGGGGACGGCTATCCGGCGGACGACATCGCCTATGCGGTGGTGCCGTCACACGCGCCGCTGCGCGTGCTGCTGGTAAGCGTCGGCAATCCAGGCCTGCGCGATGCGTTGCGCAGCCTGCCGGGCGTCGCGCTCACGCTGCGCACGCCCGAGCAGTTCGACGCGGCGGATCTGTCCAGCCCCGCTCGACCCGACCCGGTGCCGTTCGATGCGATCGTCTTCGACCGCGTCGCGTCCGCCGCACCGCCCAAGCTGCCCGCGCTGCTGATACGACCGCCCGAGGTCGCGTGGATCGGCCTGACGGCGACGCAGGCTGCGCGACAGGCCCTGCTTCGCCCGGCTGTCGAACACCCCGCCGTGATCGGCGTGCCGTGGGACATCGCTCCGCTCCGCGCGCTATGGCAGATGCGCGCGCCGCAGGAAGCGCCTGTGCTGGTGCAGACCGCAGGCGACGCACCGGCGATCGTGGCGTTCCGCGAACCGGTGCGCGCACTCGCAACCGGCTTCGCCTGGAGCGATGCGCCGGCGACGCTGCAGGCGAACCTGCCGGTGTTTCTCGGCAACGCGCTGCGCTGGCTGACCGATGCGCAGGAAACGATGCAGGTGCCGCCCGGTCCCGTACGGCTGCCCTACGCCGAGGCCAGCGTCGCCGACGGCAACGGCGCATCGGTTGCGGTGCGCGCCAGCGCCAGCGGGTCGGTGTTCGATGCGCCCAGGCCCGACGTCTTCACGGTACGCGCCGACGAGCGCGCGCTGCGCGTCGTGGTGCAGCCGGCGGACCCCTCGCGCTCGCAGGTCAACCTGTCAACGCTCGCCGACTTGCCGGCCGCACGCCTGCCCGCGTTGGCGCAGGCCCTGCTGCCAGGGGCGTGGCTGCTGCTGCTGTTCGCCGTGTGCGTGCTGTTCGTGCTCGACTGGGCGCTGCACGCACGGCGCGTGACGAGCTGAGCGATGCGCGTCGAGGCGCTCTGGCCCCTGTGGCTCCTGCTGGCACTGCCGCTGACCGCGTGGCTGGCGTGGCGACACCGCAACGCACACGCGCGGCGCCGCCTGTGGGCTGCGTGGGTCTTGCGCAGCCTGGCTCTGGGCCTGGTGGTCGCTGCCCTGATGCGCCCGGCTGTGCTGCACCCCGTGGACGGCGTGTCCGTCGTCTACGCGCTCGACGTCTCGAACAGCGTGCGGGCCCGGGACATCGACACGGCGCTGCGCTGGATCGACGCAGTGAACGCCCGGCAGCGGCCCGCTGCGATGCGCATCGTCGCATTCGCCGATCGCGCGCAGACCTTCACCAGCACCGCCGAAGTACGCGATCTGGCGCTCGCCGCCGGCGACGGTCAGCAGCCGCAGGCGATCGACCCGGAAGCGATCGACCCGGAAGCGATCGATCCGTCGGCGACCGATCTCGAACAGGCACTGCGCGCGGCGCTGTACGGCTTCGCGCCCGCACATGCCAAACGCCTGGTGCTGATCACCGACGCGGACCAGACACGCGGCGATGCCTGGCGCGCACTCCCTGCACTGCGCGCCGCGGGCGTGCGCGTCTACGCGCTGCCGGTCTCGTCCGCCGGCATCCCCGATGCGTGGATCGAGTCGATCGACCTGCCGCTACGCGTGCGCGCGCGCGAGCCCACGGAGGCGACGCTGCGCGTGTTCGCGCGCGCACCGATGCGCGCGCGCGTGACGCTGACCCGGCCCGACGGTGCGCCGCTGACACGCGATCTCACGCTGAACGCCGGCAGCAACGCGCTCACGTTCGAACTTCGATTTCCCCGAACGGGTGAAACCACGCTCACGGCGAACGTCGCAGCCGAGGGCGACGAGATCGCCGACAACGACACGCTGCGCGTAGGCGCCTGGGTCGAACGGCCGGTGCGCGCGCTGCTGGTCGAAGGCGGCAGCACGTCCGCCCCCTACCTGGCCGACGCGCTGCGCGCGCAAGGCATCGACGTGCGCGTGCTCGCACCCGAGGCGCTGGTATCGGCCCTGGACGACGGGGACGCCGTCGTACTGAGCGACGTCCCGCCGGAAGCGGTGCAGGGCCGCACTGCGGAGGTGCTCGAGCGCTTCGTGCGCGACGCCGGTGGCGGCCTCGTCTTCGCCGCAGGCGACAACACCTACGGCAAGGACGGGTTCGCCGGCGGCGCGATCGAGCGCGTACTGCCGATCACCTTCGAGGCGCGGCGCAAGCGGCGCGAACTGGATCTGGTGCTGCTCATCGACCGCTCGTTCAGCATGCGGGGGCGCAAGCTGGAACTGGCGAAGGCGGCGGCGCTAGGCACGCTGGATCTGCTGCAGCCCGAACACCGTCTGGGCGTGGTTGCCTTCGATTCCAAACCGAACGAGGTCGTACCGCTGCTCGCCGTGGGCAACAAGCGCCGGGCGGAGGATCTGATCCTGAGCATGACCGCGAGCGGACAGACCAACGTCTACAACGCGCTGCTGCAGGCGCGCCGCATGTTGTCCGAATCCACTGCGCAGACGCGGCACGTGATCCTGCTCTCGGACGGAGTGACCGCCGCCGCGCCACTCTCCGCCGGCACGTCGAACAGCGAGCGCGCGCAGGAGACGATCCGCCGTGTGCGCGAGGAGACCATGCGCCGGGAGGGTCAGGTCTTGCCTGTTGCAGAGTCGAACGAGCAACCGGGGCTCGATGGCTTCGCCGCCTTCGCCGGAGAGCTCGCCGACGCGGGCATCACGCTGTCGACCGTCGCGATCGGCGACCGGCCTAATCTGCCCCTGCTCTCCACGCTTGCCGAGATGGCCAAGGGCAAGCACTACGTGGCGCGCAGCGACAACGAGATTCCCGGTCTGTTCGTCGCCGAGGCCAAGCGCCTGCTGGGCGAATCCGTTGTCGAGACGACGTTCCAGGCGCAGCCGCGCACCAGCAGCCCGCTGACTGCCGGCGTGGACTTCCGCCGCAGTCCGCCGTTGCACGGTTATGTCGCGGCGCGTGCGAAGGGTATCTCGGACGTGCTGCTCACTGCAACGCAGGACAAGCCGCTGCTGGTCTCGACGCAATACGGTCTGGGACACACGGTCGCGTTCATGTCCGACGTGAAGAACCGCTGGGGCGCGCAGTGGCTGAACTGGCCGGGCTACGGCCGGCTGTGGGCGCAGGTCGTACGTGGCGTCGCGCGGCCGGCGTTCGATCCGCTGTCGTGGCGCGTCGAACGGCGTCAGGACGAGGCGTGGATCGCGCTCGATGCGCGCGATGCATCCGGCCATCGCACCACCCTCGCGCCGCGCGTGCGCGTGCGTTTTCCCGACGGCGGCGAGCGCGTGCTGGCTCTGCGACAGACCGGAGCGGGCGAATACCGCGCGCGTCTGCCGATCTCGGTCGCGCGCAACGAGCCGTATCGATTCGCGATCGTGGAGAGCGGCGGTATCAGTGCGCAGGAGGCACAACGTCTCGGCAACCGCGTGCTGTACTTCGCGCAGAGCGACGAGTACCGCGTGCGGGCGCCGGACACCGCGCTTCTCGCCGGTCTCAGCGAGCAGACGGGCGGGCGCCCGGGTGCGACGCCGGAGGAGATCTTCGATCCGCGCGACGACGGCGGCATGCGTCCACGGCCGCTGTGGCCCTGGCTGCTCGGAGCGGCGCTGCTTCTGTTCATGGTGGAGATTGCGGTACGGCGCGTGCCGTGGCCGCTTGTCCAGAGAAGCCGCACTTCTTTAGCGGAATAACCAGTTGTTTGCGGATCGGCTCGGGCCTGATGATTGCTGAGTCGACCGGGCTGCTGCGCGACCGCGCCGTCGGCCAGGCGTCATCGTTCGCGTCAGCCAACAATTCGACCTGGGAGTCCTGAATGGATTGGCGAGCCATGCGCTTTCGCCACGTGCTGCTGTTCGTGGCTGGCGGAGTGCTTCTCGTCGTTTCGGGCTGCGCCGCGTGGCGCATTGGCCAATCGGTTGAATTGGCGAAACGGAGCGAGCCGCTTCAACACACGCCGAAAGACCCCAAGCTGAGTCTTCTGATCGTCGGCGACAGCACGGCGGTGGGCACCGGTGCGACGAGCGGGCAGTCCAGTCTCGCGGGGCTGCTTGCGCAGCGCTACCCACGCCTGCTGATCGAGAACCGAGCACGCGACGGCGCCAAGTTTTCTGATGTTCTTCACCAGTTGGACGGAGAGCAGCAGTTTGACATCGTACTGGTCCAGGCGGGCGGCAATGACGTGATCCGCTGGAGCGGCCAATCCTCGTTGCAAAAGGACATCCAGCAGGTGTCCGAGTTGGCGAGTCAGCGGGGCGACCTCGTGGTCCTGATGCCTGCCGGCAATGTCGGCAACTCGCCGTTCTTCTTCCCGCCGCTATCGTGGCTGATGACGCAGCGATCGCGCGAGTTGCACACCTACGTCCGGCAGTCAGCGGCGCGAACGGGAGCTGTGTACGTCGATCTTTTCGAAGACCGCAGTGATGATCCCTTCGTCAAGAATCCCGGCCTGAACGCCGTCGATGGGCTGCACCCCAGCGACGCCGGTTACCGCGTCTGGTTCAACGAGCTGATGGAGCAAGCCGAGCTCGATGCGCGCTTGGCACCGGCACGAGCAAAGACGCAATGAGTGTGCTCCGGGATTCTCGACCTCTGCGCACCGCCTTAGTCGATGTTCACGGGTGCTGGTCTATTCGGCCGGCAAGGTCAGCAGCCAGCTGATCAGATCGCCCTTCTCCTGCGAGGTGCAGTCGCGGCCCAGAACGAACTCGCAGTTCTTCGCGAACCACATGTCCGAGCGTGCGATATCGACGAAGCGCGCCGGATTCGCAGTAGGCGCGAGCGGCAGCAGCTGACGACGGATGACGTGCCCCTGCGTGTAGCGCTGCGAAGGAAAATGACACGCGCGACAGGGAATCTTGTCGTGGTGGGCGAACTGTTCCTTGCGCGGATCCTGGTGGTGGCAGGACGCACACGCGTAGGCGGTGCCGTCCGGCTGCGCGTGCTCCGCGTAGTAGAACGCGCGGCCGCGTTCCTCGGAGAAGCCGCTGAAGCCAGGATCGGCTGCCTGCGCCTGTTGCGCGTAGGCGCGAAGGAGCACTTGCGGAGAATCCGCCTGGGCTGTCGCGCAGGAGAATAGTATCCATGACGCGAGCAGAAAACGATCGAGCATGTGAGATGCCTCACTCACGGGTGAAAGAGTACGCTGAACTTGAGACCTCGCACGATTTCTACTGCTTGCTCCGATAAGTCCTTGGATCGGACCATTCTCGAGCATGTTACGCGATCGAGCGCGGGAAAGCCCTTCCGCTGACAAGGCGATTCGCAGTCCTTCTAATGGAGATGGTGGCCATGACCCACGCACGAGACCCGAACGGTTGGCCTGCTCTGCCCTATTCCGAGTGGGCAGAAACCTGCGCGGCGATCCACCTGTGGACCCAGATCGTCGGCAAGTACCGGCTGGCGCACACCCCGTGGTTGAATCATTCCTGGCACGCTACGCTTTACGTCACGCCGCGCGGCCTCACGACCGGGCCAGTGCCTGACGGAGAAGGCGCGGTGACCCTGACGTTCGACTTCCGCGAGCACGCGTTGGTCGGAGAGACGGGACAGACGCGCCAGAGCTTTCCGCTGGAGGCGATGAGTGTCGCCGACTTCCTGCGCCGGGCCACCGAACTGGTCGACCGCATCGGCGGGCGGATGGAGATACATGGCGCACCGAACGAAGTCGCCGATGCCAAGCCGTTCGCCGAGGACACTGCCGCACGGCCCTACGATCACGAAGCGGTCCAGCGCTTCCACAGCGCTCTCGTCCACGTCCACCGGGTATTCGAGCGATTCCGCACGGGCTTTTTGGGGAAGGTCTCGCCCGTACATCTGTTCTGGGGATCGTTCGATCTCGCCGTCACCCGGTTTTCGGGGCGCAAGGCGCCTCTGCACCCGGGCGGGATACCTTCGCTGCCCGATCCCATCACCCAGGAAGCGTACAGCCACGAGGTGTCTTCCGCGGGCTTCTGGCCCGGCGGTGGCGGCGTTGACGAGCCGATGTTCTATTCCTATGCCTACCCCGCGCCGGCTGGCTTTGCGGAGCGTGCCGTCGAGCCCAAGGCAGCGCGATTCGACCAGAAGCTGCGCGAGTTCGTGCTGCCCTACGAAGCGGTGCGGACCAGCGCAGACCCCGAGGGCGAACTGATGCGCTTCCTGCAGAGCACCTACGCCGCTGCGGCCGATCTGGCGGGATGGGATCGCGATGCGCTCGAGTGCGATATTGGGATGCCGAAGGTGCCGCGCGCGGTGCGCCAGGGGCTCTCGTAGTACTACAGCCCATCGGACTGCGGACCCTCCACCATCCCCACGGCGAATCGCCGGAGCAATGACAGCCGTCGCATTCGGCCTGCGCTATGCTCGCTCTGCACAACGGTTCGCTGTCGTGCCGCTGTATGCGGGTGGACTCGGCGGCATCGGCAGTCGCGCCCGTATCAGGAGCGAGCACATGCTGCAGCGCGCGAGCGCGATTTCCGTCCGGATCGTCGAGAGATGGCTTCCCGATCCGTTCGTTCTGGTTCTACTTCTCACGCTGGTGGTGTTTGCCGGAGGTATCGCGATCGAGGGCCAGAGTCCCCTCGCCATGATCGAGCACTGGGGCAACGGATTCTGGAGTCTGCTGCAGTTCTCGATGCAGATGGTGCTGATCCTGGTGACCGGCTGGGTGCTCGCCAGCACCGCGTTCTTCCGCCGCATTCTGGCAGCCATCGCGGGACTGGCCCGCACGCCGGGCCAGGCGATCATTCTCGTCACAGTGGTCTCGCTCGCGGCGAGCTGGATCAACTGGGGATTCGGTCTCGTGATCGGCGCGATGTTCGCCCGCCAGCTGGCACGCCGGGTCATGGGCGTCGATTACCGACTGCTGATCGCCAGCGCCTACAGCGGCTTCATCGTCTGGCACGGCGGCCTGTCCGGCTCGGTCCCGCTGATCATCGCAACGCCCGACCACTTTCTGGTCGAACAGATGGGCGTGGTAGGCACCAGTGCCACGATCTTCACCGCCTTCAATCTGCTGATCGTTCTGGCGCTTTGCATCGGCGTTCCGATCCTCAACCGGATGATGTTGCCCAAACCCGAACACCGCGTCACGGTGGATCCGGCGCTGCTGGGGGAAGCGCCGCCCGAGAAGGACAGCCGCGCAGACACCCCGGCCACGCGCCTGGAGAACAGTCTGGTACTGGCCCAGGCCATCGGCCTGATGGGCGTGGTCTTCGCTGCCTACTACTTTCTGAGCGCCGGAGGCACGATCAACCTCAACATCGTCAACTTCATGTTCCTGTTCCTCGGCATCATCCTGCACGGTCGGCCCACCCGCTTCCTCGCCGCCGTCAGCGATGCCGCGAAGGGCTCGAGCGGCATCATCGTGCAGTTCCCCTTCTACGCGGGAATCATGGGAATGATCGTCGGGTCCGGACTGGCGGTCACGCTGTCGAACCTCTTCGTCGCGGTCGCCGACGAACACACCCTGCCCCTGTTCGCGTTCCTGAGCGCGGGGCTCGTCAACATGTTCGTGCCCTCGGGGGGCGGACAGTGGGCGGTGCAGGGGCCCATCATGATCGCGGCAACACAGGAGCTGGGGGCGGACCTGGCGCGCGTCTCGATGGCGGTCGCCTGGGGCGATGCCTGGACCAACATGATCCAGCCCTTCTGGGCGTTGCCGGCCCTGGCCATCGCCGGTCTGCGGGCGAAGGACGTGATGGGCTACTGTCTGATCATCCTGGCAGGATCGGGCGCGATCATCGCCCTGGGACTGACCTTCCTGCCTTAGTTGATCGGTTGTTGGGCCAGAACACCCGCCAGCCAGAAGCGATCAATTCACCGGCTGCGCCTCTGGAAACGTCCAGCGCCCGTCGAGCAGTTCCTTCCTCGGCCGGTACATGCGAACCGTGTAGTTCCATCCGGGCATGATGGGCAGGTAGTTGAGCGCGGCCTCGTCACCGCCGAAATGGATCGTCACCGAACCGTCCGCGTTCGGCTTGGCGGTGACGTTGTTCACGGTGTACTTGTCCTGCGCGTTCTTCTCGAAGTAGCCGTCCTTGTTGTAGACGCTCACCGACCAGAACCCATCCACCGGGACTTCCTTCACGGTCAGCCGGTACGCCGTCTTGCCATCGTTCTGCTTCGGTTCGGTGCCGGCATACAGCGCAGCGTTGCGCGGATTGCCACCCCAGCCCGCGGCCGTGCCGAGCAGATGCTGCACCGGATCGACTTCTTCCTTTCTTCCGAACATGCGCGCTGAGTCGATTCCACCATTGGCCGCGGTGAGGGCCAGCAGCGCCTCGCGCACCCTCTTCAGGGACGCCTGATCCCAATTGCCTACCTCGAACGTGCCCGTCCCTGTCTGCCCGACTTCGATGGCATCCTGGAGCGCGTGCACCGCCACGACGTCACCGGGGTCATTGGGATTCACGAAGGTCCGGATCGCCAGGAAGACGTAGCGCGTGCCGATGGTCTCCTTCGACAATGTGTGCGTTCCGGGCGCGTAGTACACGTCCCGTGCGTAGTGGTCCTGGTCGATGACCTGCACTGCCATGTATCGCTTTCCGGCGTTGGGAAGCGTGATCGTGACCGGCCCGGCGTCGAGATCGAACACCGCGAACGAGTACAGAGTGTCGCGATTCAGCCGGATCACGGTCTGACGGTCGATGGGAGCGAGCTCGCGCTCGTGCTTGAACTTGCCGAAGGCGCTGTCCTTGACGAAACGGGTGAAGTAACCGTCGGATTCGGCGCGGATGAAGTTGTCGACGGTCACCCGCTCCGGGCTGGTGTCCGCGGCGGAAGCGTGCTGCAAGCAAACCCCCATGAGGACTGCGGCAGCCGCCGCAAAAGCAGGTCGCAACTGCATCATGTTTACTCCCCTTTTTGAGATCACGACTGCAGCCGGGAACTCCTGTCGACGCGCTCGCGTTCGCTGCGGCACAGTCAGCACCGGCCCTTCGGTTGCATCATCGCGCGGAGGACACGCCTGAGCAAGCAAGAACGCCGGCTCTACGTTCCGGAACGGTTATTGCCCCGCTCGAGAAGGCATAAACCGCTTCAGGAGAACGAAGATGGATGGCATTCCGGCCTGGACACTGGTCGCGTGGCTTTTGGGTGTACCGCTGGTCCTGGCAATCATCGATCTGATCCGTACGCCCCGCGGGCGGCAGCCCTGGCCATCATCCGAGCGGCGATGATCCCTTACCCTGGATAGGGCGTGCCGTCCTTGCGCACGAACCTGCCGTCGGCATTCGAACTCATCATGTCGACGTCCGAACAGGTCGTCACGTCGTCGGGATGGCGGGAGCCCACTTCCAAGTAGACGGCAAGGGCGGTCGACGTGTTCTTCAGGTGGTGGCCGTTGCCGGTGTTCTTCGGAAACGCCGCACATTCCCCGGCGCGCAGCACCGTCTCGCCCTCGTCCTCTACGAGGGTTAGTTCGCCCTGCAGCACGAAGACGAACTCGTCCTCGTGAGTGTGCCAATGCCGCTGGCTCGACCATCCGCCGGGCGGCAGGGTCATCAGATTGACGCCGAAGTCTTGAAGTCCTCCGGCATCGCCGAGCCGGCGACGGGTGCGCTCCGCGCAGGGAGCATCGAAGGGCGGCGGGTAGCCGGATCCCTTACGCAGCGGGACGGTGTCGAGATCGATCTGCAGAAGAACTCCTTCGATGCCGAGGTCCCGGGCGCTCGGGAGCACCTGGGCTGCGAACGCCTCGTTCATCTCCACCAGGTCGATGTCGCCCATGGTCATCCCGGCCCGGGCCAGGGCCCGCTGGGAGGCCTCCACAGGGCCCAGCCCCATGACCTCCGGCGAGAGCGCGCTCACCCCGGTCGAGACGATGCGCGCCAGGGGCTCGATGCCGAGCTCCCGCGCGCGCTCGTCGCTCATCACGACCACCGCGGCAGCGCCGTCGTTGAGCGGGCAGCAGTTGGCGGCGGTCACCGTGCCGTCCGGGCGGAAGACGGGCGCGAGCTGGGACACGGCCTCCAGGGTGACGCCTGGGCGTGGTCCGTCATCGCTGCCGACCACGGTGCCATCGGGCGTGGAGACGGGGATGATCTCGCGAGCGAAGAACCCGTCGGCGATCGCCTTCTCGGCGCGGTTCTGGGACACGACGGCCCACTCGTCCTGCTCTCGGCGGGAGACGCCGCGCCAGGTGGCGACGTTCTCCGCCGTCTGCCCCATGGCCATGTAGACGTCGGGGAGCAGTCCGTCCGCGCGCGGGTCGTGCCAGGGGGCGTTGGTCTCGGCCGTCTCGGCGGTGCGGCGGCGAGCTTCCGCGAAGGCGGGATTCAGGACGTCGTCGGACCCCATGCCCGCCCCGGCCCAGTCGCGGTAGCGCGAGACGCACTCCACGCCGGCGGAGACGAACACGTCGCCCTCGCCCGCTGCGATGGCGTGGAACGCCATGCGGGTGGTCT
>CAYLTE010000024.1:0-843 GCA_964386195.1 uncultured Burkholderiales bacterium | reverse complement strand
CCGGTCGAGCCCCAGCTGTACGGCGACCACGCGCGCCATGTTCATCCCGTGCTCGCCGCTCGGCTCTGCGCAGCCGAGATAGAGGTCGTCGACCTCCTCGGGCGGCAGCGCGGGCACCGTGTCGAGAACCGCGCGCACGACCTGCGTCGCGAGGTCGTCCGGGCGGAGCTCGCGCAGCGAGCCCTTGAACGCGCGGCCGATGGGGCTGCGCCCGGCGGCGACGATGACGGCCTGGGCCATGGCGCCCCTCCAAGCGGGTGAGGTGGTGTAGCGCGAGGTTACCCGCCAGTAGCCTACGCCGGTCCCAGTGGTCCTGCCGGCACCTCGACGGCCTCGCCCGCAGCCCGGTCCGCCAGGCCAGGGGCGGGCGCGACCTGACCGGTGAGCCGGTGGCGCAGCAACGCCCAACGCCCCCACGGTCCGCGCGCCCGCCCGCCGACCTCGGCCGGGGAGACCTCGGTGCCTGCCTGCTCGGACGCTTCCGCGGCGGCCTCGGCGACGGGACGAAGCCCCTCACCCCGGCGGAGGTCCGGTGGCTGCTCGGCCTCGCCCTCGGCCCAGTAGCCGAGCGCGGCCTCGGCCGAGGGCAGCAGCGCCATCGCCGCGGCGCGATAGCCGGCCGCCGAGGGATGGAAGCCGTCGGGGCCGAACATGTGCGCAGGAGCCGCCGCGAACTCCGGGCCCAGGAGGTCGCCGAGCGACACCGTGCGCGCGCCGGCCTCCACGACGGCGATGGTCTGGGCGGCGGCGAGCTGGCGGCTCCAGGCGCGGGCGACCACGCGCAGCGGCTGGGCGATCGGCTTGATGGTGCCCAGGTCGGGACACGTGCCGACGACCACCTCG
>CAYLTE010000023.1:20204-32264 GCA_964386195.1 uncultured Burkholderiales bacterium | reverse complement strand
CCAGCCGCTGGCCTACAACAAGGACAACCAGGAAGACAAGGAACCGCTGTTCGACGCCGCGGACACGCTGGCCGACACCCTGCGCGTGTTCGCCGACATGATGTCGGGCATCACGGTGAACGCCGAGGCGATGCGCAGGGCGGCCGCAGAAGGCTTCGCGACCGCGACCGACCTCGCCGACTATCTGGTGAAGAAGGGCCTGCCGTTTCGCGAGGCGCACGAGGCGGTTGCACGCGCTGTGCGCGCGGCAGGAGAACAGGGCAAGGACCTCGCGGATTTGCCGCTCGAGGCGCTGCGCGGCTTCTCCCCGCTCATCGGCGAGGACGTCTTCGCGGCGCTGACCCTGGAGGGATCCCTGGCGGCCCGCGACCACATCGGTGGAACCGCCCCGGACCGGGTGCGGGAAGCGGTGGCTCAGGCGCGACGCCGGCTGGCCGGCCGGCCCAGCCAAACCTGACAATTTGTCAGATTTTCAAGGCGCAGGCGCACGGCGCGAGCGCCATGCCAAGGCAGGCGCTCCCGATCACGATTCGCCCCAACGCAACGTCACGGATGTCTGGATGATCTCCCTCACCCAACTGTTCTCCCTGTCGGGCAAGGTCGCCCTGGTCACCGGCGCCAGCAGCGGCATCGGCCGGCTCATGGCCGGGACGCTGGCCGAAGCCGGCGCCGCGGTGGTGCTGGTCGCGCGCCATCCCGACCGGCTCGAGGCGGCGGCAGCGGCGATCCGGGCGGCAGGCGGACGGGCGCAGGCCCATGCCTGCGACGTCGGCGACCGCGGCGCACTGGAGCAGCTGGCCCGGGCCGCGCCGGCGTACTTCGGCGATCCCGACATCCTGGTGAACGCGGCCGGCGTCAACCCGCGCCCCCCGGTCGAGAACATCACCCCGGAAACCTGGGACGAGGTCATGGCGGTCAACCTCGACGCTCCCTTCTTCCTGGCGCAGCATCTGGCGCCGGCGATGCGCGCGCGGCGCTGGGGCCGGCTCATCAACATCTCCTCCCAGCAGGCAGTGCGCGCCTTCAACAACAGCGGCGCCTACGGCGTATCCAAGGGCGGCGTCAGCGCCATGACCCGGGGGCTGGCCGAAGCCTGGTCGCGCGACGGCGTCACCTGCAATGCGATCGCGCCCGGCTACGTCCCGACCGGGATGACCACCGCGGTGTTCGACGGCGGCGAGCGCGAGCGCTGGGCGGCCTCGCTCACGCTGGCGGGGCGCAACGGCACGCTCGAGGATCTGCGCGGCATCACCGTATTCCTCGCCAGCCGCGCCAGCGACTACGTCACCGGGCAGACCATCTTCGTCGACGGCGGCATGTGCGCGCACTGAAGTCGAGGATTCGAAGCGGGCAGTTGCCCGCGATCGTTTAGAATCTTCGGTTCACTCCGTCGGCATCGACGCTATGCGGTATTGACGCTGGTCAGTAGCGACGCGGGTCAATAGCGACGCTGGGTCACGCGGCGACGGATCACGTATTCATCAGGGAGGACACCAGCACATGGGCAAGACTATCGTGCGCGCCGTTGCCGGACTCGCGCTCGCCGCGGTCGCGGCGTATTCGGGCGTCGCCGGCGCACAGGAGAAGCGCGACAAGATCCGCATCGGCTTCGTCACCTTCCTCTCGGGCCCGGCAGCCGGCCCCTTCGGCGTGCCGGCACGGGTCGCGGCGGAGGCCATCGTCGAGCAGCTCAATGCCGGCAAGGCACCTGCGCCGTACAACACCAAGGGCTTCGGCGGCGCGCCGCTGGAACTGGTCGTCATCGACGAGGCGGGCGGCACGACGAAGCAGGTGAGCGAATTCCGCAACCTGGTCTCGCGTCAGAACGTCGACTACGTGATCGGCTACATCTCCAGCGGCGACTGTCTCGCGATCGCCCCGGTCGCCGAGGAACTGAAGAAGATCACCGTGCTGTTCGATTGCGGCACCCCGCGCGTGTTCGAGGAAGCCAGCTACAAGTACGTGTTCCGCACCCGGCCCCACGCGACGATGGACGCGGTGGCCGCAGCGAGGTATCTGCTCGAGACCAAGCCGGACGTGAAGACCTACGGCGGCATCAACCAGAACTACGCCTGGGGCCACGATTCGTGGAACGACTTCGACCTGGCGATGAAGACACTCAAGCCGGATACGAAGGTCACCACCTCGCAGATGCCGAAGTTCGGCGCCGGTCAGTACGGCGCGGAGATCTCCGCGCTGCTGCAGAGCGGCTCGGACGTCATCCACTCCAGCCTGTGGGGTGGCGACCTCGAAGCGCTGATGATGCAGGCGGTCCCGCGCGGGCTGTTCCGCAAGAGCCAGTTGATCCTCGTGGCCGGCGAGCCCTATCTCCATCGCCTGGGCGCCAACATGCCCGACGGCACCATCGTCGGTGCGCGCGGCACGCACGGCGTGTTCGCACCGGACAGCGCACTCAACACCTGGCTGAAGACGATCTACAAGGCACGGGCCGATCACGACCCGAACTATCCCGCCTACAGCGTGGCGCTTGCCTTCTTTGGCCTGAAGGCGGCATTCGAGAAGGCCAAGATCGAGCAGCTGTCCAAGTCGATTCCCATGGGGGCCAACAAGGGCGTCAAGGAAGAGATGGAGAAGGCCTACAACATGGGCCCCGGCGACGAGCAGGTCATCGCCGCCTTCGAGGGACTGACCTTCGACTCGCCCAGCGGGCGTGCCAGCATGTCGCTCGGCAAAGGGCACCAGGCAGTGATGGGCACCGCCTACGGCGTGACCAAGCGCGTGGGCGGAAAGGTGACGGTGACCAACGTCAAGCGCTACGCGGCCGAGACGGTCAACCCGCCGGAGGGCGTGTCCAGCCCCGACTGGATCAAGGGCGGAATGAAGCAGAAGTAAGCGGCGCACGCGACACAGAAGTCCAGCAATGAACCAGTTCCTCGCCATCGCCATCGACGGGATCATCTATTCGTCGTGGCTGTTCGTCATCGCCGTGGGTCTCACCCTCATCTACGGCGTGATGAAGATCCTCAACGTCGCGCACGGCAGCCTGTATGCGCTCGGCGCCTACGCTGCAACTGCCTTCGGCGGCTACTGGCTGGCCCAGGGGTATCCGCCCCTGGGCAGCTACGGGATGCTGGTGCTCGCCGCCATCTTCGTCGGCCTGGTCGCCGGTCCGCTGATCGAGCGCGGATTGCTGCGTCTGGTGTACGGCAAAGAGGAGGTGGTGCTGGTGCTGGTCACCTACGCAGTGTTCCTGATCCTCGAGGACATGACCAAGCTCGCCTTCGGCGTGGATCCGATGTCGATTCCCGAGCCCTACGGGCTGCTGGGCAGCTTCGAGATCGGCGAGTTGATGTATCCCACCTACAGCCTGGTCCTGGTGCTGGTGTCGGTGTTCGTGGCGATCGCACTGGCGCTGTTCTTGAGCCGCACCCGGCAGGGCAAGGTGCTGCAGGCAGTCATCCACGACCGCGAGATGGCCTCCTCCGTCGGTATCAACGTCTCGCGCGTCTACCTGGTGACCTTCACGGTGGGCGTGATGCTCGCGGCACTGGGCGGTGCGCTGACCGCGCCGACCATCTCCGTGCAGCCCGGCATCGCCGCGGAGGTGATCGTGCTCGCGTTCGCCGTGGTGGTCATCGGCGGACTGGGCTCCCTGGGCGGCGCCGCGCTCGGTGCGGTGATCGTCGGCCTGGTGCGGGCGTGGGCCGTACACAAGTGGCCCGAGGTGGAACTGTTCAGCGTCTACGCGGTGATGGCGCTGGTGCTGATCATGCGGCCCAAGGGGCTGTTCGCCGCGCCCGAAGCCCGCAAGATCTAGCCATCCAAGCCCGTCTTACCCGAAACAGGTGCAAGTGAATCAACCGGCTGAAACCCTGAAAGGCCCGCCCGCGCGCGCGGTGGATCGCACCGCGCTGGTGCTGGTCGGCCTGCTCGTGGTCCTCCTCGCCGCAGGACCGATCCTGCCGCGCTGGGCGATGTTCATGCTCAACGTGTCGCTGTCCTGGGGCACGGTGGTGCTCGGCATGATGCTGCTGATGCGCACCGGCCTGGTCTCCTTCGGCCAGGGCCTCTACTACTGCCTCGGCGCGTATGCAGCCGGTGCCTTGCATCACTTCTACGGCATCTCGGACATCGCGCTCATGCTGCTGGCCAGCCTCGGTGTCGCCGCCGGGGTGGCAGCTGTCCTGGGCTTCCTGCTCGCCAAGTACCGCGACATCTTCTTCGCGATGCTCAGCCTGGCGTTCTCCATGATCCTGTACGGACTGCTGGTGAAGACCTCGGCGCTGGGCAGCACCGACGGCTTCGGTCTGTCGGTGAAGACCTTCGCGGGCATCGCGCTGGGCGACTGGGAGCGCAACGCGCTGTACTCGACCACGGTGGTCGTGGCGTTCTGCGCCGCATTCGGCATGTATCGCTATTTGAGCTCCCATCAGGGCCGGATGGCGGGCGCGATCCGCGACAACGAACTGCGGGTGGAGTACATGGGCGCGTCGGTGCGCCGCGTGATCCACGTCAACTACGTGATCAGCGCGGCGCTGGCGGGCATCGGCGGGGGGCTGGTGGGGATCACCATCGGCCACATCGATCCGGAGATGGCGTTCTGGACCACCTCGGGCGAATTCGTGTTCATCGCGATTCTCGCCGGCACCGGGAGCGTGCTCGCGCCCTTCCTCGGCGCCATCATCTTCGAGACCGTGCGCAGCTTCGCCTACGAATACTCGCCCAACACCTGGCAGCTGATCCTCGGCGTCACCATGCTGCTGGTGATCCTGTTCCTGCCCGGTGGACTGTGGTCGATGTTCACGCGCAGGAAGGCGATCTGATCATGGCAGTCGTGCTCGAAGCAAAGGGCCTGCACAAGACCTTCGGCGCCGTCACAGCGGCGAACGACATCAACGTGCGCATCGACCAGGACAGCGTGGTCGGCCTCATCGGCAGCAACGGTGCAGGCAAGACGACGTTCATCAACATGGTCACCGGCTACCTCAAGCCCAGTTCCGGATCGATCCGCTACCTGGACCGGGACATCACCGGCATGTCGCCGCGGCGGATCACGCAGCTGGGCATCTGCCGCTCCTTCCAGATCCCCCAGCTGTTCGGCAATCTCTCGGTCGTCGAGAACCTGCAGGTCGGCGTGGGCATCGCCGCGCGCTCCTCGCGCGCCTCCAGCGCCGCGCGCACGCAGGAGCGCGAGGAGATCGAGACGCTGATCGAGCGCTTCAACCTGGGCGGCTACCGCGAGCACACCGCAGGGCTGCTGCCCGAAGGCGTGCGCAAGCTGCTGGACATCGCGATGGCCGTGGCGGGCCGCCCGCAGGTGCTGCTGCTGGACGAACCCACCAGCGGCGTGTCCGCAGACGAGAAGTTCCGCCTGATGGACATGGTCATGACCGCGCTCAAGACGCAGGGCGTGACGGTCCTGTTCGTCGAGCACGACATGGAGATCGTCAGCCGCTACACGCACCGCATCCTGGCCTTCTACGAGGGCCGCATCATCGCCGACGGCGACCCGGCATCCGTGCTGCGCGACGCCGAGGTTCGGCGCTACGTCATCGGCGAGCACGGTCACACGGACGGCGAGGCGGGAGCGAAGAATCATGATTAGGATCGAAGGACTGGACGTATCCATCGGGCCGGTCAGCATCCTGCGCAACGTGAACATGGACCTCCCTTCGGGCCGCTTCACCGGGCTCGTGGGCCGCAACGGAGCCGGCAAGACGACACTGATGCGCGCCGTGATGGGCATCCTCCCTGCGCGCAACGGCTCGATCCACTTCGAATCGCGCACGCTCGACACCACCGCCACGCACCTGCGCGCGCGGGCCGGGATCGGCTACATGCCCGAGGATCGCCGCCTGGTGCCGCAGTTGACCGTGGAGGAGAACGTGCTGATGCCGGCCTGGGCCGCGAGGCGAACAGACACGGCGGCGCGCCTGGCGCAGGTCTACGAGATGATTCCCGAAGTCGAAGCCTTCGCCTCGCGCAAGGCGGTGATGCTCTCCGGCGGTCAACAGAAGCTGGTCGCGCTGGCCCGCGCGTTGATGTGCGGCACGCAGGTGCTGCTGCTCGACGAACCGTTCGAGGGCGTGGCACCGGTCCTGGCCAGACGACTCGCGGAAGTGATCGGCGGATTGCGCCAACAGGGACTGTCGATCCTGATCACCGAGTCGGACCTGTCGCACTCGAAGGAGCTGCTCGACAGCCTGTACGTGATCGATCGCGGCGAAGTTCGCGCCGCCTCGCTCTAGCCAGCCTCGCTCTACTTCCCCCGGGGGCGCAAAAAAACAGGCGGAGTTCCCTCCGCCTGAAACCACCGTTGCAGGGACAGACGTAAGGCCGGCGGAGCCGTGTCGCACGCGGCACCTCGCGCAGAGGGTCAGACTCGCATCCGTCCGCCGGCGAGACTACCATCGATGCCGCTCCTTACGCAACTACGTTGCACAAGCAATGAGATTGCACATCGCCCGGACCGCCTGCGCATGCAACCCGGTTGCACTATTATTCATGCTCGATCGTCATCTCATCGCACGCGCATCGCGCCGCCAAAGAAAGCCCCGTTCGTGAATCCCTCCGCGCCAAGGACCCAGACCGCAACCGAGCCGGCTCGCGACGCATCGCCCGTCGTCCATCTCCGCTCGGTGCGTTTTCGTTGGGATCGAACCGCAACCGACCTGCTGCGCATCGACGAGCTGCGCGTGCACAAGGGCGAGCGATTGTTCATGCGCGGACCGAGCGGCAGCGGCAAGTCGACCCTCCTCGCCCTGCTCGCCGGCGTGCTCGTCCCCGACCAGGGCGAGGTGCTGCTGCTGGGGAGGGATCTGGCGGGCCTCTCGGGCGCCCAGCGCGATCGGTTACGTGCCGACCACGTGGGATTCATCTTCCAGATGTTCAACCTGATTCCCTACCTGGACGTTCTCGAGAACGTCGCCCTGCCCTGCGGCTTCTCGGCGCGGCGTCGCGCGCGCGCCATCGCTCGGGGCGCTTCGGTGGCGGCGGAGGCGAAGCGACTGCTCGCCGCACTGGACATGGATGACGAGCATCTCCTGTCGCGCCCGGTGACACAGCTGAGCGTGGGTCAGCAGCAGCGGGTGGCGGCAGCGCGTGCGCTGATCGGCGCCCCCGAGCTCATCATCGCGGACGAGCCGACGTCATCGCTCGATGCCGACCGGCGCGACGCCTTCGTGCAACTGCTCTTTCGCGAGTGCCGCGAAGCGGGCTCGGCGCTGGTGTTCGTCAGCCACGACGCAGGACTGGCGCCGATGTTCGACCGCACCGTGGAGCTGTCCGACATCAATCGCATCCCGGATCGAGGGAACACCCGATCATGAGCACCACGCTGCGGCTCGCCCTGAAGAGCCTGCGCAACCGGCGCGGCACCGCGCTGCTCACCGTCGCCTCGATCGCCTGCGCGGTGGTGCTGCTGCTCGGCGTCGAGCGGCTGCGCCACGAATCGCGCGAGAGCTTCACCAACACCATCTCCGGCACGGATCTGATCGTCGGCGCGCGGAGCAGCCCGGTGCATCTGCTGCTCTATTCGGTCTTTCACGTGGGCAACGCCACCAACAACATCTCTTGGGACAGCTACCGCGCCATCGCGCAGCGCCCCGAGGTGGCGTGGACCATCCCCCTGTCGCTGGGCGACTCGCATCGCGGCTTTCGCGTGCTCGGCACGGGACCCGAGTTCTTCGAACACTTCCGGTTCGCGGACAGCAGACGTCTGGAATTCGCAGAAGGACAGGCGCTGGCGGCGCTGCGCGATGCGGTGCTCGGGGCCGAGGTCGCTGCGGCGCTGCGCTACGGGCTGGGTGAACGCATCGTGGTCGCGCATGGAGCGGGGGACGTCAGCTTCGCCTTGCACGAGGACCATCCGTTCGTCGTCCGCGGCATCCTCGCTCGCACCGGCACGCCGGTCGACAGGACCGTGCTGGTCACCTTGGCGGGCATCGACGCGATGCACGAGCCTGCGCAGGCGGAGTACGGTGGCGACCCGCTGGGCGCGGCGCTCGCCGCGCGGCGCGCAGGCAGCGACGAGAGGGCGCACCGGGTGGAGGAGGACCACGACCACCATGGCGACGCGTCGGGCGATGTCCACTCCGAGCCCATCGGCCACCCGGGGCACGACGAGGCGCATGCCCTGCCCGGGACGGAGGAGGCGCACGCGCAGCACGCCGCCGTCACCGCGTTTCTCGTCGGCCTGAAGTCCCGCCCTGCGGTGCTGTCGATGCAGCGCTTCGTCAACGAGTACCGCGGCGAACCGCTCACCGCCATCATGCCGGGCGCCACGCTGCCCGAGCTCTGGGAGATCGTCGGCGTCGCCGAGCGCGCGCTGTTCGGCGTGTCGATCCTGGTGATCGCAGTCGGGCTGACCGGCATGCTCATCGCGCTGCTGACTGGCTTGAACGAGCGTCGCCGCGAGATGGCGGTGCTCCGTTCAGTGGGCGCAAGCCCAACGCAAGTATTCGCGCTGATCCTCGGCGAAGCCGCCGTACTCACGTTCGCCGGCATCGCGTCGGGAATCGCACTGCTCTACGTCGGCCTGGCGCTGGGCCAGTCCTGGCTGGAGACGCGCATGGGCCTGTTCATCACGATCGGCTGGCCGTCGATGCGGGAGATCGCGCTTGCCGGGTTGGTCGCGGTTGCGGGCATAATCATCGGACTCGTTCCCGGCTATCGCATGTATCGCCAGTCGCTCGCCGACGGCATGACCATCCGCGTCTGAGGTTCGCCATGCTTGTCCTGTCCCGTGTCCTAGTCGTCGTCCTCGCAGTGTTCGTCGCGCTGGCTGCGCGCGCCGACACGCCCAAGCGCATCATGTGGGAGGATCTCGCCCCCGGGCTGTCGAAGGTGGATCCCGACGACCCGTTCGTGAAGATGCCGTTCGAGCAGCTCGCGGACCTCTCGGATCTCGCTTCCATTCGCGACCGCCGCGCTGCCGGGGAGAAGCTCAGCGAGAAGGACATCAAGGACGAGCAGGCGCTGGTGAGCCGGCTCCGGCAGGCGAAGATCGATCCCGACGCGATGCTCGCGAAGCGCAAGGAAGTCATCGCCAGGCGGCAGGCGCAGTCCGTCTCGATCAACCCGAAGCTGAACGACGCACTGGTGCGAATCCCCGGCTACGTGCTGCCGCTCGAGTACAAAGGCAAGCAGGTCTCGGAATTCCTGCTCGTGCCATGGGTGGGCGCGTGCATCCACACACCGCCCCCGCCGCCGAACCAGATCGTGCACGTGGTGCCGGCCAAGCCGTTCGAGAGCACCGGAATGTTCGCCGCGGTGTGGGTGACCGGCCGGCTGAGCGCGGCATCCACCAAGCGGTCGCTGTTCATGATCGACGGCTCGTCCGACATCGACATCGCCTACTCGCTGAAAGCGAGCGCCGTCGAGCCCTACACAGAATAGCCGGCAGCCTACTTGAATGCGGGCAGCGCAGCAGTGGCAGTCGGCTGCCCGTTCGGATGCGAGTGAGGTAGCGCGCGGCTGAGCACCGAGCGCATGACGAGCTGGTCGACGCCCGGTTCGTCGACCTCGACGCGCACCGTGGCGACGACGTTGAACTTGACGTCCGGCCGGTACCAGATGGTCATCGTGTCGACATCGCCCTCGCTGCGCACGTTCGCGATCAGGTAGCTGCTCTCGCTCTGCATCCACTTGTTCTTCAGGGTCGCGAACGAGGTGCGCATGAGCGGTTCGCCATCGAGTTCGATGGTGACGTAGGTCTCGTCGGAGCTGCGGCCTGTCTTCACGATTTCCGCCGCATGGAACCAGCCGGCGCCCACCACCTGCATGCTCGCCCCGTCGCCCTGAGCGACTGCGCCGACGTTGCGCTCCGGATTGATCGGCTCTCCGCGTACTTCGCCCTCCACGCAGGCGAGCGATGACGTCGCGCCCAGCGCGCCGGCGACGAGCAGACCACCGAGAAGGGTGCCGATACGATCGACCATGATGAGACTCCACGAGCAATGCGAGTCTCAGTATGCCACCCTTGGACGATCGATGTATTGCGCCAGGTCAGGCGCTCGCCGATCTCCTGTCCTTCACCGCCCCCGGTCGCGGATTCGGTGCGCGTGGCCGATTCAGTGCGCGTGGCCGAGGGACCGATCTGCGCTCAGATTGAGCCAGTGCGCACCCACCAGGCTCATGCTTCCGGCGATCGTGATGGCGTTGGCCAACCCCGCGCCCAGCGAGGCTTCGAGAAACGCGCCCGCGGCGATGGCTGCCGTACCGAGCGCGCCAACGTACAGAACCGTGGAACGGCGGTGGCGCAGAAAACCCGGCAACAGTGAAGCGAACGCGATTGGGACGAGCACCAGGGCGAGCACGACGTGCAGCCAGTGGTGGTGCGCGTCGTGAGACACGACCGCTGCCGCCGGGAGCACGGCCAGCACGACTGGAAGCGCGATGCAGTGGACCAGGCACAGGCCGGACAAGCTCAGCCCGAGCAGGTCGAGCATCCCGCGCGGGCGGCCAGGGCGTATGACGCGCAGATCCATGCGAAGCCCTCGATCAAGAGGACTTCATCTTACCCGAGCACCGCTACTGATGCAACTGTGTTGCGATAACAGACGTCAGCGCGCGCGTGCCGCGCGGGACGACCGGCGAGGGGCGCAATCGCCGCACACGCCCTTGACCGTGAGTTCCACCTCGTCGCCCTGGAAACCGGCCGGAAGCTGAACCGTGGGCACCCTGGGCGTCTCGTCCAGACACACCACTTCCCCGCAGTTGTTGCACTGGAAGTGCGGATGCGACCCGCGGTGGCTGTGCCGTTGCGCCCGGAAGCGCCACACACGATCGTCGCCCGAGATGCGGTGCGCGAGACCCATCTCAGTCAGCCATTCCAGAACGCGGTAGACGGTGACGCGATCCATCTTGTGCGCACGTCCGATCGCCGCCTCGACTTCGGCGTGCATGAGGGCGCGCCTGGCATCGAGCAGGCAGGCGAGCACGACGACACGCCCGCGCGTAACGCGCTCGCCCGTCTCGCGCAGCATCGCCTCCGCGATCCCCTGGGTCTGCATGATCGACATGGCTGGCGTCAATCGGAAGGCAGGTAATAATTACCGGATTCTAGCAAAGGGCGTCGACCCCACCCGAGGATGGAATCGACGCCCGTCCATGCTCAGGTCAGCGTGCCGCCGCGCGTCTCGACGTACACCGCGTACAGCGAGGTGCTGCCCGTCATGAACAGACGGTTGCGCTTGGTGCCGCCAAAGCACACGTTGGAGATGATCTCCGGCATGCGGATCGCGCCGATGCGCGTGCCGTCCGGCGCGAAGACGTGCACGCCGTCATAGCCGTCGCCGACCCAGCCCATCCCCGCCCACACGTTGCCGTCCTCGTCGCAGCGGATGCCGTCGGCGAAGCCGGTCTTGCCGTTGTACTCCATGCTCGCGAACACGCGGCCGTTCCTGAGCTTCTTGCCGTCGACGTCGTACACCCAGATCACGCTCTTCGCTTCGCTGTAGTGCGACACCCCGGTGTCGGCCACGTAGACCTTCTTGAAGTCCGGCGAGAAGCACAGGCCGTTGGGCTTGAACGGCTCGTCGGCCACCTTCTCGACCTTGCCCGGCGCGTCGATGCGGTAGATCGCCTCCTTCTGGACCGGCTGCGGGCTGCCGGTGTTCAGGCGCACCCCCTCGTAGTTCATCAGGCCGCCGTATCCGGGATCGGTGAAGAACAGCCAGCCGTCCGGGTGGCACAGGCCGTCGTTGGGCGCGTTGAAACCCTTGCCGTCCGAGCTCTTGTCGGCCATGACCGTGACACTGCCGTCGTACTCGTAGCGCACCACGCGGCGCGTGCCGTGCTCGAAGGCGATCTGGCGGCCCTGGTAGTCGAACGTGTTGCCGTTGCTGTTGTTGGCCGGGTAGCGGAACTGGCGGGAGACGTGACCGTCCTCCTCGATCCAGCGCAGCTGCTCGTTGTTGGGAATGTCACTCCAGATCAGATAGCGGCCGACGCCGTTCCAGGCCGGCCCTTCCGCCCACATGGTGCCGCGGTACAGGCGCACGATCGGCGTGTTGCCGAGCTTGTACTTGAAGCGCTTGTCGAGAACGATGACATCGGGGTTCGGATAGCGCGCGATCGGACCGTCGGGATCGTACTGGT
>CAYLTE010000023.1:0-20194 GCA_964386195.1 uncultured Burkholderiales bacterium | reverse complement strand
GGTGAGGAACTGGCGCCGGCTCATGCCGCGCGGCTCCGGCTTTGCGTCCGCGCTCGAAGCACCTGCGAGGTCGATGTAGCGATGCAGCTGTACCCTTTCCATCGGTTGGTCTCCTCAGTCGTTCAGGTATGGTTATCCGTGGAAGGCTCGCCCCCGGGGTCTGCGCATGCCCGGTACGGCAGAGCACCGAGGCCGGTGCGAGCACCGCCCACCGGTCCCTTCTACAACAAAGTTGCACCTCTGCACAACTGGGATCGACCTGTACTTTCTTCCCGTCGAGGTTAGCGCCGGGCGTCGCCCTCGCGTACCATCCGCATCTTTGCCCGGCCTCGAGCGCCGATGCCGCCGCGCGGCCGTCTGCAACGAAACAGGACCAGCGTATGAGCACCGATCGATCCCACGGCTTTTCCACGCGCGCCATTCACGCGGGGCAGGCGCCCGATCCGTCCACCGGCGCGGTGATGCCGCCGATCTATGCCACCTCCACCTTCAAGCAGCGCTCCCCCGGCGAGCACACGGGTTTCGAGTACGCGCGCACGCAGAACCCCACGCGCATGGCGTTCGAGCGCTGCCTCGCCGATCTCGAGTCGGGAAAGATGGCGTGGGCGTTCTCGTCCGGACTGGCCGCGATGGGAACGGTCCTGGAACTGCTCGAGGCGGGCAGTCACCTGGTCGCCGTGGACGACATGTACGGCGGCAGCTGGCGGCTGTTCGAGCGGGTGCGCGGCCGCTCCATGAACCTGCGCGTGACCTACGTCGATCCCGACGTTCCGGGCAGCTTCGAACGCGCATTGAAACCCGATACCCGGATGATCTGGGTGGAGACGCCGAGCAACCCGCTGCTCAAGCTCACCGACCTCGCCGCGGTGGCGAAGCTCGCCAGATCGCGCGGCATCCTCACGGTGTGCGACAACACCTTCGCCTCTCCCTACGTCCAGCGGCCGCTCGAACTGGGCATCGACATCGTGCTGCACTCGGTGACCAAGTACATCAACGGACACTCGGACGCTGTCGGCGGGCTGGTCGTGGTCGGCGACGACGAAAAGCTGATCGAGCGCTTCTCGTTCATGCAGAACGCGATCGGCTCGATCATGGATCCGTTCACCAGTTTTCTCGCCTTGCGCGGCACCAAGACGCTGCCGCTGCGCGTTGAGCGTCACTGCGCGAACGCGCTCGAGCTCGCGCACTGGCTCGACAGTCATCCGAAGACCGAGAAGGTGATCTACCCGGGTCTGCCCAAGCACCCGCAGCACGCGCTGGCCGCCGGCCGGATGCGCGGGTTCGGAGGCATGGTCTCGGCGTATCTGCGTACGGACCTGGCCGGAACCAAGCGCTTCCTCGAGGCCTGCGAGCTGTTCACACTGGCGGAGAGCCTCGGCGGGGTGGAGAGCCTGGTCAGCCACCCGGTTCTCATGAGCCACGGCTCCCTGCCCGAGCAGCGCCGCGCGGAATTGCGCCTGACGGACAATCTGGTGCGCTTCTCCGTCGGCATCGAGGATGTCGCCGACCTGCGCGCCGATCTCGAATACGCATTCTCGCGGATCTGATGTCGGCCCGTCGCGTCTTCCTGTTCGTTTTCGTGGCCTGCGCCGGCCTGCTCGGCTTCGGGCTGTACCTTCAGCACGCGCTCGGGCTCGAGCCGTGCCCGCTGTGCATCTTCCAGCGCTATGCGTTCATGCTCACCGGTGCGATCGCGCTCGTCGCAACCATTCACGGTCCCGGGCGCGTGGCGCAGGTCGTCTACGGCGTGCTCACGGTGCTGGCCGCGGGCGTCGGCGCGGGTATCGCCGGCCGGCAGACCTGGCTCCAGCACAATCCGCCCAACCTGTTCGAGTGCGCGCCCGACCTCGAGTACATGCTCGACGCCTTTCCCCTGACCAAGGCGCTGCCGATGATCTTCAAGGGCGAAGGAGACTGCGCCGAGGCCGGCTGGACCTTCCTCGGTCTGTCGATCGCCGAGTGGGCCCTGCTATGGTTCGCGGCGTTCCTGCTCGCGGGACTCTACGTCGTTCTCGTCAGGCCCCGCCGTTCGGTCTTCCGCGCCTGAACCGGACGAACGTGGCGACTTCATCCCGGGGCCCGTCGACGTTGCCGCGCTCGATCTCCGGAGGGGAGTTGCAGTCCTATCTGCGCCAGCCGCTGCGGCTGGCGCTCGCCTACCGCCTGGCGGTGCTGTTCGCCCTGCTGGTCGCGCTGCTCGCCGCCGTGGCGATGACCTACGTCGGCTTCAGCTGGCGGGCGGTCAAGGAGGACCGCGTCGAGCACCTGCACCACCTGGCCGAACTCGGCGCGGCTTCGGCCGAGCTCTTCCTGCAGCGCTACACCGAGCGCGCGTCGATGCTGGGACAGGACATTGCCCTGCACGGCGGTCTGGACGATGTCGACGTGGCGCAGCGGCAGATCCTGCGCTACGCCGCCGCGGACACCAACCTGGCGGGCATCTACCTGTTCGACGTCGCCGGCAATCTCGTGGCGGGAACGAACGTGCAACGCCCCGAGCGCAACGCGGCCGACCCCTCCGCCAATACCGGCATGCCCGCGCACCGGGAGGACGAGGTGTTCCGCCGCGATCACGAGGCGGCGCTGTCCAATCCCGCACCGATCGTGGGCAGGGTGCGCTACGGCAACCGGGTCAAGGACTGGATCCTGCCGTTTCGCGCGCGCGTCGACGACGCGCAGGGCCGGCCCGTCTTCGTGCTGTCCATGGTGGTTCCGCTGGCGCGCCAGAGCGCCCTGTGGGACGCGGTGACGTTGCCGCCGCAGTGGTCGATCGGACTGCTGCGCGACGACGGCTTCCTGCAGGGCCGCCACCCGGCCCCGCGGGAACCCTCCGCCGCATTCCTCACGGTTCGCGACGCCGCCCTGCGCAGCGCGCTGATCGCCGAGCGCTTTCCTGCACGCGGCCTGGTCGAGGGCAGCGAGGCGGGCGCCGACGACACCCTCGGACTGATCACCTACCGCCGCCTCGGCAGCTTTCCGATCACCGCTTACGTGGCGATGCCCGAGAGCGAGGTGTGGGCCGAGTGGCGCCGCCACATGCAGCTGCCGGCGAGCCTGTTCGCCATCTCGCTCGTCGCGCTGGTGGCAGCCGGCATCTGGGCCGTGCGCCAGCAGCGCGTGCGCGAAGCCGAGCGTGACGTGGCCGAGCAGTCCCTTCGAGCCAGCGCTGCTGCGCTCAAGCGCCAGACGCTGCTCCTCGAGCAATCCCAGCGTGCCGCGCAGATCGGCGCGTGGGAGTTGAACGTCGAGACCGGAGAACTGTACTGGACGACGCAGACCTACCGCCTGCACGACCTCTCGCCGGAGCGCTACACGCCGCAGTGGGACACCGCGCTGCAATTCCTCGCGCCCGACAGCCAGGACGAGATCCGCGAGGCGATGGCCCGCGCCCGCGCGGGCGGCGAGCCGTGGGACCTCGAGCTTCAGCTGGTGACCGCGCGCGGGCGGCGGCTGTGGGTGCGCTCGACGGGCGCCGTCGAGATGGTGGACGGCCGTCCCGCGAAAGCCTGGGGCTCGTTCCAGGACATCACGCAGCGGCGCGAATCCGAAGCGCAGATCGCGCGCATGGCGCACTACGACGAACTCACCGGCCTGCCCAACCGCAATCTGTTCAACATGCACCTCGCCCACGCGATCACGCGCGCACAGCGCAATCAGGGCGTGCTGGCGGTGCTGTTCATCGACCTGGACCGGTTCAAGAACATCAACGACGCGCTCGGACACGACGTCGGCGACGAGGTCCTGCAGCGCGTGGCGGCACGCCTGGCGCACGCGCTGCGCGCCTCCGACATCCTCGCGCGCCTGGGGGGTGACGAATTCGTCGTGATCGCCGAGGACGTGACCGACTCCGAGACCATCGGCAATCTCGGACAGAAGCT
The DNA here is from genome assembly GCA_964386195.1 of uncultured Burkholderiales bacterium. Classification (GTDB taxonomy): domain Bacteria; phylum Pseudomonadota; class Gammaproteobacteria; order Burkholderiales; family SHXO01; genus SHXO01. The sequence continues at coordinate 16,316 of CAYLTE010000023.1, read as the reverse complement.
GCTGCTCGCGGTGGACCAGCCGATCCAGGTGCGTGCGCAGGACTTCGTGCTCACGGCCAGCATCGGCGTGAGCCTGTATCCTACCGACGGGACCGATGCGCAGACCCTGCTCAAGAACGCCGACACGGCCATGTACCGCGCCAAGGAACAGGGCCGCAACAACCTGCAGTTCTACTCTGCCTACATGGGCTCGGCCAACGTCGACCGGCTCACCACGGAGACGCAGCTGAAGAAGGCGGTGGCCGAGTGCAACCAGTTCGTGCTGCACTACCAGCCACGCGTATCGCTCGCCGACGGCAGGATGACGGGCGTGGAGTGCCTGGTGCGCTGGCTCAACCCCGAGCGCGGCCTGGTGCAACCGGCGCAGTTCATTCCGCTGGCCGAGGAACTGGGGCTGATCCGCGAGATCGGCTCATGGGTGCTGCGCGCTGCCATGCGGCAGGCGGCAGCATGGCAGCGCGAAGGCCTCCCGCCCCTGCGCATGTCGGTGAACATTTCGGCGCAGCAGCTGTACGGCTCGACCTTCCTCGACGAGCTGCGCGCCAACCTCGAGGAGAGCGGGCTCGAGCCCGAGCGGCTGGAGCTCGAACTCACCGAGAGCGCGATGATGCAGCGGACCCAGCAGGTGGCCGATCTGCTCTACGCCATCCGTGCGCTGGGGGTGCAGCTGTCGATCGACGATTTCGGCACCGGCTATTCGTCCCTGGCCTACCTCAAGCGCCTGCCCATCCACAGCCTGAAGATCGACCGCTCCTTCGTGCACGATGTGCCCGGCGATGGCGACGATGTGACGATCGTCCACGCGATGATCGCGCTCGCACACAGCCTGCGCATGGAAGTGGTGGCCGAAGGGGTGGAGAACGAAGCGCAGCTCGAATTCCTGCGCAGTGAGGGCTGCGACGAGATCCAGGGTTATCTCGCGAGCCGGCCAATCACGGCCGAGGCCCTTGCCGCCATGCTGCGCGCCGACACCACGCGCGTCCTGCACGGCCAGCCGCGCACCCGCCGTACGCCGGCTCAGGGCGCAGCCACGTCCATGTCCGCCCACGCGTCGGGAAGCACGCGCGCGAGCAACGCGTAGCCGCCGCGACCGTCCGGGCGGTAGATTGCCGCCTCGCCCTGCGTACTCAGATACAGCCCTTCGAGATCGATCAGATTGAACCCGTGCGACACCAGCACGGTGTTCTTTCCCGTGGGTGGAGGCGTGGACAGCAACTCACGCAGGCCGGCCGAGGCAGCACTGCGGGCCTGCGCGAATTCGCCCCCCCGCCGCACACCCGTCAGCGTCTGGATCGCCTCGTGACGTCCGAACGCGAGCTGCGCCGTTTCCGTGCAGCGGCAGAAGCGGCTGCTCAGCACCTTGCCCACCGGAATGCCGAGCCGTCGGAACTGCGCGCCGATCTCACGTGCCTGGGCGCGCCCGTTGTCGTTGAGGTTGCGCTGCGTCTCGCAGCGGTCGATGCGCATCGTGTCCGGCTCGAGCGTGGCAGGGCCGGTGTCCGCATGGCGAAAGTAGACCACCAGGCCACCTTCGCGAAGCGCGGCGAGCAGGCTCGCCCGATCGGGTTCCGCCGCATGCCCGGGCAGGGCATGCATCAGAACCGCAAGCAGCAGCAGGATCGAAAGGGCGAAAAGGCGCCGAGACCGACCCATCCAAGTGAAAAGGGCCGGCGTGGAGCCGGCCCCGGATAGGAGACCTTGCCGGATCACTTCAGCAGCTTGTGCAGCTCGCCGCTCTGATACATCTCGCGCATGATGTCGGCACCGCCGACGAACTCGCCCTTCACGTAAAGCTGCGGGATCGTGGGCCAGCTGGAAAAGTCCTTGATGCCCTGACGGATATCCGCGTCGGCCAGGACGTTCACGGTGGCCACGTCCTCGGCGCCGCACGCCTCCAGGATCTGCACCGCGGCGGCGGAGAATCCGCACTGGGGGGCGTCCGGTGTGCCCTTCATGTACAGCACGACCTTGTTGTCGGTTACCTGTTGGCGAATCTTGTCCTGAACGTCCATGCGTCACCTCTGAGATGGGGAGGAAGAGTGGTACGAACACCCTCGTCCGACATCGGAGGATGGTATCGGTTTCGCTCTCGCAGCGTCAACCGAGCGCCCTGCCTCCGCTGACGCGCTCGTGCCCGGCCAGATCGCGCGCGCTGAACACGTGGTCGAAGCCGGCCGCATCGAGCAGCTCCCGGCAGGCGGCCGCCTGATCGTAGCCGTGCTCCATCAGCAGCCAGCCGCCCGCCACGAGACAGCGGCGCGCCTGCCCGACGATCGATCGCCAGGCGTCCAGGCCGTCCGCACCGGAAACCAGCGCGCCCTGGGGCTCGTGGCGCAGTGCCGGCAGGTGCTCGTCGTGCTCGCGCACGTAGGGCGGGTTCGAGACGATCGCGGCGAGGCTTCCCGAGGCGATGGCGCGCAACCAGCTGCCGTGCACGAGATGTACGTTGTGTGCGCCGTGCCGCTGCCGATTGCGCGCGGCAACCTGCAGCGCCTCCCTAGACTTGTCCACGGCGAGCACGCAACACTGCGCCCGGGCGTGCGCGATGGCGATGGCGACGCACCCGCTGCCCGTGCCCAGGTCGGCGATGCACGCGTTGCTCGCAGCGGGAAGCCGCTCGAGCGCGAGATCCACCAGCAGTTCGGTGTCCGCGCGCGGGACCAGCACGGCAGGAGTGAGCTCGAAGTCGAGCCCGTAGAATTCGCGGGTTCCCAGAATGTAGTCGAGCGGCGCGCCCCCGAGCCCCCCGGCCCGCCGAGCGGCATAACGCGCGTCGGTGTGGGCGGCGGCACCACGCGGGGGATGGGCGCACACCAGCGCGCGGCGGTGTCGGCGGCGCCAGCAAGCTGGGGATGGGCGATCAGCTGCGCGCGACGGATACCCAATGCCTGCATCAGCATTCGCTCCGCCTGCGCGCGCGCCTCGCGCGCATCGAGCCCGAGCGCATCGCTCAGCATACGGGCGTCGCGCTGTAGCGCCGTGCCCTGCGCTTCGTCGCGGGACGACCGAGGTGCGGTGGTCACCACTGGCCGCCTGCGGTCAGATCGCTTCCTCGGCCATCGCCGCGAGCTGCTCGGCCTGATGCTCGGCGAGCAGCCCTCGCACCAGTTCGTCCAGCTCGCCGTCCATGATCTGGTCGATCTTGTACAGCGTCAGATTGATGCGATGGTCGGTGACGCGTCCCTGCGGGAAATTGTAGGTGCGGATGCGCTCGGAGCGGTCGCCGCTGCCGATGAGCGACTTGCGCTGCGCGGCTTCCTTCACCTGACGTTCGCGCAGCTGCTTGTCCTTGATGCGTGCGGCCAGGATCGACAGCGCCTGCGCCCGGTTCTTGTGCTGCGAGCGCTCGTCCTGGCACTCGACCACGATGCCGGTCGGCAGGTGGGTGATGCGCACGGCCGAGTCCGTCTTGTTGACGTGCTGACCGCCGGCGCCCGAGGAGCGGAAGGTGTCGACCCGGATCTCCGCCGGATTGATCTGCACCTCGGCGATCTCGTCGGCCTCCGGCATCACTGCAACCGTGCACGCGCTGGTGTGGATGCGGCCCTGCGTTTCGGTGGCCGGGACGCGCTGCACGCGGTGGCCGCCCGATTCGAACTTGAGCCGGGAATAGGCACCGTCGCCGACGATCTTGGCGATGATCTCCTTGTAGCCGCCCTGTTCCCCTGCGCTGTGCGACACCACCTCGACCTGCCAGCGGTTGCGCTCCGCGTAGCGCGAGTACATGCGAAAGAGGTCGCCGGCGAACAGCGCCGATTCGTCCCCGCCGGTACCGGCGCGGATCTCCAGAAAGATGTTGCGCTCGTCATTGGGGTCGCGTGGCAGGAGCAGGCGCTGCAGTTCCGCCTCGATGCCCTCGACGCGCTCGCGGCCCTCCTTGATCTCGGCTTCGGCGAGCTCGCGCATCTCGGGGTCGGACGCCATCTCCTGCGCGGAGGCGATGTCGTCGAGGTTGCGCCGGTAGGCGTCGTACAGCTCGACGACCGGGCCGATCTCCGCGTGCTCCCTCGAGAGCCTGCGGAAATTCTCCATGTCGGCAGTCGCGTCCTCGGCGGAGAGGAGGCGGTTGACTTCCGCGAGCCGGGCCGACAACTGGGCCAGCTTCGCGGCGATGCTGGGCTTCATCCGCGGGGTCGGCTCATTCCTTCGCGCGCACCTGGTAGATGCGCTCGACCATGCGCTGCAACTCGTCGCGCTCGATCTCGGTTCCGTCGTGCAGGGCGGCCGTGGGTGCGTGCATGAGCTTGTTGGTGAGGGACTGGCTGAGCATCTCGAGCACGCGCTCGGCCGGCTCCCCCTTGCGCAGCAGGCGCAGCGCCCGGTCGACCTCGTGCCGGCGCGCGCGTTCTGCCTGATCCCGCAGGGCACGGATGGTCGGCACCGCTTCGCGTCCACCGAGCCACTGCATGAAATCGACCACCTTGGCGTCGATGATGTGCTCGGCCTCCGACACCGCGGCGGCGCGCGCGTCCCGCCCTTCCTGCACGACGCGGCCGAGATCGTCGACCGAGTACAGGAAGACATCGTCCATGCGCGCCACCTCGGCCTCCACGTCGCGCGGGACGGCGAGATCCACCATCAGGATGGGACGGTGCCGGCGCGCCCGCAGCGCCCGCTCGACCATGCCCTTGCCGATGATCGGCAGCGGGCTGGCGGTGCTGGTGACCACGATGTCGTGCGCGGCGAGGACTTCGGCCAGTTCGTTGATCGACACCGCCTGGCCGCCGAATTGCATCGCGAGCAATTGCGCACGCTCCAGCGTGCGGTTGGCGAACGTGGTGCCGCGCGGGTTCTGTGCAACGAAATGGCGGGCCGTCAGCTCGATCATCTCGCCCGCCCCGACGAACAGCACCTTCTGTTCGGCGATGGCCGGGAAGATGCGCTCGGCCAGACGCACCGCTGCCGCGGCCATCGACACCGAGCTCGCGCCGATGTCGGTGCGCGTGCGCACCTCCTTGGCCACCGAAAAGGTCTGCTGGAACAGCTTGTGCAGCACCAGCCCCAGGGTGCCGGCCTTCTCGGCGCTGCGCACCGCCTGCTTCATCTGCCCCAGGATCTGCGCCTCGCCCAGCACCATCGAGTCGAGGCCGCTCGCCACCCGGAACGCGTGCTTGACCGCGTGTTCGCGCGGCAGGCTGTACAGATACGGTTCGAGCACGCTCGATCGCATCTGGTGATAGCCGGCGAGCCAGGACACGGCCTTGTGCGGATCCTGCGCGTTGCAGTACAGCTCGGTTCGATTACAGGTGGAGATGATGGCCGCCTCGCGCACCGGCTCGTGCCCCACCAGGTCGCGCAACGCGGAGGTGAGTCCCTCGGCGTTGAAGGCGATCCGCTCCCGCACCTCGAGCGGCGCAGTCTGGTGGTTGATTCCGAAGGCGTACAGTTGCATCGGTCGGCGTGTCCGGCCCCGGAAGTAGAGAATCCGGCCCGGGGCATTATAGGATAGATGGCGTCAAGCCTCGTGGGCAAAAGCCGAGGCAACGCCAGGCGTCAGCCTAGGCAACTCAGGCGTCGGCCGATGCAACCCGGGTGGCGCCGGCGAGGTCCAACGGCCTGTTTCCGGAGGTTTCATGCGCAAGTTCCTGGTCAAGGCGCTGCTCGTCGGCGCACTCGCGTGGCAGGGTGGCGTCTTTGCCGCCGAGGCGGCCCTGCCGCTGATTACCGTGTACAAGTCCCCGTCGTGCGGATGCTGCGAGAAGTGGATCGACCATCTGCGTGCCGCCGGCTTCCCCGTGCAGGCGCACGATCACCGCAACCTCGACCGCGTGCGCGCCAACCTTGGCGTGCCGCGCGCCATGGCCGGCTGCCACACCGCGCAGGTCGGCGGCTACGCCGTGGAGGGACACGTGCCGGCCGCCCAGATCCTCCGGCTGCTCGAGGAGAAGCCGGCGGTGGTCGGCATCTCCGTGCCGGGCATGCCGATCGGTTCGCCCGGCATGGAAGGCGAGGGCGGCCACGAATACCGCGTCTTCGCCTGGCGCGAGGACGGCAGCAGGTCGGTGTTCTCGGTGGAACAGCCGCGCAGCAGGTGAGCGGCAGACAGACCTGGCGCGCTTGATCGGGATCAAGGGCGCGGGCCTGGCCGCGTTCGACACTGTCCCGATCTCTACGAAGGGGTTGACCGGTGGGACAGGAGATCACCCAGACTGCTTTCACGGCGCAGGACAGCGAGCGCTTCGCACTCGCGCTGCGTGAGGAGACCGGCCTGCTGGAGGCCTGGCTGGCGGGGGGGCATTTCGACGATGCCGCGTACCGCGTCGGCTTCGAGCTGGAAGCCTGGTTGATCGACCACAACTGCTTCCCGCTTCCCGCCAACGAGGCCTACCTCGACCGGCTCGCCAGCCCCCTGGTGGTGCCCGAGCTGTCGAAGTTCAACGTCGAGCTCAACGGCACGCCGCAGCGACTTGCGGACACTGCCTTCGGCACGATGGAGCGGGAGCTCGAGTCGACGTGGCGCCGGTGCCAGGACGTCGCGCACGAGCTCGAAGGCGCGCTGATCATGATCGGCATCCTGCCCACCGTGCGCGAGCGCGACCTGACGCTGGCCAACATCTCGCCGCTCAACCGCTACTACGCACTCAACCGCCAGGTGCTGGAGCGGCGCGGACGCGAACCGCTGCATATCGACATCCGTGGGCGCGAGCAGCTCTCGCTCACGCATGCCGACGTGATGCTCGAGGCCGCCACGACCTCCTTTCAGGTGCACCTGCAGGCGCCTGCACCGGATATCGGGCGCTATCTCAATGCTTCCACCGTCCTGTCCGGGCCGCTCGTGGCGCTCGCCGCGAACGCGCCGTTCCTGTTCGGCCACGACCTGTGGGACGAGTCGCGCATTCCCCTGTTCGAGCAGGCCGTGGACAGCGCCGAGGGCACGCGCGGCCAGGCGCGGCGCGTGACCTTCGGCGAGCGCTACCTGCGCAGCGGACCGGGCGAGTTCTTCGCCGACAACCTTTCACGCTTCGCGCCCCTGCTGCCGATGCACTTCGAGGACGGCGCGCGCCGTCTGTCCCACCTGCGCCTGCACAACGGTACGATCTGGCGCTGGAATCGGCTGCTGATCGGCTTCGAAGGCGAGACCCCGCACGTGCGCATCGAGCAGCGCTGCATGGCCGCGGGACCCAGCGTCCGCGACATGGTTGCCAATGCCGCCGTGTACGTGGGGGCCTGCACCACGCTGGCCCGGCGCCAGCCGCCGCCGGAGGACGATCTGCCCTTTGCGCACGCGCGCGACAGCTTCTACCGCTGCGCGCGCGAGGGGCTGGCGGCACCCGTGCGGTGGCTGGACGGTTCCACCCGACCGGTGGCGCAGCTGCTGCACGACGAGATCGTGCCCATGGCACGCGACGGGCTTGCCGCGCTGGGCATCGACGCATGCGACAGCGAGCCCTATCTCGACGTGGTGCGATCGCGGGTGCGCAGCGGACAGAACGGCGCGAGCTGGCAGAGACGGCACGCGCAGCGGCACGGCCGCGACCTGTTCCGTCTCACGGCCGAGTACCTCGAGCACCAGCGCAGCGGCATGCCGGTCCACGAGTGGCCGGTGTAGGATTCGGACCTTAGCCATGCTCACCGTACTCGACAGCCTGCCGCCGGGACTTCTCGAGGCACGTGCCAGCGACCTGCACGCGTTGCTGCCCGGTCCGACGCTCATTCATCTTCCCGGCCGCCGCCCGGCCCCACTGCTGGTTTCCGTGCTCCTCCACGGCAACGAAGACACCGGCCTGTCCGCCATGCAGTCCGTGCTGGCCGCCTATGCGGATCGGGAATTGCCGCGCGCGCTGTCGCTGTTCATCGGCAACGTGGCGGCTGCCCGGCACGGGCTGCGCCGCCTGAGCGACCAGCCAGACTTCAACCGCATCTGGCCGGAGCCCGGCGTGGACATCCCGGGCCGGGAGAGCGAGGTGGTGCGCGAGGTGTTGGCGCAGATGCGCGCGCGCAACGTGTTCGCCAGCATCGACATCCACAACAACACCGGCCTCAATCCTCACTACGCGTGCGTGCGTCGGCTGGGAACGGACTTCCTGCACCTGGCCACGCTGTTCTCACGCGTGGTGGTGTACTTCGAGACGCCGCTCGGCACGCAGACCGGCGCGTTCGCGCCGCTGTGCCCGGCCGTCACGCTGGAGTGCGGCAAGCCCGGGAATATCGGCGGGGAAACGCACGCGGCCGAGTTCGTCGATGCCGTCCTGCATCTGGATCACTTTCCGACGCATGCCGTCGCCGCACACGATATCGACCTGTACCGCACGCTCGGCGTGGTGCGGGTGCGCGAGGCCGTGAGCTTCGCCTTCGACGGGACGCCCGCGCAGCTGCAGTTCGAGCCCGATCTCGACCGACTCAACTTCCGGGACCTCGCGCCCGGCACACGGCTGGGCCGCGTGCGCGATTGCGCCACGCCGGTGGAGGTGCTGGACGAACGCGGCCGCGACATCACGCCCGAGTATCTTCAGGTCCGCGCGGGCGAGCTCGCCGTCGCACGACCCGCCATGCCTGCCATGCTCACCACCGACTCGACCGTGATCCGTCAGGACTGCCTGTGCTATCTGATGGAGCGGCATCCGCTGCCGCGCTGACGCAACCCGCGCACTGCATGGCCGGCGGTGGAACCGGTGGCTTCATCCGCTGGAGGCGAGAAAGCGCTCGTACGCGTCGAGGAAGGCTTCGGTCTGCTCGAAGTGCGGCAGGGCGCCCGAATCGAAGGGCTGGAACGTCCAGTTGTCCCGCGCCCGCGCCCAGTCCGCCTCGCTGAAATCGCGGAAGTCGCCGCGTGTGGCGTGAGGCACCCAGATCGGCAGGTCGAGCTTTTCGTACACGCTGCGGATGTCCTTGCTGAACAGTCGGCCGGACACGAAGGCGTACGGCGCATGCCGCGCGCCGGGCTGGTGGGTGGTGAGATAGTCGTACTCGAGCATGCCCTCGTCGATGCGCTTCGATCCGTAGGTGCGCTGGAGGAAGTAGCGAATGCTGGCGCGGCTGACCAACAGATCGTAGAAGGCCTGGCTCCACAACGGAAACGTGAACACGCGGTACATCCCCGGGATCTCGCGGCTCTCGGCGGCGCTACCGCGCAGGGCGCCCGCTCCCCGCGAGAACCCGGTGGGCGTGACCAGGGCGAGGCTGCGCAGCCGCCGGGGTTGCTGCCGCTCCATGCACGCGCGCGCGACGAACTCCCCCGCGAGCGACAGCGCCAGCGCGTCGACCTGGCGCTCGCCGTGTTCGCGCGCGATCATATCGAGCATGTCGTGAACGGCGTCGACGAACAGGCGGATGTCGTAACGGCGATCGGAGCGCTCGGAGAAACCGAAGCCCGGCAGGTCGACCGCGTAGACGTGCCGGGAACCGCGCAGGTGCTCGTACACCGGCTTGACCTCGTAGGCGGATCCGGCCGCGTTGACGCTGTGCACGAGCAGCGTCGGCTCGCCCTGCCCGGCGACGTAGTAGCTCAACCGGCCAGCCCGACCGGTGAATTCCTTGCGCTCCCCGCCAAGCGCATGCGCAAGCTCCATGGCATGCGGAACGCTCATCGCGCTATAGCCGATCCAGCCCGCCGCGACGAGCAGGGAAGCCGCGCCTGCCCGGGCGGCGATGCGACGTGCTGCGGATTTCCGACGCGTCATGACGCTCCTCCATGGTCGACCTCGAGACACCATCGGGCCGGAGCAGCCGGCGTGCCGCCCGCGGGCTGGCGGGACTAACCGGCGAGGCGGACCGCAGCGATGGGGTGTGCGAGAATCTGGACATCGGCCGGTGTTAGGAAGTTCGGACACCATGGAGAACGCGGGAGCGACCCGGAAAACGAGAGCGGCCTCGACATGATGAAAGCGAGCATACGCCCTGCCGCCCACCGGCGCGCGCCCCGCGGAGCCCGTTAGCATGCGGGCGATCTATCCGTTCTCCGCGATCGTCGGGCAGGACGAGATGAAGCTGGCCCTGCTCGTTGCAGTGGTCGACCCCAGCGTAGGCGGAGTCCTCGTGTTCGGCGACCGCGGCACCGGCAAGTCGACCGCGGTGAGGGCGCTTGCCACGCTGCTTCCATCGATGCGCACCGTGGACGGCTGTGCGTACGCTTGCGACCCCGCGGCGACGGCCGGCCTGTGCGAACGCTGCACCGGCACGCGCAAGGCACCGCCTGCGCACGACGTGGCGGTGCCGGTGGTGGACCTTCCTTTGGGAGCGACCGAGGACCGCGTGGTGGGCGCCCTCGATCTCGAGCGCGCCCTGGCGCACGGCGTCAAGGCGTTCGAGCCGGGCCTGCTGGCGCGCGCGCATCGCGGCTTCCTCTACATCGACGAGGTGAACCTCCTCGAGGACCACCTGGTGGACGTGCTGCTGGACGTGGCCGCATCCGGCGAGAACGTGGTCGAGCGCGAAGGACTTTCCATCCGTCATCCCGCGCGCTTCGTGCTCATCGGCAGCGGCAACCCGGAGGAGGGCGAACTGCGCCCGCAACTGCTCGACCGCTTCGGGCTGTCGGTGGAGGTGAAGACGCCGGCCGACCTCGACACGCGGGTGGAGGTCATCCGCCGGCGCGACGCGTTCGAGCGCGATCCCCGAGCCTTCCTGCGCAAGTGGAAGAAGGAGGACGACGCGCTGCGCCGGCGCATCGTGGCGGCGCGCGAGAGGCTGCCGCGGGTGAGCGTTCCCGACGCGATCCTGCACCAGACCGCGCGACTGTGCATGCGGCTCGGGACCGACGGGCTGCGCGGAGAGCTCACCGTCATGCGCACCGCGCGCGCACTTGCCGCAATCGACGGAGCCGACGCTGTCGGCGTCGACCACCTGCGGCGCGTGGCCGCGCCGGCCCTGCGTCACCGGCTGCGTCGCAATCCGCTGGACGACTCCGGCTCCACCGTGCGCGTGGAGCGGGCCGTGCAGGAAGCGCTGGGCGGCGCATGAGCGAGGAGGCACTGCCGCGTTGGCAGGACGCGGCGCTCGCCGCCGCCCTGCTCGCCATCGACCCGGACGGTCTGGGCGGCGCCGTACTGCGATGTGCGCCAGGTCCGACGCGCGATGCCTGGCTCGCGCTGCTGCACGGGTTGCTCCCGGCCGGCGCGCCATGGCGGCGCGTACCCGCGCAGATCGCCGACGATCGGCTGCTGGGCGGGCTCGACCTGGCTGCCACGCTGCGCAGCGGCAGGCCCGTGGTGGCGCGCGGCCTGCTGTGCGAGGCCGACGGCGGCGCGGCGGTGCTGGCGATGGCGGAGCGCCTGCCCGCTGCGGCCGCGGCACGTATCGCGAACGTCCTCGATGTCGGCGAGGTAAGTGTGCAGCGCGAGGGCATCGCGGCCCGGCACCCCGCCCGCTTCGCCGTCGTGGCGCTCGACGAAGGCATCGACGCCGACGAATGCCCGCCTGCCGCGCTGCGCGATCGACTCGCCTTCCACCTTCACCTCGACGGCATGCGCGTCGACGGTCATGGCTGGGAACCGTCCGTGGAGGACGTGGTGTGCGCACGGGCGCTGCGCGATGCGGTCCACACGCCAGCGCCGCTGGTGCAGTCGCTGTGTGCGGCGTGCATCGCCCTGGGAATCGGCTCGATGCGCGCCCCCCTGCTCGCCGTGCGCGCGGCGCGCGCCGCGGCAGCGCTGGCGGGCCGCACGGAGGCGATCGAGGACGACGTCATCGTGGCTGCACGCCTGGTCCTCGCGCCGCGCGCGACTGCGCTGCCCGCCGCGCCGCCCGACGAAGCGCCTGCGCAGGAGGAACCCGCCGAAACGCCCGATCGGGACGGCGCCGAGGACGACGCAGTCACGCAGCATGACGGCCAGATCGAGGACGTAGTGCTGGCTGCGGCGCAGGCCGCCATTCCAGCCGGCCTGCTCCTGCAGCTGCAGGCGAGCGCCATCGCACGCGGCCGCGGACCGGGCGGACGCGCCGGAAACGTGCAGCGGAGCGCCCTGCGCGGACGGCCCATCGGCAGCTCGCGCGGAACGCCCGGCGCGGGCGCGCGCCTGAGCGTGATCGATACGCTGCGCGCGGCGGCGCCCTGGCAGACTCTGCGCCGCCGGGAAACTCCGCACACGCGCGCGAAGGTCGCGATCCGGCGCGAGGACTTCCGCATCAAGCGCTTTCAGCAGCGCAACGTCACCACCACCATCTTCGCGGTGGACGCCTCCGGATCCTCGGCGCTGCACCGGCTCGCCGAGGCCAAGGGCGCGGTCGAGCTGCTGCTCGCGCAGTGCTACGTCCGGCGCGACAACGTCGCCCTCATCGCCTTCCGCGGCGCCGGCGCTGAACTGGTCCTGCCGCCTACGCGATCGCTGGTGCGTGCCCGGCGCTCGCTCGCGGGACTCCCCGGCGGCGGCGGCACGCCGCTCGCCACCGGCCTGGAGTGTGCGGGCGCGCTCGCCGACTCGCTGCGGCGACGAGGCGATACACCGGTGATCGTGCTGCTGACCGACGGCCGCGCGAACGTCGCGCGCGACGGAACGCACGGCAGGGAACGCGCGGAGTCGGACGCGATCGGGGCGGCGCGCCGGCTGCGCGAAGCCGGCTTCACCAGCATCCTGGTGGACACCTCGCCACGCGCACAGGCACAGGCGGAGCGGTTGGCCGTCGAGATGGGCGCGCGCTACCTGCCGCTTCCGCACGCCGACGCGGCCCGCCTGTCCGGCGCGCTGATCCAGGCGGCCGCCTGAGGCGGCGCCGCGTTCGATGCAGCGACTGGACTGGCAACGCGACGGAGAAGACTGGCCGAACCGTCACGCCAGCGGATTCATAGAGGCCGCCGGCATCGTGTGGCACGTGCAGCAGATGGGCGCGGGACCGGTCGCGCTGCTGGTGCACGGCACCGGCGCGGCGACGCACTCGTGGCGGGAGCTTGCGCCGCTGCTCTCCCGCCATTTCACCGTCGTCGCGCCCGATCTGCCCGGCCACGGCTTCACCGGCATGCCGCCCGCGCACCGCATGTCGCTGCGCTTCATGTCGCACAGCGTCTCCGACCTGCTGCGCGCACTGCGCGTACGCCCGGCGATCGTGGTGGGACACAGCGCGGGCGCGGCGATCCTGGCGCGCATGTGCGTGGACGAGACGCTTTCTCCGCGCAGCCTGATCGCGCTCAACGGCGCGCTGCTCGCGCTGCGCGGCGTGCAGGGACACCTGTTCGCGCCGATGGCGCGCGTGCTGGCGTCCAGTTCGCTGGTGCCGCGCCTGTTCGCCTGGCGTGCGCGCGACCCGGCGGCCGTGCAGCGCCTGATCGCCGGCACCGGATCGCGCCTGCAACCCGGAGGCATCGCCTGCTACGAGCGACTGGTGCGCAACGCGGGACACGTCGAGGCGGCGCTCACGATGATGGCGAACTGGGACCTGCACGGCCTGGAGCGCGACCTGCCGCGCCTGCGCACACCGCTGCTCACGGTGTGGGCGAGCGGCGACCGCACCCTCCCGCGCTCGCAGCCTGCCGCCTTGCGCCGCCTGCTGCCGCGCTCCCGGGCCATGGAGCTCGAGGGGCTGGGACACCTCGCGCACGAGGAACAGCCTCGGCGCGTCGCCGAACTGATCGTGCAGGAGGCACGCGCCAGCGGCGCCCTGCCGGCAGGCTGACGCGGTTTGTGCGGCCCGCAGGCGCGCTGTATCGTTCGCTCATGACAGACGCGCTTCCCGCCGATCATCCCCTGCGCCGTGAACTCAACGACGAGGTGCACGCCCGCCCGCCCGAGGCCCTGTGCGCGCCGTTGCGCCTGACTTTCCTCGCCCTGCTCTCGGAGTGGTCGGCGCGCACCCGCGAGTGGGAGCACGTCACCGCGCTCGCGCAACGGTTCGGCGTGGCGCCGCCACATCCGAACGCCAATCACTACAGTGCGGATCTGGGACCGTTTCGATTGAAGTGGGAACGGCACAGCGAGTTCAGCCGCTACAAGTTCATCGTGCCGGGGGCGGGCGAGTCCCCCTTCGACGAGCCCGCGCTCGCGCACGTCCCCGCAGAGTGGATCGCGCAGCTGCCCGGCCAGACGATGGTCGCAGCCCACCTTGCGCTCCTGCGAGGGGACCCGCAGGCGCTCGATCACGACACACTGTCGGCCCGGCACTTCGACGGCAATGCCCTGATCGGTTCGACCATCGCCGGCGGCGCGGGGCTCGCGCTCACCGACCTGCGCGTGCGCGCCGACGGCTTCACGCGCTGGTACGTGGTCGATCGGGGCATGACGCCACGCCAGGCCGGACGGATGGTGCAACGACTGCTGGAGATCGACACCTACCGGCTGATGGCGCTCCTGGCGCTGCCGGTCGCGCGCGAACTGGCACCCGTGCTGAACCAGAGCGAGCGCGAACTGGCGCGGATCAGCCGCGCGCTGGCCGGCGCACACGAGCAGGACGAGAGCATTCTGCTGGACAAGCTCACCCATCTCGAAGCCGAGATCGACAGCCGGACGTCGGAGAACCACTACCGCTTCAGCGCGGCGGCCGCCTACCATGAACTCGTGCAACGACGCATCGCGGAATTGCGCGAGGAGCGCATCCAGGGGCTTCAAACCTTCCAGGAGTTCACCGAACGGCGCCTGGCACCGGCAATGAACACCTGCCTTACCGCCGCGCACCGCCAGGAGTCGCTGTCCGAGCGCGTGGCTCGAGCCACCCAGTTGCTCTCGACGCGGGTGGACATCGCGCGCGAGCGGCAGAACCAGGCCGTGCTGGAGTCGATGAACCGGCGGGCCAAGCTGCAGCTGCGATTGCAGGAGACGGTGGAAGGACTCTCGGTGGCCGCCGTGACCTATTACATCGTCGGACTGGTGGGCTACGCCGCGAAGGGCGTGAAGGCAGCCGGCATGCACGTGAACGCGGAGCTGATCATGGCGCTCAGCATCCCGGTGGTCGCCGTGCTGGTCGCGCTGGGGGTGCGCAAGATCCGCCGCGCGGTCACCCGCACCGCATAGCGTCAGACGATGCGCTTCATCAACGCGCGTCCCTCATCCAGGATGAACGCCTTGAACACCTCCCCGGCCGGCGGAAGGACCTTCTCGCGCCGGTGCACCACGCACCACTGACGCATCACCGGCAACCCCTCGACCCTCAGCACCTTCAGCACACCGCTCGCCAGCTCCAGGGCGATGGTGTGCTGGGAGATGAATGCCAGCCCCATTCCGGCCATGACCGCTTGCTTGATGGTCTCGTTGCTGCTCATCTCCATGCCGATCTGCGGCTTCACCCGATGCGCAGCAAAGGTGCGCTCCATCGCCGAGCGGGTACCGGACCCGATCTCGCGCACCACGAAGCGCTCCTGCTCGAGGTCGCGCAGCGCGAGGCGGCGGCGGCTCGCGTGGCGATGATCCGGCGCGGCGATGACGACCAGCGGGTGGGGGGCGAATGCGACTGCCGTCGCGTCCAGGGATTGCGGAGGCGTCCCCATGATCGCCAGGTCGATCTCGTTGTTCGCCAGCTGCTTCACGATCGATTCGCGGTTGTTCACCGCGAGCTTCACCTCGACCAGGGGGTGACGCTGAGAGAACGCGGCCAGCAGCTTTGGCGCGAAGTACTTCGCCGTGCTCACCACCCCGATGTTGAGCCGGCCGCCGCGCAGCCCGCGCAGCGCGGCGAAGCCGTCCTCCGCGGCAGCGAGCGCGGCGACGATCTGCTGGCCGTGGCGCTGCATCTCCTCCCCGGCCTGCGTCAGGTGCAGTCGCTTGCCGCTGCGCTCGAACAGCGGCAGGCCGGCGCTGCCTTCGAGCTGCCGAATCTGCATCGAGACCGCCGGCTGCGACAGGTGCAACTCGCGCGAGGCGCGCGAGAAGCTGAGGTGGCGAGCCGCGCTGAGGAAGATATGCAGCTGGCGGATCGTGACGGCGCGCATTCCAGACATAAGGCTTCCTTATGCAGACTCTAAGAATAAACGATTTCTCCTTATGAAACGCACCGCGTAGAGTTGGCTCGTCCCCGAGTAGGAGGAGCGACGATGGATCAGGCGGTCGAACCGAATGCATTGCGCTCTGCATCCGAGCGCTACCGGGCGGGAGTGCTGCCCTACAAGCAGATGGGCTACTGGGAGCCGGACTACGAACCGGCCGACACGGACGTGCTGGCGCTGTTTCGCATCACGCCGCAGGAGGGCGTCGATGCCGAGGAGGCGGCGGCTGCGGTTGCCGGGGAATCCTCCACGGCCACCTGGACCGTGGTGTGGACCGACCGGCTGACCGCCTGCGAACGCTATCGCGCGAAAGCCTACCGCGTGGACCCGGTACCCAATACCGGACCCGCCACCTCCACGCCGCAGCAGTACTTCGCCTACATCGCCTACGACCTCGACCTGTTCGAGGAAGGCTCGATCGCCAACCTCACCGCCTCGATCATCGGCAACGTGTTCGGCTTCAAGGCGGTCA
>CAYLTE010000022.1:0-32763 GCA_964386195.1 uncultured Burkholderiales bacterium | reverse complement strand
CATGGTCATCGAGCACGCGCCGGACCACCCCGAGGCGCACTACGGCCTGGGCACGTGTCTCTCGGATCCTGCCCAGGCGATCCCCGAGTTCGAGAAGGCCCTCGCTTTGCGTCCGGATTTTCCGGAGGCACTGGTGGCACTCGCCTGTGCCCGCCTGCGCGCCTGCGACTGGCGCGACATCGACGGCTTGCGCGCGCAGGTGGAAACCCTGGTGCGCGAGCGCCCGGACGCACCGGTGGCGCCGTTTTCCTTCCTGCAGCTGAGCAGCGATCCCGTCCTGCAACTCGAGTGTGCGCGCAACTGGACCACGCACCGGGTCCGTCGACTGGCGTCACTGCCGGCGCGTGCGGCGCGCACGGCGGCCAACCGTCTTCGCGTGGGCTACCTGTCCGGCGATTTCCGCGACCACGCGGTGGGGAATCTGATCTGCGACCTGTTCGCTGCACACGATCGGAAGGCAGTCGAAGCATTCGCCTACAGCAGCGGCCCAGAAGACGGCGGGAGGGTGGGTCGCCAGGTGAGGGACGGAGCCGAGCACTTCACGGACGTATCCGCTCTCGACGACGAGGCACTTGCCGCGCGCATCCGTGCCGACGGCATCGACATCCTCGTGGATCTCGGCGGCTACACCGAATTCAGCCGAAGCGCCGTGTTGAGCGCGCGCCCGGCGCCAGTGCAGATGAGCTATCTCGGCTACCCGGGAAGCATGGGTTCGCCGTTCGTCGACTACGTGCTGGCCGATGCGTATCTCGTTCCGTGTTCGGTGCGCGAGCATTACGACGAGCGGATCCTCGAACTCGAAGCCTGCTACCAGCCGAGTCCTGAATGGATCGCGGGACGGCGGAACGAACCCGCCGACCGTCTCCGCCACGGGCTTCCGGCAGAGGGGTTCGTGTTCGCGAGCTTCAACAACCCCTACAAGATCCGGCCGGAGATGTTCGGCGCATGGATGCGCATCCTGCGGGCGGTGCCGGCCAGCGTGCTGTGGCTTCCCGCCTTCAATGTCGTGGCCTGCGAGAACCTTCGCCGGCATGCGCGCGAGTCGGGCATCGATGCGCACCGTCTGGTCTTCGCGCCCATCGCGGCCTTCGAGGAACACTCCGACCGTCTGCCTGCAGCGGACCTGTTCCTGGATACGCATCCCTATTCGGCCGGCGCCACCGCGGGCCAGACCCTGGCGGCCGGCGTTCCCTTGCTGACGCTGGTGGGGGAGTGCTACGTGTCACGCATGGCAGGAAGCGTTCTGCACGCGTTGGGGCTCGAAGAACTCATTGCTTCGAATCTGGACGACTATGTGTCCAGGGCTGTCCGCGTGGCCTGCGATCGATCCCAGCACGCGCGGCTGCAGGCGAGATTGCGCGGGGCTGCACCGGCCTTCTTCCGTCCCCGGCGTGGGGCGAAGGCACTGGAGGAGGTGTATCGATCGGCGTGGGAATCGCATCTCGCCTGCGAACGAGGAGGGCACGCATGAGCGTGGTCGCGCGAACGCGATCCGAGCGCGGACTCGAGCACGCCGTCGCGCTGCATCGGAAGGGCAAGCTCGATGAGGCGATCGGCGAATACCGCAGGATCTGTCGCATGGACCGACACGCCTGGCAGGCGTTCCATCTGCTCGGAATCGCCCTGTTCCAGACGCGTGCACACGACGCCGCGCGCGATGCCCTCGAGCGTGCCATCGCGCTGAATCCCGCGCTCGCCGACGCTTGTTACTACCTTGCGGAAATCGCGCTCGAACGCGGTGAGGGCACAACCGCGGAACAGGGTCTGGAACACGCGCTGCGGCTCGGTTGCAAGCTGCCCATGGCGGCGTTCCGCCTCGGCGAGCTTGCCGAGGCCCGGCACGACCTTCCCCGGGCGCGCAACGCATACGAAAAAGCGATCGCCCTGCAGGAGGACTTCGCGGAAGCACACAACAACCTGGGGAACGTGCTGCGCAAGGCGGGCGAGCGCGAGGCGGCCCGTCGCTGCCTGGAACGTGCGCTGGCGCTTCGTCCGCGGATGAGCGAAGCGCAGGTCAATCTCGGGCTGCTTCTGCTCGAGTCCGGTGACGCACAGGGCGCGCTGGAGCGACTGCACCTTGCAGTGGATGCGGCGCCGGGCTCTGCGGAGAGTCGCTTCGCATTGGCCGTGGCGTGGGCGCAGAGCGGCAACCTGGAGGAGGCCGCCGTGCAGTACGCGGCGCTGCTCGAGGCACACCCGTCGCACGCGCAGGCGTGGAACAACCTGGGCGTCATCTACCTGGATGCCGGGCTATTGGACGAGGCGCACGCCTGCCTCCAACGTGCGCTCACGGGTGATCCGGGTCTTGCCGAGGCGTACAACAACCTCGGGAACCTGGAGAGCCGGCGCGAGCGATTCGCCATGGCGCGCACGTGCTTCTCGCGCGCGATCGCGCTGCGCGAGGACTTCCCAGAGGCCTGCAACGGGCTTGGCATGGCTGCCTGGGAGGAGGGCGACGCCGACTGCGCCCGCGAGGCCTTCGAGCGCGCGTTGGCGCTTCGTCCGGGCTTCGCCGAGGCGGCGGCCAACCTGGGCGTCGTGCATCAGCGCAACGGCGACCTGGACCAGGCGCGCCGGTGGTATGCACGCTCGCTCCAGCAGTCGAACAGCGGTGCCCTCGCCATCCGGGCGGCGACCATGCTGCCGCCGATCATGCTCTCCAGCGAGCAGATCGATCGCGATCGGGCGCGCCTGGCGTCCGAGTTGTCACGCCTGGCCCACGATCCGCCCCATTGCACCGAGGCGGATCTGCTGCGTTACCCGGAGACCGCGTTCTATCTTGCATATCACGGTCGGAACGATCGCGACCTGCTGCGCGCGCTCGCGCAGGTCTATGCACGGGCCTGCCCCTCGCTGGAGACGCGGCTCAACGGCGCTGAGGTGAGGTCGACGGCAGATCGGCGCGTGCGCATCGGCTTTGTATCCAGGTTCTTCTTCAATCACTCGGTCGGGAATTTCTTCAACCCGGTGATCGAGCACCTCGCGCGCTCGGGGCAGTTCGATGTCCACCTGTTCAGTGTCGGCTACCGGACCGATTCCGTCCTCGAGCGCGTCGCAGGCGCGTGCGCCGAGCACGTCATCCTCGATCCGAACGCACTGGAGCCGGGCCGTCATGCGATTGCCGCGCGCGATCTCGACGTGCTGGTCTATGCGGATATCGGCATGGACCCCTACACCTACTTCCTGTCGTTCTCTCGACTGGCGCCCGTCCAATGCGTTCTGCAGGGTCACTCGGACACCAGCGGCGTCCCGGCGCTCGACTACTTCATCTCGAGCCGCCTGATCGAACCGGACCGAGCGCAGGACCTCTACACCGAGCGATTGTTGCTGCTGGACACGATGCCCATGCATCTGGCCCCTGAACCGGCACTTGCGGCGATACCGGATCGCACGGCGCTCGGACTGCCCGGCGGGAGGCTGTACCTGTGTCCCATGCGCCTGCAGAAGGTGCATCCGGAGATGGATGCGCTGGTGGCCCGGATTCTCCTGCACGATCGTGACGCACACGTGGCCTTCTTCTCCGATCAGCGCAGCGAAGCGTGGGCGGCGCAGTTGCAGGCGCGCGTGCGCGCCGCGTGCGGCGTGCAGGCATCCCGCGTGATCTTTCTTCCCTTCGAACCGGACCGGACCCGCTTTCGGGCGATGATGGCGAGCGCAGAGGTCGTGCTCGACACGCCTCACCACGGCGGGGGCACGACCTGCAATCTGGCGCTGTCAGCCGGAGCGCCGATCGTCAGCCTGGTCGGCGCGACCTGCCGGGGGCGCGGGCCACATAGCTACTACGGCCTGATGGGCATCGACGCGGGACTTGCATACTCGGCCGAAGACTACGTGCATCGCGCGCTGGAGATCGCCGCATCGACGGATCTGCGCACCCACCTGCGCGAGCGAATCCTGGCCAGCCTGGACCGGTTGCACGACAACGATGCCACGTACGCGGCGTACGCCGCACTGTTCTCGTCCCTGGCCGAACGGGCCGGCGAGGAGGTCGAATGAGCACAGTCACGGAACAGAGACCGGCCGGCGAAGTCGACGCGACGATCGCTGCTGGGATCGAAGCGGGCGTTGCCGCACATCGCGCGGGTGATCTGGACGAAGCCAGGCGCCACTATCTCTCGCTCCTGCAGCGCGATCCCTCATGTGCCGATGCGTGGCATCTGATCGGCGTGCTGGTGCAGCAGATGGGGGATGCGCAGGCGTCGATCCAGTTCATCGCGCGTGCGATCGAACTGGTGCCGGATCGCGCGATGTACTACGCGAATCTCGCCACCGCCCTGCACAAGCTGCGACGCATGGACGAGGCGGTGGACCTGTACCGCAAGGCGCTGGAACTGGATCCCGGATTCGTCGACGCCGCCTGCAACCTCGGAAACACCTATGCATGGCTCGAGCGCTACGAGGATGCGCTCTCCGCCTATGCGCGCGCACTCGATATCGATCCTGCGTGCGCGCGGGCGCACTACGGACAGGGACAGGCGCACCTCGCCACAGGAGCCGAATCGGCGGCGATGGCCGCATACCGTTGCGCGGTGACGGTCGACCCGGACTACGCGGATGCGCAGTTCGCGCTGGGCAGGAGCCTGCTGAAGGCCGGCGATGCTGACGGTGCGCTGCTCCATTACCAGCGCTTCAAGGCGACCCTTCCCGAGAATTCGCCCCTCCGGCAGCCGGGAGGGGAACTGTATCCGGTGCAGTCCATCGCCCGCTTCTGTACCGACAACGGGCTGCCCTTTCGTCAGTTCGCGCCCGAACGCACCTTCGTAGCACCGGCGCCATTGCTCGACAACCCGGTCGCGCACATCCCCGCTGCCACCGGCACGCTGGCGCCGGCTTTCGTGGCTGCGGTCGGGCCGGCGGACGTCGTCGGCTGGCACGATACGATCCTGGCGCGCACGCCACGATGCGTCCTGTACGACATGCCAACACGCGCAGGAAGCGACGCACTGGAGTGCGAGCACGGTGTCGCGCGCTACGTCACCTCCACGCACGCGCTGATCGACGGGGTCAGGGAATCCGGGCTGCGGGTTCCCCGCGGCCTGATGCTCGTCGGCCGAGGCTGGGACAGCTACGCCCACTGGGTGGTGGACTTCCTTCCGCGCCTGCTGCTCTTCGAACAGTGCCCTGAGTACACGGACTGGCCGCTCCTGGTGGACGCGGGGCTGTATCCGCAACAGATCGATAGCCTGCAGCGCATCGTCGGCGAGACGAGGGAGGTCATTCGCATCCCGGCACACACCCGATGCAGGGTCGACGAACTGGTGGTGGCGTCGGACCTCTCGGGAATGCGGATGCAGAGCTATCGCCCCTCTGCCCAACCCGGCGCGGACGGGGCAATGGTCGCGCCGGAGGCGCTGCGCTTCCTGCGCGAGCGCATGCTCGGTCTGGGCGCGGAGTGCGGTGCGCCGCGTTATGGGCGACGCCTGTACGTGTCCCGTCGCACGCAGAACGCATTTCGCCGCCTGGTGAACGAGCAGGCGATCGAGCGCCTGTTCGTGGAACGCGGGTTCGAGATCGTCCACCCCGAAGCGATGTCGTTTGCCGAGCAGGTGGAGACGTTCAACGCGGCGAGCGTGGTTGCGGGCCCAGCCGGGTCGAACATGATCGACACCATCTTCTGCAATCCGGGGACACGCATCCTGATGCTTGCGATGTGGCACCCGCGCATCAACTACCACTTCTTCGCCAACATCGCGCAGCAGCTCGGCCACCAGTTGCTGCACGTTCTCGGGCGCATCGTCGCCCGCCACGACTACTACTATCAGAGTGACTTCATGGTCGAGCTCGACGACGTTCGCCACGCAATGCGGCTGCTGGAAGTGGAGTGAGTGGCGCATGAACGAGCACCTGCAGTTCGACGGGCTGAACTACGAAGCATTCCGCCGCCGCGCGACGGATCCCTCCCTTTCCCGTCACGAGAAGGTGGGCTTTCCGGACAGCTATCGCGAGGGTCGTGAAGACGCGATCTTCGGGGACCTGCTTCGCAAGATCCCGCTCCTGCGGGAAGCGAACAAGACGGTGGTCGAGATCGGGCCCGGTTGTTCAGGGCTTCCCATCGCGCTGATCGGTCTGTGCGAGGCGCAGGGACACGTCGTGACGATGATCGACGCCCCGGAGATGCTGCGGCTGCTGCCGGATAGCCCGGCATTGCGCCGGGCGCCGGGTCGGTTTCCCGATGAGTGCGTGGAGATTCTGCACGCCCTGGAGGGCAGCGTCGATGCCGCCGTCGTCTACAGCGTCGTCCAGTACGCCTTCACCGACGGGAACCTCTGGCGTTTCCTGGATTGCGCACTGAGCCTTCTGGCACCCGGGGGACACCTGCTTATCGGCGATATTCCCAACCGCAGCATGCGAAACCGCTTCCTCGCCAGCGAGGCGGGACATCGGCATCACCGCGAGTACACCGGACGCGACGAGGCGCCGACGGTGAGCTTCGGCCGTGCGGCACCGGGGGAAATGGACGATTCCGTGGTGCTCGGCATGCTGATGCGGGGACGAGAGGCGGGGTTCCACGCCTATGTCCTTCCGCAGGATCCGGCTCTGCCCATGGCCACCCGCCGTGAAGATCTTCTCTTCGTGAGGCCCTGACCATGACTGCCAGGCACCGAAAGCTTCTGATCGTCGGCGACAGCGCCTTCGCGCAGATCGCCTGCGAGTACTTCACGGTCGATTCGCCCTACGAGGTGGTGGCGTTCGCGGTGGAGTCTGCGTACCTGCATCGCGATACGCTGCTCGGCCATCCGGTGGTTGCCGTCGAGGGCATCGAGGAGCGCTTCGATCCTTCGTCGCACGACGTGTTCGTCGCTGTCACCTACACGCAGCTGAACCGCCTGCGTGCACGCCTGTGCAACCAGATGAAGGCGAAGGGCTTTCGGCTTGCGCGCTACGTGAGCAGCAAGGCGTTCGTGTGGCGCAATGCGGAACTGGGCGAGCACTGCTTCGTGTTCGAAGACAATACTGTCCAACCCTTCTGCCGGCTGGGTGACGACATCGTGCTGTGGAGCGGCAATCACATCGGCCACCACTGCAGCATCGACTCCCACTGCTTCGTGTCGTCTCACTGCGTGATTTCCGGCTATGTACAGATCGGGCAGTCGTCCTTCCTGGGTGTGAACTGCACGATCGCGAACAACGTGCACATCGGGTGCGACAACTGGATTGGCCCGGGCCTGACCATCGTGAAGGACACGCCGGCGGGAGCGCTGTATGGCGCGGTGCAGCCGGAGCCGTCCAAGGTGTCTGCGCCGCGCTTCTGCAAGGTGCGCGAGTGAAGTGGCGCAAGCTCGGAATCGTGTGGGGACCGGACGGCGCCTCGTCCTGGGCGCGCACCCACGCCATGCTGCCCACTCCGGTCCTGCGCGACGACGGGTCGATTCGTGTCTACGTGACCTGCTGCGACGAGTCGATGGTGGGCAGGCCAGGCTACGTCGATGTCAGCGCAGAAGACCCTACGCGCGTGCTGCGCGTGGCGAAGCAACCGCTGCTGGACGTGGGACTGCCGGGCGCCTTCGACGAGAACGGCGTCGCGGCCGTGTCGGTGGTCCGCTCGGGCCCCGGGTGGCGGATGTACTTCGTCGGTTTCGAGCTGGGAACGCGCATCCGCTACCGTCTCCTGACCGGGCTGGCAGAGAGTGCGGATGGCGCAACGTTTCGTCGCGTCAAGCGCACCCCGGTGCTCGAGCGCAGCGACGCGGAGTTGTACTTCCGCTGCGGCAATCACGTGGTCGTGGAGGGGCGCACGCACCGCATGTGGTACGTGGCAGGGAGCGCGTGGACCGAGGTGAACGGCAAGCCGATGCCGGTGTACAAGGTGAAGTATCTCGAGTCGGGCGATGGGCTGAACTGGCCCGATGAGGGCGTTTCCTGCATCGAGCTGTCCGACGGGGACGAGCACGGTTTCGGCCGTCCCTGGGTGGTACGGTCGTCGTCCGGCTACGAGATGTTCCTCTCGGTCCGGCGCCGCTCCATGGGAGCCTACCGGCTGGGCTACGCGACCTCGCCGGACGGGTTGACCTGGACGCGTCGCGACGGGGAACTGGGCCTGGACGTGTCCAACGAGGGATTCGATTCGCAGGCGATCATGTATTCGGCGGTTATCCAGACGCCGGCCGGAAGGTTTCTGTTCTACAACGGAAACGACTTCGGCCGGGACGGCTTCGCGGTCGCTGTTCTGGAATCCTGCTGAGATGCATCTGCGCTGCCTTGCGTTCGATCCAGCCCGGTGCGGCGAGTGGGACGGCCTGGTAGGGGACAGTGCAAGCGGAACCTTTCTCCACACCCGACGCTTTCTGTCCTATCACGGCGATCGCTTCGAGGATC
The DNA here is from genome assembly GCA_964386195.1 of uncultured Burkholderiales bacterium. Lineage (GTDB taxonomy): Bacteria > Pseudomonadota > Gammaproteobacteria > Burkholderiales > SHXO01 > SHXO01. The sequence goes on along the minus strand of CAYLTE010000022.1, from coordinate 24,447 downwards.
GTTCCCTGATCCTGGTCGACGACCGGGACCGCCTTGTCGCCGTATTTCCCGCCGCGCTGAATCCTGCCGACCCGGATGTCGTGGTGAGTCACCCGGGCATCACCTACGGCGGAATCGTGCACGGACGCGCCCTGCGCGGGGATGGCGTGCTCGCTGCGCTCGATGCGATCCTCGATCACTACCGGGTGCTCGGCCTGCGTACCCTGCGATACAAGGCCGTTCCCGCGATGTACCACCGCTGGCCGGCACAGGACGACCTCTACGCGCTGTTTCGACGGCAAGCACGGCTGGTTCGCCGGGACCTGAGCGCCACGGTCGATCTCGTCCGCCCACTGCCCGTCAGCGAGCGTCGCAGGCGCGGCGCCAGACGTGCGCGGACGCAGGGCGCCGAGATCGTGCACGGGATGGAGCACACCCGGGCGTTCTGGGCGGTGCTGGAGCAAGTGCTTTCAGCTCGGCACGGCGCGCGTCCCGTCCACACGCTGGACGAGATCCGACTTCTGGCCGCCCGGTTTCCGCGCGAGATCGACTTCATCGGCGCTGCGCGCGGGACGACGTTGCTTGCCGGAACGGTTCTGTTCCGCACCGACACCGTCTGCCACGCGCAGTACATCGCTTCGAACGATGCGGGAAATGCGATCGGAGCGCTCGACCTGGTCTTCGAGGCCGCAGTCGAGAAGGCGCGTCAGCTCGGTTCGCTTTGGTTCGACTTCGGCATCAGCACCGAGGCTCAGGGCACGCTGCTCAACAGCGGCCTGCACGAGTTCAAGACCGGCTTCGGGGCGGGAGCGCTGGCCTACGACTTCTACGATCTTGCCCTGCGGTCGCCCCGCTCAAGTGAGCCAGCCATTTGACGAAATTGGCACATGGCCAATGCACCCACTTACGGCGTAACCGACCGCTCCCAGGCAGAGGGGCCACTCGACCTCGCGCTGGAGGAACTGGAGATACGCGGCTACGCCGTCCTGGACAGCGGTCTGTCGCCAGAACGGCTCGATCGACTCCGCGACCGTCTCGATGCAATCGGACGACTCCAGGAAGAGGAGGCCGGCGGGCGCCGGAATCTCGAGCGCATCAACGACGCGGACGTCGTGCGCTGTCCATTGGCGTACGACGAGGCGTTCGCGGATCTCGCCGTGCATCCAGTGCTGATGGAGCTGAGTCGACGCGTGCTGGGGGAGAACTTCGTCCTGGTGATGCAGAACGGCGTCGTCAACCCGCCTGGGCATGAGCACTACCAGGCGCGCTGGCATCGGGATCTCAACTACCAGCACTGGGTCGCCACCAAACCCCTGGCCATCCATGCCTTGTTCTGCCTCGATCCGTTCACCGTCCATACGGGAGGAACCGTGTTCCTTCCTGGCAGTCACCATATCGAACGCTTTCCTTCCGATGCATACGTGGCGAAACACGAGACGCCGGTGGATGCGCCGGCAGGAGCGATCCTGATTGCGAACGCAATGGTCTATCACCGGGCCGGTCACAACCGCTCGGACATGACGCGCCGGGGCGTGAACCACGTCATCGGTCGCCCGTTCCTCGCGCAGCAGGTCGATCTACCCGCCATGCTGCAAGGGAGAGGGCGTGAGGATCCGTTCCTGTCGCGCTACTTCGGTTACCGCTGGAACCCCCGACCGAGTGTCGAGGCGTGGCGACGCGAGCGGCTCGAGGCCGCCGGCCGATGACAGCTACGCTCGTGGCTTCCGACACGTCGCGCGTCCTGCCTTCCCAAGGGGAAGGGACCAGCCGGCGGCTGATCGCCCACCTGCGGCGGCGCACGCCAATGGCGGTCCTGGGGGCCGGACAGGTCGGGCAAGCGGTCGTGCGCGGTCTACGCGCGCGAGGCGTCCCGGTCGTCTGTTTCATCGACGAGTCGCCCGACCGTCAGGCGAGGCAGGTGCTTGGTATCGACGTCGTCTCGCTGTTGGAGGCGACGCAGCGGCTGAAGGGGGGAGGATGCATCGTGTGTGCCTTCTACCTTCCGCACGCCAGTCTTGCGGATACGCGGCTGAGGATCCAGCAGGAAACTGGCATCGAGGCGTTCGCGTTCCTGCCCCTGATACGCGAGCTCGATCAACTCGCCCCCTACTATTGCTTCGAAGGCGACGCCGAACGCGCACGGGAGCACGTCGCGGCGGCTGAGTGGCTGCGTGCGCGTCTTTCCGACCAGCTCTCCCGCGATGTGCTCGACCGGGAACTGGCACTTCGGCTGGCGTTGGAGCCGGATCCCGATCATCGGCCCACGCCGCCGATGAGTGGCGTTTCCAACTGGCCGGGAGACACCGATCGGCTCCACTTCGTGGACTGCGGGGCCTACGATGGCGACACCGTCGCGGCGTTCATTGCACGAACGGGGGGCAGCTTCGAACGCGTGCATGCGCTCGAACCCGACGCTCGCAACTACGAACGCCTGCTCAGGCGCATCGGCGCCATGCCGGCCGCGGATTCGTGCCGGATAGCCACCTATCCCATCGGCGTGTCGGACCGCTCGGAGCGGCTGCCGTTTGCCGCATGCGGCACGGCAGCCTCCGGCATCGACGTGCATGGCGATGCGACGGTCGAGGTCGTGGCCCTCGACGATCTGCTCGAGACCGACGTTTCCTACCTCATCAAGCTGGATGTGGAGGGTGCCGAATCGCGTGCGCTGCGAGGCGCGCGCAATACGCTCGCGGCGGGCCGCAGCGCAGTAGCGCTCAGTCTGTACCACCGGCCCGAGGACATCGTCGACCTGCCGCGCCAGGTCGAGGAGTTGATGCCAGGGGCTACGTTCGTGCTGCGTTCGCACGGTTTCGATGGCACCGACCTCATGCTGTACGCGTTTCCTTCCAGGGTGTGACGATGCGAATCGCCGACTGTCACCTGATCGACCTTCCCAAGGTAGAGGACCAGCGAGGCAACCTGACGTTCATCGAGGGTAGCCGACACGTCCCGTTCGACATCAAGCGCATCTACTACCTGTACGACGTGCCGGGAGGCTCGTCGCGCGGCGGGCACGCGCATCGTGAGCTGCACCAGTTCCTGATCGCGATGTCGGGCAGCTTCGACGTCATCCTCGATGCGGGGCGCGGGAAGCAACGATTTCACCTGAACCGGTCGTATTACGGCCTGTACGTGCCGCCCATGGTGTGGAGAGAACTGGACAACTTCTCTTCCGGTTCGGTGGCGCTGGCCCTCGCCTCCAACTTCTTCGACGAGTCAGAGTACATACGTGACTACGACCGCTTTCTCCACGAAGTCCGCTCAGCAAGCAAGCCCAACCCCGTCCCTGTCTGAACTCCCGGCCGGTCCGGTCGTCCCGTTTCTGGACCTGGGCCGGTTGCACGCGCGAATCCGCACGGATCTGGACGGCGCCTACCGGCGCGTAATGGCTGCCGGCCAGTGGATCCTGGGTGGCGAAGTCGAAGCATTCGAAGCCGAATTCGCGGCCTACTGCGGCGCGCGCCATTGCGTGGGGGTCGGGAACGGACTCGACGCGCTTCACATGATCCTGCGCGCATACGAGATCGGCGCGGGCGACGAAGTGATCGTCCCGGCCTCCACCTTCATCGCCACCTGGCTCGCGGTCACGCATGCTGGCGCGCGGCCCGTCCCGGTCGAACCCGATCCGACTACGCGAAACATCGACCCGTCGCGGATCGAGGCGGCCATCGGACCACGCACGCGCGCCATCGTCGCGGTGCATCTTTACGGAGCGGTCGCGGACATGCCGCGCATCCGCGCCATCGCGCAGCGTCACCGGCTCCTGGTGATCGAAGACGCAGCGCAGGCCCACGGCGCCGAGCAGGGCGGGCGGCGCACTGGAACCCTTGGCCATGCCGCGGCCTTCAGCTTCTATCCTGGCAAGAACCTCGGCGCCCTCGGCGATGCCGGCGCGGTGGTCACCGACGACGACGCGCTGGCCGAGCGGATCCGCATGCTGCGCAACTACGGCGGCGAGCGCAAGTACGAGCACCGCGTTCAGGGGCTGAACACCCGCCTGGACGAGCTGCAGGCGGCCTTCCTGCGCGCGAAGCTGAAGTACCTGGACGCGTGGAACGAGAGCCGTCGCAGGATCGCCGGGCATTATCTCGGCGCCATCCGCAATCCGTTGGTGAAGCTGCCGGATGCGGATGGATTGCGCGGGCACGCGTGGCATCTATTCGTAATCCGGACCGAGGCTCGCGACGCCCTCGCCGAGCATCTCGCACAGCGCGGCATCGCCACCCAGGTTCACTATCCTCGACCGCCGCATCTGCTCCCGGCGTACGTGGAGCAGGGTGTCGAAGAGGGCGCTTTCCCGATCGCAGAGCGCCTCGCCGAGGAAGTGCTGAGCCTTCCCATGGACCCGCTGATGACGCGTGAGCAGATGCAGTGGTGTGTGCGGCAGGTCAACGAGTTCGCTCTCTAGGGCGGTTCAAGTTTGCCGCCTCCGTGCCGTAGTCCAGCCTTGCCTCCGGGCTCCGCCTCAGCCGCGCAACGCACTCATTCACAAAGTTTTTTCACTAGTTGCGCGCTCGTCAGATAGTGCCTCCCCAACTCAAGTTCCGGCAGTTCTTGCCGCTAATCCGGAGCAAAGGTTGACTCGCAGCGAACGAATCAATCCTTTCTCAGGTAACGGACATCCAAGGAGCACTATTCCATGTCTCAGGTAATTAACACGAACATCGCTTCGCTCACCGCGCAGCGCAACCTCACCACTTCGCAGGGCTCGTTGCAGACCGCCCTGACCCGGTTGTCCTCCGGTCTGCGAATCAACTCCGCGCGAGACGACGCTGCCGGCCTGGCGATCTCCGATCGACTGACCACGCAGATCCGCGGTCTCGACCAAGCCCGCCGCAATGCCAACGACGGCATTTCGCTGGCTCAGACGGCCGAAGGCGCGCTGGCACAGACCAACGAGATCCTGCAGCGCATCCGCGAGCTGGGTGTGCAGTCGGCCAATGCAACCAATTCCGCGACCGACCGCAAGGCGCTCAACGACGAAGTGAACCAGTTGATCCAGGAGGTCAACCGGATCGCCAGCACCACGACGTTCAACGGTCTGAAGATCCTCGATGGCACGTATCAGGGGCAGCAGTTCCAGGTCGGCGCCAACGCGAACGAAACCATCGGCGTGTCGGTCCAGGGCGCCTCGGCGAACGATCTGAAGAACAACACGGTCTCGCTTCAGTCGAACACCGACAACGACGGTCTCGGCACTGCGACCGCCGCGGCAGCGAACACGGCTGCTGCGGGCAACGGCGTCGGTGCGCAGACCCTCACGATCGCGGGCGCGGCCGGTTCGAGCACCGTCAGCGTTGCTGCGAACGATCAGGCCTCCACCATCGCAGCGTCCATCAACGCAGTCGTGGGCAGCACCGGGGTCTCGGCCAAGGCGAGCACCAGCGCGACCATCGGTACCCTGTCTGCGTCCGGGACGGTCAGCTTCACGCTCAACGGCGGCGGCACCGCAACCGCCATCTCCGCACAGGTCACCACCACCGACCTCACGGCCCTGGCTTCGGCAATCAACGACGTGAGCGGGAAAACCGGCGTCACCGCGACCCTGTCTGCCGACAAGGCTTCGGTAACGGTCAAGCAGGCCGACGGCAAGGACGTGGTCATCGACGGCTTTACGAACTCGGCGGGCGGCACGATCCAGGTCGACGGATCGGCGACGGCGTCGACCAACGAAGCTCTGACCAGCGGCGGCTCGAACAGCACGCGCATCGCCGGATCGGTCTCGCTGAACTCCGATCAGGGCTTCACGGCGGTCACCAGTGCGGGTACGGACGTCATTGCCAACGGCACGACCGCCACTGCCTCGACGGCGAGCCTGCTGTCATCCGTTGACATCTCGACGGTGACCGGTGCCAACAGCGCGATCGACATCGTCGATGCAGCACTTGCCCAGGTGAACCGGGTTCGCGCCAGCCTGGGTGCAATCCAGAATCGCTTCCAGAACACCATCGCCAACCTGCAGACCACCTCGGAGAACCTGAGTGCGTCACGCAGCCGGGTGCGCGATGCTGACTTTGCCGCGGAAACGGCAGCGCTCACGCGCGCCCAGATCCTGCAGCAGGCTGGTACCGCGATTCTTGCCCAGGCGAATGCGATCCCCAACAACGTCCTGACGCTGCTCCGCTAATCGGCCGGTAAGCAAGCATGAGCGGGGCGGGGAAGGTCTCCGCCCCGCGCCACATGAGGCGGCCGGACCCAGATCGCTGGGCTCGGCATGAATGACAGGAGCCTGCATGAGGTGCACATGAACATACAGATAGTCAGTGGTGCAGCCGGGATCTCCGCAGCCCGGCCCGGCGACCCGCAACGCGCAGCAGCGTTCGAATCGGCCCCGGCTGTCGGGGTCGAACCCGCATCGAGTGCAGAGCCGTCCGGCGCGCCCTCGCTGCCGGTCGACGGGGAACAGGTGAAGGAAGCGGCACGGCAGATCAACGAGCAGCTGAACGCACTTCGGCAGGGGCTCGAGTTCTCCGTGGACGAAGCGACGGGAAGCACGGTGGTTCGCGTCGTGGATGGAGAGACAGGGCAGACGATTCGCCAGATTCCGTCGGAGGAGGTGCTGGCAATCAGCCGCTCGCTGGAGCGCCTTCAGGGTGTGCTGCTCAAACAGGAAGCGTGACCTAGCGAATCGGAGCGTTACGGCTCGCCGGGCAAGAGGAGATTGGCATGGCACTAGCCGCCCCCGGGGTGGGATCCAACCTCGACGTCAACGGCATCGTCAAGAGCCTGATGAGCATCGAGCAGCAACCGCTCACGCTGCTCAACAACAAGGAGGCGAGCTTTCAGTCGAAGCTTTCCGCCTACGGCGTTCTCCGCGCCGCCTTGTCCACCTTCCAGGAGTCCATCACCGCCCTGCAATCGGCGGCGACGTCGCCCGCATTCTCGGCGACGACTTCTGACAACACGGTTGTCACTGCAACCGCGGGGAAGAGCGCAGAGACCAACACGTATGCGCTGGACGTGCTGCAGCTCGCCCAGCGCCAGTCGCTCGTCACAGCCGGCCAGACCAGCACCAGCGGGCTCATCGGGGATGGCAGCGCAACCACACTGACATTCGACTTCGGGACGATCTCGGGCGGAACGCTCACCGAAGGTACGTACAGTGGCGCGACGTTCACCGCCTCGGGCGCAGCCGCGCAGACCGTCACGATCGACGCATCGAACAACACCCTTCAAGGCATTCGCGACGCGATCAACAGCGCGAACATCGGCGTCAAGGCGAGCATCGTGAAGGATGGAAGCGCCTCACCCTACCGCCTGGTCCTGCAGTCGGAAAACGGTGGCGCGGCGAACAGCATGCGCATCGGCGTATCCGGCAACGCCGAGATCGCTGCGTTGCTGTCCTACGACGCGTCGGGCACGCAGAACCTGACGCAGACACTGGCTGCGCAGGACAGCGAAGTGATGATCAACGGCGTGACCGTCACTGCCACCACTGCCTCGATCAGCGATGCCATCGAAGGTGTGACGTTCAATCTGGTCAAGGTTGGAACGGCAAACGTCACCGTCGGGCAGGACAACTCTGCCATCAGCAAATCGGTCGACGCGTTCGTGAAGTCGTACAACGAACTCAATGCTTCGATTCGGGCTTTGACGGGCTACAACGCCGACACCAGGCAGGGAGGCGCGCTGCTCGGCGACACCGCTGCGCGGGGTATCCAGGCCCGCCTCCGTGCGGTGCTGGGTAGCACGCTCGGCGGAACGCTCGAAGGGGAGATCCGAGTTCTGTCGCAGGTCGGCATATCTTTTCAGCGCGACGGGTCGCTGCTGCTCGACTCCTCGAAGCTCAGTGCCGCGCTCAGCGACGACACCGAGGGCGTGCTGCGCCTGTTCTCGTCCTCTGTCAAGGCAACCGACAGCCTCGTGCGGGTGGTGTCGAACGGCTCCGCCCGCGCCGGCACTTACGCTGTCGACGTGTCCGCGGTGGCGACCCAGGGTAATCTGGCGGGTTCGTCTGGGGCAAACCTTACCATCGCCGAAGGCGTGAACGACAGCCTTACGCTGGATCTCGACGGCGTCAGCGGCACGGTGACGTTGACGCCGGGCACCTACACCGCAGCATCGCTGGCATCGATGGTGGAGGCGGCGGTCAACGGCGCGGCGGCGTTCCAGAGCGCAGGTGCGAAGATCAGCGTGTCGGAGGCATCCGGTGTCCTGACCCTCACGTCACAGCGCTTCGGTAGCGCCTCCAAGGTCACCGCAAGCGGTAATGCTGCAGTGGACCTTCTCGGCGGTTCGCCGGTGGCGACAACGGGCGTGGACGTCGCGGGCTCCATCAACGGGCTGCCGGCAACGGCAACCGGCCAGACCCTCATCGGCTCGGCCGGGTCGGATGTGGATGGGCTGACTCTGGAGATCGGCGGAACCACGACCGGCTCGCGCGGCACGGTGACAGTGAGCAAGAGCTTCACGCAAGCGCTGGACGAGCTGCTGGACGACTTCCTTTCTGGAACCGGTCCGCTGACCAGCCGCACGGACGGCATCAACAAGAGTATTCAGGATATCTCCCGGCAGCGCGATAATCTGAACCGGCGGCTGGAGAGTATCGAAACCCGATACCTGGCCCAGTTCACCGCCCTGGACGGGTTGATCAGCAATCTGAACACGACCAGCACTTTCCTGACGCAGCAGCTCGCGAAGCTCAACTCGAGCTCCTAGACCACCGACTAGCAGAGAGACTTATGACTTCTGGACGTGCAGTGGACATGTATGCCCGCACCGACCTCGAGACGCGCGTGGAGGCCGCATCGCCCCAGCGCCTGATCATCATGCTCTACGACGGAGCGATCAGAGCCATGCTGAGCGCGAAGGCCGCTTTTGCCGCGGGCGAAGTCGCAGTCCGTGGGGAGTGCATCTCGAAGGCCATCGCCATCATCGACGAGGGGTTGCGCCCGGCGCTGGATTTGCAGGCGGGCGGCGACATCGCCACCAACCTGGACAATCTCTACGAATACATCAGCAACCGTCTGCTGTATGCGAACCTCAAGGGGCACGAGGCGTCGATCGACGAAGCGCTGAAGCACATGGTGGATCTGCGCGCCGCATGGGAACAACTGGAACGGGACGCGAAGCCGGCGCCCATCGCTCAACCAGCCCCTGAAACCGCGCGCGCTCCCGCGCTGAGCTACGGCCGGGCCTGACCCCGTGAGCGGAAGAAGCGTGCTCGCGGAGTACGAGCGCGCGTTGGCTCTGACGCGAGACATGCTGACCTTCGCCAGAAACGGCGATTGGGACAATCTCGTCAAGTTCGAATCGGATCGAACCCGTGTGGTGGAACTGCTTCGCGTGCAGGATCCTTCGCCGGCGCATGATGCCGGTACCGCGCGAAAGCGCGAGATCATCGCCGAAATGCTGAAGATGGACGAAGAGATCCAACTCCTGTCCCAGGACTGGATGCACGAATTGCGCGATATCCTGAACAGCGTGAGCACCGAGCAGCGGCTCACTCGTACCTACGGCGGGTGAGGTCGGCAAGACGGTTGACCCGCGGCTCGCAACGTAGCAGGATCCACCCGCCCCCGCTCCTGGAGACGCAGGTGCGCTTGGAAGGTCCCTGCATCTCCACCTCGCCGATCATCTGACAGATTTCCATGCCGTGATGGATCGTCTCCTCGTCGTCCAGGTTCAGTTGCTACGCGGAGCTCTCGAGGGACAGCTGCGCGGCGAAGAGGCTTCTGCGCGTGGAGCAGCGCCGCAGCTGCCGTGGGCACCTGGCGAGCGGGTATCCGCCACGGTGGATTCGATGCGCGGGACGGAGCGGGCGATCCTGCGTATCGGCAACTTCACGTTCGACGCACCGGTCCCCCCAGGTGTCTCAGCGGGCCAGAAGCTCCAACTCGTCTTCATTTCCGCGTCACCCCGCGTGACGTTCGCACTGCCGGCAACGTCCACGGGTCATGCCGATTCGGCATTGCCGACGGCGGGAAAGCAAGTCGACATCAGCAATGCGGCGAGGCGGCTCGATTCGGTCCTTACGACCCTTGCCAGCAATGCCGAGGCGGAAGTCGATGCGTCCAAGGAGGCCAGGCCGCTGATTCAGGGGCTTCCCACGGATGCGAAGGCGCTCGCCCAAGCGCTGCAGGAGCGCGTGACGCGCAGCGGTATGTTCTACGAGTCGCACCTCGAGCACTGGGCCGATGGTCGACTACCGCTGGACCGGCTTCGCCAGGAACCGCAGGGCCAGATACCGGTGCCCGCTCGCGCGGGGACAGAGGAGGCGGCCGATCGTGTCACGCGCACCGCAGAGCCCGCTACGCAGCAGCCGGTGACTGCCACCGATTCCGGAGACGAAGGATCGGACCCCGTTCACCCCGCCGCACTGCCTCAGGTCCGGGCGCAACTCGAGGCCTTGCAGTCCGGACAGATCGCGTGGCAGGGGCAGGCGTGGCCCGGCCAGGCGCTGCAGATCGAAATCGAGGAAGAGCTGGATGCCGGCTCTGAGTTGGATGGGGACCGGCGGTGGAGCTCACGTCTGCGGCTCGAACTTCCACGGCTCGGGTCCGTCGATGTCGTGCTCCAACTGACCGGGCAGCAACTGAGCGTCAGGATGAGCGCGGCAGATGCCGCAGCAGCCGCCGAGTTGCGTGAGGATCAGCCGCGTCTGCTCCAGCAGCTGGACGATGCGCGGCTTTCCCTCGTCGAGTTCGACGTCAGTGGCCCAGCCGACTGATCGTTCACCCCTCGCCGTCGCGCTCGCCTACCAGCAGGAGGATGGCGCGCCGCGCGTCGTCGCGAAGGGCCGTGGTCTGATCGCCCAGGCGATCATCGAACGCGCCCGGGACGCCGGGGTATACGTTCACGAGTCGCCGGAATTGGTGGCATTGCTCATGCAGGTGGACATGGACGAGCGCATTCCTCCCCAACTCTACCTCGCGGTCGCCGAACTACTCGCTTGGCTCTACCGCGTGGAGGCCGGGGCATCGCTTCCGCCGCCGGCGGTGTGACTCAGCTGATCTCGAGCTGGGCGATCAGATCCCGCTCGAGGCGGATGACCTTGCGCGTCTCGCGGAGCGCTTCTCCGGTGACGACGAAACTGTCTTCCGCACGCTCTCCCAGCGTGTTGATCTTCGCGGTCTGCACGCTGATTCCGTAATCGACCAGGACGCGTGCGACCGACGAAAGCAGGCCCGGTCGATCGCCGGCGTTGAAGGACAGATACCAGGCGTTGCCCCGTTCGTCGGGACGGATGCTGACCTCGGGAACCATCGGAAAGCTGCGCACGCGTCTGCTTACGCGTCCACGCAAAGGCGGAGGAAGCGGACCGCTCTGCTGCAACTGCGCGGTGAGTTCATGTTCGACATAGGCGATGATGTCGCGATACTCCCCCAACGCCCGCGTGGGGTCGAGAACCTGGAATGTATCGAGTGCGTAGCCCGAGGTGGTGGTATAGATCTTGGCTTCGGCGATGCTCAGACTGGTGCGCTCGAAGAAGGAGCAGATCTGGGCGAACAGGTTGGGTTGATCCAACGCGTAGATGAGCACCTGCAGCCCCTCGCCGACGGGACTCGGACGGGCCTTCACCACGGGCGTCTTCGTGTCGACGCGATAATTGAGCAGACGTGCGTGCCAGGCGATCTCCCGGGCATCGTGGCGCAGGAAGTAGGGCGTATCGAGCGTACGCCACAGCTTCTCGTGAGCACCCTCCGGCACCGCGTACAGGCGTAGCTTCTGCAGGGCGAGCGCCTGGCGGGCCTGCAGGCGGCTTCCCGCCGGGTCGGTGTCGCCGCCCAGAAAGCGCCGGGTGGACCAGTAGAGATCCTCCAGCAGCTTTCCTTTCCAAGCGTTCCACACCTTGGGGCTCGTCCCGCGGATGTCAGCGACGGTGAGGAGATACAGCGCCACTAGCCTGCGTTCGCTTTGCACCACGTGCGCAAACTCGGCGATCACCGAAGGATCGGAAAGGTCCCGCTTCTGCGCCACGGAAGACATGTAGAGATGCTGTTCGACGAGCCAGGCGACGAGATCGGCTTCGTCGCGCTGCATGCCGTGGTGCAGACAGAAGCTGCGCGCATCGGCCTGACCGAGCTGCGAATGGTCGCCTCCGCGCCCCTTCGCGATGTCGTGGAACAGCGCAGCGAGATAGAGCAGCTCGGGTTTGTCGAACTCCGCAATCAGGCGGCTGCACAGGGGATATTCGTGGGCCATCTCCGGCACCGCGAAGCGCCGGACGTTGCGCACGACCATGAGGATCTGCTCGTCCACGGTGTAGACGTGGAAGAGGTCGTGCTGCATCTGGCCGACGATGCGCCCGAACACAGGCAGGTAACGCCCCAGCACATCGTAGCGGTTCATGCGCCGCAGTGTGTGGGTGAGTCCCTTGCCATGTCGGAACATGCCGAGGAAGCGGGAATGGTTGACAGGATCGTCGCGGAAACGAGCATCGATGCGACGTGCCGCCCGCCACAACGCGCGCAAGGTCGCGGCTTCGATGCCCTTGAGCTCCGGATGCGTCTGCATCATCTCGAACACCTCGAGAATCGCGTGAGGTTCGCGCTCGAACACCTCGATGTCCGTTGAGGCAAGGAGTTCGCCGTGAACCGCGAAGCGGGCATTCAGGGCGCGTGGCTGCCCTGCCGGCGCAGGCATCGCGGCTGCGCGCAGGTTCTGCAGGATGATCTCGTTGAGTTGCGTCACCGCGCGCGCAGTGCGGTAGTAGCGCTGCATGAGCTGCTCGCTCGCCCGTCGGCCTCGCTCGTCGACGAATCCCATTGCGTGTGCGAGCGGGGTCTGCAGGTCGAACACCAGACGATCCTCCCGTCTGCGGGCCTGCAGGTGCAGCCTGATGCGAAGGTCCTGAAGCACGCGTTCGCGCCGCTCGATCCGGGCTGCTTCCTCGTCGGTCACGATGCCGTGATCGGCGAGCTCATGCCACGAGTTGCCCTGGCCGGTCGCGCTGCTTATCCACAGGATGTTGATGAGATCGCGTAATCCTCCAGGTCCTTCCTTGAGATTGGGCTCGAGGTTGTATGCCGTTTCCTGGAATCGGTTGTGGCGCTGCTGCTGCTCCAGCAGCTTCGCCTCCAGGAATGCGCGGGAATCCAGCGCATTCTTGACTGCGACGGCGAATCGCGCGAACAGCCTCTTGTCGCCGGCAACCCAGCGCGCCTCGTTCAGGTTGGTCTGCACGGTGACGTCCTGTGCCGCTTCGGCCAGGCTCTCGGCGACGGTCCGGACGCTATGTCCGAGCTCTATCCCCACGTCCCACAGACTGCTCACCAACGAGGAGGCGGCTTCGCGCATCGACTCGTCGCATTCGTCGGGAAGCAGCACGAGGACGTCGACGTCGGAGTGAGGAAAGAGCTCCTGCCGGCCGTATCCGCCTACGGCGACGAGTGCGAGGTCGCTCGGAACGGCAGCAAGGTCCCAGACCTCCCGCAGGACTCTGTCGACCAGGGCGCTGTGGCGCGCGAGATAGCGCGCAGCGCTGGAGTGTCCGCGGTACCATTCTTCGAGTCTCGATCTGCCTCGTGCAAGGCGATCGCGGGGTTGCGCAAGCCCGGTGGAAGCGCTCTGAGAGGAACGTGGCGCCTGCCGACGGGACGCCATACGCCTCAGCCCGACAGCGCCGCGGGCTCTGGCGTTCCAGCGGAGACGGTGAGAATCTCGAACCCGCTATCTGTCACCAGTACCGTGTGCTCCCACTGCGCGGACAGGCTGTGGTCCTTGGTGACGATTGTCCAGCCATCGGCCAATTGACGGATGCCGGCCTTGCCAGCGTTGATCATCGGTTCGATGGTGAAGGTCATGCCCGCGTGCAGCTTGAGCCCGGTGTTCGGCTTGCCGTAGTGCAGCACCTGCGGTTCTTCGTGGAACTTGCGGCCGATGCCGTGTCCGCAGAATTCGCGCACCACGCTGAATCCGTGACGCTCGGCGTGCGATTGAATGGCATGTCCGATATCGCCCAGATAGGCGCCTGGGCGTACGCATGCGATCCCCCGCCACATGCACTCGTAGGTGGCCTCCACCAGGCGGCGCGCCTGTATGGACGGCTCGCCCACGTAGAACATCCGGCTCGTGTCCCCGTGGAATCCGTCCTTGATCACCGTGACATCGATGTTGATGATGTCGCCGTTCTTCAGTCGCTTCGCTCCCGGGACGCCGTGGCACACCACGTGATTGACTGAGGTGCAGACGGACTTCGGATAGGGCGGATAGCCCGGGGGTGCGTAATTCAACGGTGCGGGCACGCATTCCTGCTTGCCGACCATGAAGTCATGGCAGAGGGCATCGAGTTCGTCGGTCGAGACCCCCGGTTTGACGTGGGGCGCGACGTAGTCGAGCACCTCGCTTGCCAGACGCCCGGCCGTGCGCATCCTCTCGATATCTGATGGACTCTTGATGCTTACGGACATGGGTCAGGAGCGGTAGCGGTCAGCACCGTAGATGGCTGCTCGCTCGGCGAACACAAGATTCCGGACTGGGGAGGAATCCGCGGCGTTCCCGTGGCCCGAAACTTGAATCGGGAGAAGGCATGGAACGAACTTTTGCCACGGAACGCTTGCGACGAAGCGATGATGTGGGTGGCTCCCCGACCTGGGCTCGAACCAGGGACCTGCGGATTAACAGGCCCAAGCCGGACTCCAAAAGGCGCAAGTCTACACGAAATGACACGAGGCGCCGTGATCCTCAGAGAGAGGCCATTGTCGAAGGACTGCAGAGAGCCCCGCCTTGCGCGGGGCTTTTTCGCTTCGGTCTCTAGTACGCGCCGTGCGCGCGATTCAGGCCGTAGGCGCGCTCGATGGAGCTGGCGAGAGGCCCATCACCGCGCGTCACATTGGTGGCCAGGCGGCCCTCCACCATGGCGATCGCCGCGTCGACGATCAGGTTCGAGCCCTCCATGTTCGCCGACACATGCGTCTGGCCGTCCTGGCTCTGCGTGACGTTGACGATGACATTGCCGGTGAAGCCTCCACCCGCGCCGGCAGCACGCACCCCCAGGGAGCCGTCAGGCGCGCGCGTGAGCGGCATGATGGCCTCCGGGCCGGCCTCGCCCATCAGGCCCATGGGGAAGGCCGTCGGCCGGCGCACGACGCTGTTCGTGAAGCTTCCACCGGTGGCGAATCCCTCGAACGCGGCGCCCTGCGCGAAGCCGCCGAAGAATCCGCCGAATCCGCCGGCGATGCTACCGAAGATCGAGCGCGTCGCCGCCTGCACCGCCAGGCGGACCAGGTCGTTGATCATCGAGTCGACCAGGCTGGAGAAGTCGAGCTTGCCCTTGCGCACGAATTGCACCAGCGCGTCCTCCATACCGGTGAAGGTGCGCACGGTGAAGTCCTTGATCTGATCGCCGAGAGAGATGACCATGTCACCGTACTCGCGCAGGCCGCCCATGATCCCGGTGCCCTGTCGCTCAGCGTCGGCCGCGCTCTTGAACGTGCCATCGGCGTTGCGCGCGCGCCCGGCCGGCGCCACCGCCACGACCTCGGCGAGCTGCTCACCCTGCTCGCGCACGCCCGGGATGCCGGCCGCGATCCCGAGCTCGAAGCCGCGCGCGGTGTCCAGGCCGGCCTGGTACATGACCTGTGAGGGTGAGCGGATCTGCAGCAGATCCTTCACGCCCTTGACGATGTCGTTGCCCATCTGCTTGACGCGATCGACCACGGCGGTGGCCTTGGCCTTGATGCCATCGAGCAGGC
Organism: uncultured Burkholderiales bacterium; assembly: GCA_964386195.1. Taxonomy (GTDB): domain Bacteria; phylum Pseudomonadota; class Gammaproteobacteria; order Burkholderiales; family SHXO01; genus SHXO01. The sequence continues at coordinate 8,833 of CAYLTE010000022.1, read as the reverse complement.
CCTGGATGATCGCCTCGCCGGCAGCCTTCCAGGCCGTCACGGTGTCCGTGATCGCCTTCTTCGCCTGGTCGATCTTCGTCTTGACGACGTTGGCGAGATCCGTGAGAACCTTCTGCGCGCCGGCCACGAGCTCCGGGCCCCACTTCCAGCCGGCATAGGCTACGGCGCCAATGCCCAGGATCGCGAGCACGATCGGGTTCGTCGCGAGCGCGATGAGCGCCGGGCCTGCCATCGTCCAGGCGGAGGCAATCATCGAGAACCCGCTGGCCAGGCCGGCCAGCCCCTTCGTCACCTGGCCGATCGCCACCCCCGTCGCTCCCAGGGCGGAGAAGGCGCCGGCCAGCACCGTGAACGTTTGGCCGATCGCCTGCGCCGGCCCCTGGTTCTTCTCCATCCACTCAGACAGCCAGGCCGCCGCGCCGCCGAGCTCGTCGACAAGTCCCCCGAGCGGCCCCGCCGACTGCTCGCCGAACTTGGCCAGCAGGTTGGTGAAGTTGCCCGTGGCCGCCTCCCACTTCGACGACAGCGTGTCGAGCTGCACCGCCGCGCGCGTCTGCAGATCTGCCTGGCTCGCCAGCGCCGCTGCCATAGCAGCGTTCGCTTCCGAGCCGCCCTGGATGAGCTGCGCCACGAAGCCCGCATCCTGGCCGGTGCCGAACACCTTTTGCAGCACCGCTGTGAGCGCGATCGGATCGAGCCCCTGCAGCTTGTCGAACTGCGCGACCATGTTCTCGACGCCCTTGAACTGCTTGGTCTGATCGTCGAAGAAGTCGAGCTCGATGCCCATCGCGCGCAGGGTCTCGCCGGCCTGCTTCGCCGCCGTCGTCGTCTGCCCTTCGAACCGCGACAGGTTGTTCAGGATCGAGGCGAAGCCGGTGCCCACGGTCTCGCCTGATGCACCGGCCTTGATGAGCTGCGCGAACAGTGTGCCCACCGAGCGCGCTGCCTCCTCGCCCTGCAGGCCGAATTGCTTGAGTGCGCCGCCCGACTTCGCGAAGGCCTCCATCATCTGCCCGGCCTCGACCCCCTGGTGACCCACGCGCTGCAGGGTGTCCATGAACGTAAGCATGTCCTCGTTCGCCACGCCCACGGCATCCTTGAGCTTGGCCGCGATCTGCGCCGCGTCCTCGTAGGGCAGCTGCATCACCACGGCGAGCTTCGCCGCGGCCTCGCCCACACCCCCGAGCACGTCCTCTTCGGTCACGCCGAGCTGCAGCAGCGCCTCGTTCATCGCATAGAAGTCGCGCGTGGTGCCGGGCAGTTCATTGCCCAGGCGTGTAGACAGGTCGGCCACAGCCTGGAAGTTCTCCGACAGGCCGTTGGTCCCCGTCATCGTGGCCTTGAGCTTCGCCGCGGCGTCCTCGACCTCGGCGAAGGCCTTCGACGAGGCAATCACACCCGCGCCCATGGTCGCGCCGATTGCGCCAGCCTTGAGCCCGAACGACGTGAGCTGATCGCCCACGCGCTTGGCATGCTCTGAGAACTTGTCCAGGTTGCTCTTGCTGGCGTTGACGGCGGCTTGCACCCTGCCCGACATCTGGTCGAGCAGCGTGAGCACCACGGAGATCGTCAGCGTGTTAGCAGTGGCCATCACTTACCTCTTCGCAAGAATTACTTCTGCGCAATGCCCTGGGAGTAAACCGATGCATTCGAGAAGATGCCGTCGAGCTCCCGAGTCATTTCGGTCTCGAACGCGGCTTTCATCTCCTCCGACACCTCGTCTTGGCTGCGAATCAACTTAATTGAGCTCGTCACGAAAGCGTCATGCAAAGTGTCGAGGGCGACGCCTTGAGTGGAAGCCATCTGCGCAAGCAAGTATGCGAGTACTTGGCCCTGTGCTAGCAGCTGCGCCCGGATTATGATTTCTTTCTTCTGCTCCATATGACACCTCTCGGCTAGGGTTGTGAGGACGGCACACTAGCACGATCAGTTTTACCCACCGCATTCGGCCTCCGCGCGATCGAGGGCCGCCTCGACCTCGGCCAGGCTCTCGCGCACCCAGAAGTCAGCGCCCCCACGAAGGATCACTCTGGCTTCCCGACGGAAACGGCACTCGCGTACGGCGACCAGGCTGGCGACGTCGATCAGTAGAGCATCGCCAGTGATCAGGCAGTGCAGGCGGATGCGAGGACGGCGCATCAGGCTCGCTTGAGCACGCCATCCATGATCCAGGTGCGATCGCGCTGCAGCTCTGGGTCGGCCAGCGCGCCCCACTGCGGTCCGCCCTGGCGCACGTGCGCTGCCGAGCGATCGTCTGCGGGCAGGATCCGCCGGCAGCCGAGCAGCTCGTTGATCAACTCCGGATCATCGGATTCGAACCCTGTCCCGGGCTCAATGCGCTCGCCGCGCAAGCAAAACGCCGAGATCACCGTGAATCGAAAAGTGGCGCCCATCAGCAGCTCCACTCCTGGACGCCGCCACCAAGGTTGCGCAGCCGGCCGGCGCCGCGCTCCTGGTCGGTTGTCAATCCAAGCGACCGAACGAACTCAGCCGGCGAAGCGCCGACGAGCAGGCACCGATTGCCGCCCGCACTCTGTTCGTGCAGCACGACAAGACATTCGCCGTCAGCAGAGAATCGCGCGCGGCGGATTGCCGATGGCCGCAGCGGGCCAACATCCGCCAAAGTCAGAAGTTCACGAGGCATGATCGACTCCAAAGTTGAGGGTGGCCGAGTGAAGCCGCTTGTGGCGGCGCCCGATCGGCCTCGACTGCCATACCTGGCGAAAGGGAGCACCAGGTGCAGCAGCCCGGTCCCGCGCGCTTCCGCCGCAGGCATCGACCGAAGGAGCTTGACGGTCGAACCCACCGCGCCCGGCACGCACGAGTTTCGCCGGACGCGTCAGGTGATCGATTGCGCGATCGTGAAGGCGCCGGGATGCAGCACGCCGACATCGACATGCAGAATCGCGCGGAACCTTGCCTCCCCGGTTGTGAAGTGGGTGGCCTCGTCCTTAACGAGCTCGAGCACCCCCCAATCGGCGAGCACGACCGACTGCCACCGCCCGAAGAACAACGTGCTGGCCGGACAGTTCAGCGTCGACATGGCCTGCACGCCGAGGATCTGGCCTGCGTCGAGGCTGCCCTCCCACAGCGGGCTTGCCGTCGAGGCGAAGCGCACGCGCTGCATCAGCAGGCCTGCCACGGTCGGCGTGGTGACGTAGCCACATCCAGGCATCAGCGCCTTGCTCGCCGCGACATCCGTCTGGCATTCCAGCGCACCCGTCACGCCGAAGGACGTTCCGGAGACCGAGCCCACCCCGGCGGTATTGCGCACACCCGTGGGCTGCCCGAGTAACCCACTGCCGTTGAGCACACCGACATCGACTGCACTGCCGAACTGCTCACGCAGGTCGTTGAGCAGCAGCGCATCGAGCGCCGGGCCGGCTTGCTGCTGCAGCTGGTGGCTGATCTTTTTGGTGAGCGCGGCTACTGCCTTGGGCGTGAGTGCCAGCTGGCCGATCTCGGGCTGGCTCTCGGTGATCGGCGTGTTCTCATCGACCAGCCAGTGGGCGGACTGTCCGGTGACCATCTTCGGTACCGTGACGTTGCTGCGCAGTCCCGTCAGGCGGGTGACCCCCATGCGCAGCGTGACCGAGGCGCTGCGCAGCAGGTCGATGAAGTCCTGCGCAGGCGTTGCAGTGCCCACCAGGTAGTTTGAGCCGGAGGCCCCGATTGCAGTCATCGCTCGATGATGGATCGCGGCCGCGTCTCGAAGGGACACGACCAAGCGGCCGGGCGTGTGAGCGCCGGTCCACGCCTCGCTTTTCTCGGCCAGGATGCCGCGCTTACCGAGAATGAACGGGACGACTGAAGCCTCCTCGAGCTCGCGCCTGGAAAGCTGCGGCTCCGGCCGCTGGGGAATGTTCATCGAGTCCTCCGTGTGTCGATGCGCGCATCATCGACGGAGGCTCGATTTCTCGGAAGTGAGGGTAGGACTCGCTTGACAGTGGGTCACGAAGTATGCATTCGCGCGCGCAACCTGGCCGCGCGCCTCGAGAACCAGGCCGTCGAAGTTTAAGCCGACCTGGTTCGGCAACAGTCGCTGCAGGCGCAGCTCGAGCAGCTCGCCAATCTCGCCGCGGGCTGCCTCCGTGGCCACCTTCTCCAGCAGCGGATACTCGCGGGTCCAGGCGGCAAGGTCCGCCACGGTCCAGCGCCGGCCGTCTTGCACCTTGTCGATCTCGGCGAGCAGGTCAAAGACCGCCTCGGGCGTCAGGGGGCGCGGGCGAGCGATTGCGGCAATCGCCTCGGCGAGTTGCTCCGCAGTCTTCTGCGTCTTTTCCGCCTGCTGCTGCAGTTTCCGAATCTCCAGGAGCAATTCGGCGTTGGTCGGCTGAGTTTCCACCCTTTCCCCTACTTCCACTTGGAGTATCACCCCCTTAGGCGTCCCCGGAAACTAGAGAACATGCGACGGTCTAATGAACCGTGCATGGCCGGCGGGGGGGAGGGACCCGCCGGCGGCCCGCTGGCCGCCCGACCCGCCGGCCGGACCGGAGCACGCCGACCCACGAACTGGCCGGACCTCGATCACCCGCCCCACCTCGACATCCCGAGCCACCGGATCGACCGGCCGCACCACGCCGATCCAGGCCGCGCGGCCGGGGAGGTGTGTTGCATGTTGCATCCCTAAGGGGATGCAACACGCAACACCCCCGGACCGTTGCGCTGTTGCGGTGTGCGTTGCGATGGTCTGTCGCATGCAACACCCTACTTATCCGGCAACGGGCGAGTGAGCGCCCCGGCCTCGGCTGCCTTCTTCAGGCGCCGACTGACCGTGCTCACGTTGATCCCAACCTCGCGTGCGATGTCACGCATCGACACCCCGCCCGCGTTCCACGCCTCGATCACCCGCGCGTCCGTTGCGGTGTTGACCGAGCGCGTTGCCCACATCACACCACCAGAGAGTGGGTCATCGACGAGCGTGGCTTCGATCGCGGCGAGCTCGCCCCCTGCCAGGTTGCGGGCCTTCTCGAAATGGATCTCGAAGCAGGCGCCCGCGGCCGCGTCGTGATCAGGGGGCTGCTTGAGTGCCAGCACAGTATCGAGCAGATCCTCGCGCTTGCTGGTGCCGCGCTGCTGGCCGCCCTTGCCCGAGTGGTGCACGAACAGGATGGCGCGCTCCGCACGTCGGTGTTGCAGTGCCCACTGCGCCACCATGCCCCACGACTCCGCGTCGTTCTCCGGACCGCCGGAGCGCGCCAGACAACTCAGGTTGTCCACGATGACGAGCTTCGGGGCATGCTGTTCGATCAGATCGTCGAACTCGATCTGCCCGCCCGTGGTGGATAGATCGGGCATCGGGCGGTCCTGCATATCGGGGTTGACGAGGATGAATCGACCTGGTGCGGGAGTCTTCGGGCACCCGAGCTGGATGCGGCGCAAACGAGTCTGCACGCCAGACGCAGCCATCTCCCCGTCGATATAGAGCACATCCTGCGGCTCAGGGCACGGCCAGTCGAGGAAATCAGCGCCGGCAGCTAGGTACCAACCCAGACTCAAGTGAAACCAGCTTTTCCCCGCGCCCCGCCACGCGTGTGTCATTCCCAGGGTCTTCTCGCCCAACCACCCCCCCATCAGCGGCTTGGGCGCCTCCAGCGGCTGCGCGAGGAAGTCGATCACGCAGCTCGCCTTGAGCTTCTCCGCAGGACCGCCTACGCGTGCTGAGGCGCGGGCGGCTCTTTCCTGTGCAGTCTCGCGTCGGACCTCGACAACGTTACTCATCGCGCGCGCCCTCGATCCAGCGGTGAAACTCCCCGTCGAGCATGACCACGCCAACGGCGGGCCTTGCCTGCTCGAGGCAGGCAATCACCCGGTCATTGTCATCATGCTGGGAGGACAGCCCCACCATCAGCGCCAGGCCGGCGAGCATGGTGAGATCGAACTGCTCGGGCGCCTCGCCGTAGGGCAGTGCGATTGACCAGGCGCCGCGCGGTTTGATCACCCGCGTGACGTTGACCCAGCCGGCCGGCGCCATGCCGTTGCACCGCAGCTCGGCCAGCCGGCGCCCGTAAGGCGGCATGCAAGGCCTCGATGCCATGCCGCCTTGCTTCATTTCAGGCCTTCCGGTTGCCGAGGCGGGAGATGCGGCCCGGGTGGAAGTGGCAGTGGCGCGTGCTCTTCGACCTCCTCGCGAAAGATCGCCTGCGCATCGATCACCTGTAGTTGAATCGCTCGCGCCAGCTCCTGCGCCGCGCCCAGGATGCGTGTGGCGCGCGCAGCGGCCGCGGCTCTGTAGGGCGAATCTGCCGCCGCGACCTGCACGTGCTCGGGCCCACCCTCGACCAGGTGCTCAAGGGCATCGGCGAGATACTCGATGCGAACGATGATGTCTTCCACAGCGTGTATCTGGTGAAGTCTTGTGTTCATGCTGCCTCCGAGTGCTCGCCACGGCGTGCGCCATGAAGGATGAGGTTGCACCGCTCTTGAACGGACGCCGAGAATTTCTCAACGAGCGCCACCTCTTTACGGATTTCGTCGATCACGCGATCAGGATCATCACAACCTCCGATCGCCGTGCGTGCCGTGGTGAGCGCGTACAAGGCAAAGCGGCGGGTCACGAGCGCGAGCTTCGCGAGCTCGCCAAGCTCCACGCTGTAGAGAAACTCGATGTACTGCTGGTGCAGTTTCTTCTGTTCGTCGGAGGCGCAGTTCATGCTGCCTCCTGGGTGCGCGTCGCGGTGGCTGCTGCCTTGACGCCAGCGGCGTGAATGACCTCGCCGATCCGAGAGGGATCGATCATCTTCCGGCCGCCGACCATGCACAGGGCGCCGGCCTTGATCAGCGCCTGGCGGTTCTGGCGCACGAACCAGGCGAAGCTGTGCGGAGACGGGAAGAGGTGCGTGTTTGCCGCAGCGAAGCGATCGAGCGGCAGGAGGTGCTGCAGGACGGCGCCATCGGCCGGGGCCGGTGGCGTGTGAGCACGGGCAGTTGCCGTGCGACTACGTTTGGTTGCCATGAAATCCTCGCGTGTGTGACAGGCGCTACTAGACGCCTGGGTGTGATTACGCGAGAGGAGGTGTCGGAGTAAAAGGCAGTATTACTTCCGACAAAAATCACTAATGAACCAGTCACATGCGACAATGGCCGGACCGGCTAATTCGAGCAATTGATGCGCATGGCGCTCGAATGCGAGTGCCTCGTCTAGCGCTGGCTCGGTCAGCGCTTCCTTGAGTCCCTTCACGGTGTAGTCGATCAGGCTGGCGCACTCGGCCAAGGCGAGCGCCCGATCGCCGCGCTCGCCGTAGAGGAAGCGCACCAGGTGCAAGGCGTTGGCATGGCGCCAAGCATGCTTGAGGGAATCACTGCCGCGCCGGTTGGTTCGTGCGAAGGCGGCGCTGGGATCGTCCGATTCCAACGCCCGGGCCAGGTAGTCGGCTGCGCAGGCTGTGAGCACCACGCGGGTGCGCATGCGCGCAGCGATCGCCGCGCGAAGTCGATCCTGCGCGAGGCGATCGCCGGCGTTGACTGCCACGACCAGATCGCACAGACACGCGTCGTCGAGCAGCTCGCGCATGAACGGGTGCACCGGGTGCAGCTCGGTATCGACCCGGCGCACTCGCGCCTCGATGTTGCCGCCCGCGCTCGTGATGACCTGGCAGGCACGTGCGCGCAGCCGCCGCAGTCTCGGCACATCGACCTGGGATGTCACGCGATCTCGCCCAGTACGCGATTGACCAGGGCGGCCTTGCTCTTGACGGTCAGGTGCGCGTAGCGCTTGACCATGGCGAGCTGGCGATGCCCCATCACGTCGGCGATCTCCAGCAGGCTCGCGCCCTCCTGAGCGAGGTAGGAGGCGCAGGTGTGGCGACAGTCGTGGAAGCGGAAGCGACGGATCTGCGCGGCCTTGAGCGCGGTGCGCCAGTGCTGCTCGAAGTTGTAGGGCACATCAGGCTTCACCCGCGAGGCGAACACGAGCTGCGCCTCGAGCGTGCGCGCGTAGCGCTTGGCATCACGCTCGCGGTGGATGCTCAGTGCCTGCACCGCGCCGGGGGTGAGTGGCAGCGTCTTGGGCTCGCCGTTTTTGCTCTCGCGCACGTAGGCCACTGCGCGCTCGAGGTCGATGTCACCCCAGGTGAGGCGCTCGAGCTCGCCGCGGCGCGCGCCAGTGGTGATCGCCAGCAGCACCAGAGCATACAGGCGTGGCCAGCGTGCGGCCTTGCAGGCGGCGAGCAGGCGTTGCAGCTCGTCGGCATCGAGGAAGCGCACCACGCCGCTGTTCTCGCGCTGGCGCTCGACTTTGCGGCAGGGATTCTCGAATCCGCGCGGCACCAGGCGCCGCTTGATGGCCCAGGTGAACACGGCCGCAAGCGAGGCGTGGTAACGGTTGACCGTGGCCGGAGAGCGGCGCTGCGTGGAGCCGGCGGCACGTCGACGCTTGTAGATCGGCTGGCCGTCGGCATCGCGCCCGCAGAACAGACGCGCAGGCTGCGCGGCGATCGCCTCGAGGGCGTGGTGCACCTCATCGTCGTTCACGCGCGGGATCTCCAGCGCGCCGATGCGTGCTCGCCACTCGGCTAGGCGATAGACGCGTGCGCTATCACGCCCGGCGTAGTGCGCCATGTAGGTATCGATCAGCTCGCCCACGGTCGTGGGCAGCGTGCGTGTGCCGGCAGGAGAGGGTACCGGGGCACGGTTTTCGCATTCAGCAGCGCTAGTAGACGCGACTGAAACAGCATCTTCAGAGGGGCTCATCGGTGCACTCCAATGTGGTGGATCACATTTCACCGACGGTCTTATTACCGTCGATGCGGAGTCCGGTAAGCGCCTGTCACAGCGAGGGTGATGGCTCCCCGACCTGGGCTCGAACCAGGGACCTGCGGATTAACAGTCCGTC